>JAJZTT010000111.1 GCA_021848705.1 Pseudomonadota bacterium
GGAAAAACGCTATGTCCGGAAGGACGGGAATGTCATCTGGGGCCATCTGGTCTCCACGATCGTCAGGGGCGGCGACGTGCCCTATTTCATCGCCCAGGTTCAGGACATCACGGAACGCAAGCGCACGGAGGCGGAATTGCTGATTGCCGCCACGACCTTCGATTCGCAAAACGGAGTGATGATCACCGATGCCGATCTCAGGATTCTGCGGGTCAACAAGGCCTTCACCGAGATCACCGGCTACGAGCCCGAAGAAATCGTGGGCAAGCATCCGAGAATGCTCCAGTCGGGGCGTCACGACGCCCGCTTCTACGAACAGATGTGGTCCGGCATCAGGAGTTCCGGGAAATGGGTGGGCGAAGTCTGGAACCGGAGGAAGGACGGAACGATCTATCCGGAAACGCTTTCCATCTCCGCCGTCAGGAATCAGGACGGAAGCGTCAGAACCTATGTCGGCAATTTCATCGACATCACCAAGCGCAAGAACGCGGAGGCGCTCGTCGAGCACATGGCTTTCCATGACCAGCTCACCGACCTTCCGAACCGGAGGAGGATGGTCGACCGTCTCCGCCATGCCTCCTCCGCCAGCATGCGCAGCGGAAAGCGATGCGCATTGCTGCTGGTCGACCTGGACAACTTCAAGGTCGTCAACGATACGCTGGGCCATGCCCTGGGAGACAGGCTGCTCAAGCAGACGGCGGCGCGCCTGGAATCCTGCCTGCGCGGCGAAGACACCCTCGCCAGATTCGGCGGCGACGAATTCCTGGTGCTGCTCGAGGGACTGAACGAAGACACGCTGGAGGCTGCGTCGCAGGCGGAGCATGTGGGCATGAAGCTTGCCGCCGCCTTGCGGCAGCCCTATCTGCTCGAAAGGCACGAAATCCGCATCGGCTGCAGCATCGGCGTCACGGTTTTCGGCGGACAGGAACAGTCGACGGAGGAACTCGTCAAGCAGGCCGATATCGCCATGTACGAGGCCAAGAGGGGAGGGCGCAATTCGCTGCGCTTCTTCGACAGGAAGGTGCAGGAGCAGATCGCTGCGCGAGCGGCCATGGAGGAGGATCTGCGGAATGCGCTGGCTCAGGGAGAAATCCATCTTTACTACCAGATGCAGGTGGACAGCTCGAATCGCCCGGTCGGGGCCGAAGCCCTGGTGCGATGGAACCACCCGAAGCGCGGCTGGGTCTCCCCCGCCGAATTCATTCCCCTGGCCGAGGAATCCGATCTGATCCTGAGTATCGGGCATCTCGTTCTGGAAACGGCATGCGCCCGGCTCGCGGCATGGCAGAACGACCCTTCCACCCGGGAGCTGATTCTCGCCGTCAACATCAGCGCAAAACAGCTTGCGCAGGATGGCTTCCTGGACGAAGTCCAGGCCGCAGTGCTGCGCCATTCGATCGATCCCGCGCATCTCAAGCTCGAGATCACCGAGAGCATGCTGCTCGGGGATATCGAGGGCACGATCAATGCGATGGCTGCATTGAAGCAGAGGGGGCTGAGAATTTCCATGGACGACTTCGGGACCGGCTATTCTTCCCTCTCCTATCTCAAGCGGCTGCCTCTGGACCAGCTCAAGATCGACCAGTCTTTCGTGCGCGACATCGCGGTCGACCCGAACGACCGGGCGATCGTCCAGACCATCATCGCAATGGCAAAGGGGCTCGGGCTGGACGTGATCGCAGAAGGGGTGGAGACCGAGGCCCAGAGAAGCTTCCTGCTGGAAAAGGGTTGCCTGAGCTACCAGGGCTACCTCTTCGGAAAGCCAGTGCCGGTCGGTGAATTCGAGGAGGCGTTGAAGGAGCTGCAGGGAGCGGAGGGGCGATCCGCCTGCCGTGACGTGCTCCGGTCATCCGTGTCATGAAGTTTTGGTTGTTCGGTGCCGCTTGTTTCAGTGGTGTCATTTTTCACCCCAAAAATGTCGGGGTCAGAAATGTCGGGGTCACGAACCGACAGTATCGGGTTAATCCTCGACTTCTTCCATTTCCCGGGCGCGAAGCGACTTCGAAATTCATCGAATGGATCCCGTGCCATGCCTTGCCGACGCCGGTGGCGTTTCATGTCCGTCGCAAGCAACGATTCCCGAAATCTCAATTTGACTGTGGCGTCAGTCTGGATACCGTCGCCGGAGCAATGATGCGGTGTGCAGGGATGACGAACAGCATGTACAGGCGCCCCATGACATTGTGAACGTGAACCACAGTGGAAACGGATGCCACGGTGCAGTCCGGCATGTCCTGTTTCGTGACGGAAATCCTCACATCCAGGTGTTTGTCCGTTTCCCCAAGGATAACTTCACGCTCATGCAATTCGAGTATTTTGAATATGCCTGCCTGATCGCCGATTCGATAGGAACTGGAAGGTTTCCGGAGATCGATGCCGCTCAGTGGTCCCATGTCCTTGAGTCCAAGTCGCGCAACGATCTTGTTGCGCACCGTCATCAGAAGGTCGATCCAGCGCGGAGTTTGCGAGACGAAACTCAAATAGAGTTCCAGGGGGCTTCTTGAATCCGGAGGAAGTTCAACGGAATGGCAGTCGTAAAAGTAGGCGGTGCTCAATCTTTCACCAAGTGCGCTGAATTCCGGAACTTCGGTTGCCTGTACGTTCATCATTGGATGGCTCGACGAAAAGCCGATATTCAAGGACAGTTGTATGATTTTGAATGAGTATAAAAAATATTTTGCAGATCCTGATGGTGCTGGAGGGGCTTTCGGCGGGCGGTTTCCATCGGAAATTTCATCTTCCTCGGCTTGGGATGATCAATGCAGAACCAATTGCCTCCTCGCTGTCCAGTAGCTCGGTGATGTCGAACTCGGGTAGATCGGCAATCTGTATTTTATCTTTCACGGTTCAATCCTCCAGGTTCGCGGCAAGCCTGATGGCCCTGGCAATGTCGGCATTCTGGTCGATCTTGTCGCCGCCGCCAAGCATCGCCTTTCGCAACCGGGTCGCGGGCCGGATCCTGGTCGAGCCATCCTTCAAACTTCTCATCCATTTTGCGAATTCGGGATGTTGCCTGGCTCTGAACATGGATAAAATGTAATCGAACGATTACTTTCTGGCAAGAAATTGCAGGCAAACAGCCTCGATCTCGATCCGACACCGCTGCCAATCTTTCCACAGTGTCACGCTCCACCAGCCGAATCAGCAGGGCAGCTTTTGCGTTCGGCTTGACCCACCCCTGTTCCCGATTTTCGAGCGTGCGCGGACATGATCGGTGCGCTTCGAGGTCAGGCCGTTGACTCATTACACCGAATCTTCCCCAAAACTAACTCGTAACATGTTGATTTAAAATATTGCAAAATGCAGTAAAATGGATATGTTTTTACTGCGGCAATGTTATATAATTATATGATAAATAAAGAAAAAGTATCTGTTCTGTTCGTGTGCATGGGCAACATCTGCCGTTCTCCCACGGCGGAGGCGGTGTTCCGGCAGAAGGTGGAGGCGGCCGGGTTGGAAAGAACGATCCTGATCGATTCCGCAGGAACGCACGGCTACCATGTTGGCGCATCCCCGGACGAGCGGGCGAGCCGCGCAGCAAGGAGCAGGGGATACGACATGAGCCGCCTCCGGGCGAGGCAGGTCGAAAAGGCGGATTTCCAGAAATTCGATTATATTCTCGCGATGGACAACCAGAATCTTTCGATCCTGAGAAAGATCGCGGGGCCGGGCCACGAATCGAAGGCGAGGCTGTTCATGGAGTTCAGTCCCGAGCATTCCGGAAAGGAAGTTCCCGATCCGTACTACGGCGGATCGCAGGGTTTCGAGCGGGTGCTCGACATGGTGGAAAGCGCATCGAACGGGCTGCTCAGGGAAATCCTGGCAGCCCGCTGAACCTCATTCGGCGCGCTTCGTCTCGACCTGCATGAGGGGTTCCGCTTCGACCGGAGCGATGTTGCGGGTCCTGCGGCGACGCGGATGAGTCCTCGCTCGCTCGAACGCTGCTTCGCTTGCCGTGCGGGCCAGCTTCTCGGGATTGGTCTCGATCTGCTGAAGTCCTTCTTGCGGTGCGGCTTCCCCGACTTCCGCCGGAGCGCTGACCGGCCTCGCGATTTCGATGATCGCCTCGATGGGCTTTCTCACCGCGACAGGCGCCTCTGTCGCCTCACTGGTTGCGGGCTTTTCCGCTTCGGCAGCCGGTTTCGCTGCCTCGACCTCACCCCTGGGCTGGCGCTTCTGCCTTGGTTCGGATCGCTCCGGTTTCTGGGGAGCGGGCTTTTCAGCAGCAGCGACCTCGCCGGACTCCAATGCGGTCATTTCAGGCTTGTCGGCACGGGAGCGATCCCTCCTGCCGCGTCTGCGCCTGCTCTTGCCTTCTCCCTGCGGGGTTTCGGTCCTGGGTTTCTCCGCTTCCGGAGCGGCTTCCTCGGCGAGAACCGGCTTTTCAATCTTCTCCGGTCTTTCAATCTTCTCCGGCTTTTCGGATTTCTCGGGCCTTTGCTGTCTCTGCTGGGGCTGGCGCTTTTGCGGTTCCGCTGCAGCCTTGGGTTTCTGAGCCTGGCGCGACCTTTCCCGAACCGGCTCTGCCTTCACGGGTGGGGCGGGTTCGACAGGTTTCGGAGCTTCGACAGGTTCGGTTTTCAGCCAGGAGAACATCTTTCCGAAGAAACTCAGTCTTTTCGGCTCCGATACCGGTTCCGGTGCGACCGGGGCGGGCTGCGCGGGCGTGATGCCCTTCACGGCTGCCTGCTGCCTGGGTGCTTTCGCTTCCCTGGAAGGTTCTCCGGGGGTTTCCTCCACCGGTTTTTCGACGAGCTGGTAGCTAGCCTGGCCACCGTCCTGCGCGGCCACTTCGTCGTGACGCAGCCTGGTGATGGTGTAATTCGGGGTCTCGATGTACATGTTGGGCACGAGGATGACGTCCACCCTCAGCCTGGATTCGATCGAATGGATCTCGGCGCGCTTCTCGTTCAGAAGGTAGGTCGCGACATCGACAGGGACCTGCGCCCTGATCATCGCGCTGTTTTCCTTCATCGCCTCTTCCTGGATGATCCTGAGGATGTGCAGCGCCGAGGATTCGATTCCCCGGATGTGGCCTGTTCCATGGCAGCGCGGGCAGGGCATGTGGCTCGATTCGCCGAGCGAGGGCTGCAGTCTCTGGCGGGAGAGTTCCAGCAGGCCGAAGCGGGAAATCTTTCCGGTCTGCACCCGGGCACGGTCGTGATGCAGCGCTTCCTTCAGGCGGTTCTCGACTTCCCGCTGGTTCTTGCTGCTTTCCATGTCGATGAAGTCGATGACGATGAGTCCGCCCAGGTCGCGCAGCCTGAGCTGTCTCGCGATCTCGTCCGCAGCCTCCAGGTTGGTGTTGAATGCGGTCTGCTCGATGTCCGCACCCTTGGTTGCGCGAGCGGAATTGACGTCGATGGAGACCAGCGCTTCGGTGTGGTCGATGACGATCGCGCCTCCCGAGGGAAGAGAAACGGTGCGCGAATAGGCGGTTTCGATCTGGTGCTCGATCTGGAAGCGGGAAAACAGGGGGATGTCGTCGTTGTAATACTTGACCCGGTTGACATTGCCAGGCATGACATGGCTCATGAACTGCTTCGCCTGCTGGTAGATGTCTTCGGTGTCGATCAGGATCTCGCCGATGTCCTGGTTGAAGTAATCGCGGATGGCGCGGATCACCAGGCTGCTTTCCTGGTAGATGAGGAAGGCGCCGCTTTGCTGCTGGGAAGCGCTTTCGATCGCGGTCCAGAGCTGCAGAAGATAGTTGAGATCCCACTGCAATTCCTCGATGGTCCTGCCGATTCCGGCCGTCCTCGCGATGATGCTCATTCCGGCGGGAATTTCGAGCTGAGCCATGATGTCTCGAAGCTCGTTCCTGTCCTCGCCCTCGATACGGCGGGAGACGCCTCCGCCCTTCGGGTTGTTCGGCATCAGGACCAGGTAGCGGCCGGCCAGGCTGATGAAGGTGGTGAGCGCAGCCCCTTTCGAACCGCGTTCGTCCTTGTCCACCTGAACGATGACTTCCTGTTTTTCCTTGAGGACGTCCTGGATCCGGGCGCGGCCTACATCCACATTGTCGCCGAGAAAATTGCTCCTGGAAATCTCCTTGAAAGGCAGGAAGCCGTGACGCTCGCTGCCGTAATCGACGAATGCGGCTTCCAGGCTCGGCTCGATTCTGGTGATTACTCCCTTGTATATATTGCTCTTTTTTTGTTCCTTGCTGGCTGATTCTATGTCCAGGTCGATCAGCTTCTGACCGTCCACGATTGCGACCCGGAGCTCTTCTGATTGGGTCGCATTAAACAACATGCGTTTCATTATTTCTAATCTCCCGCGCTCGTAACACGGGCAAAACTGCGCAACATCAGCGATTCAACGGTCTGTAGTCATTCATCAGTCGGATTAAGGCACGCTTTCATGATGCAGAATCGGGGTTGCCTGGCCCTGCCCTTGCAGGGGACGAAAATTTTACGTGTGCCTTGAGCGCGCAAATCAATTATTATCGCTACTTTGTGGTGAGCGAAGTTAACCATGTTTACAAAAAAATTCGGGATCGCTTCAGTCGGAGCGTTCTTCAGGCTGCAGCGCGCAGACCTACAAGAGACTCAAGTATAAGCAAAATGATCGATGCATGCAAAAATTCCGTCACATGGGAGACCGTGGCGGAAGAGGATGCCGGACAGCGCATCGACAATTACCTTTTCGCAAGGCTCAAGGGTGTTCCGAAAAGCCATGTATATCGCATTCTGAGAAGCGGCGAAGTCAGGTTGAACAGCAAAAGGGTCGATGCGACGGCGAGGGTTGCGCCGGGCGACGTGATCCGCATTCCGCCGGTGCGGGTTGCGAAACAGGACGAGCCCAGGAGGCTCCCGGATTTCGACATTCCGATCCTCCACGAAGACGACCATCTCCTCGTGCTCGACAAGCCCGCTGGGATCGCGGTTCACGGCGGAAGCGGGGTGAGCTTCGGCGTGATCGAGCAACTGAGGTCGAGCCGCCCGCAGGCGAAGTTTCTGGAACTGGTGCATCGCCTCGACCGGGAAACCTCGGGGCTTCTCGTCATCGCCAAGAAACGCTCGGCGCTCGTCGAGCTGCACAGGCAGATCCGCGAGGGGCAAATCGGCAAGCATTATTTTGCCGCGGTCTCGGGGGTCTGGAAAAATCGCAGGCAGGACGTGAAGGCGCCGCTCCGGAAATATCTCACCGAATCCGGGGAGAGGAGGGTGAGCGTGCACGAGGAGGGGCAGCCCTCCCGGACCATCTTCACCCTGGTCGAAGCCGGAAAGCGGGCGAGCCTGCTCGACGCCGAGCTCAAGACCGGGCGCACCCACCAGATCCGGGTGCATTTAGCCCACGTCGGCTTTCCCATACTGGGAGACGAAAAATACGGCGATTATGCCCTCAACCGCGAAATTGCAAAGGCGGGCTTCAGGAGAATGTATCTCCATGCGGCAAAATTGAACTTTATTCATCCCGCGGGGAGTCCAATGACTTTCGAGTCCCCCCTGCCGGCTGAATTCCGTAAACTGCTGGAATGGCAATGAAGAAACATTACGACCTCATCGTTTTCGACTGGGACGGAACCCTGATGGATTCCGCCGACCTCATCGTGCGCTCGATCCGGGCGGCTAGCCGCGATGCTGGCCTTCCCGAACCTTCCGAGGAGGCTTCCCGCCACATCATCGGGCTCGGGTTGACGGAAGCAATGATGCATCTCTTTCCGCAGGCGAAGCACGAGGATTGTCAGCTTCTTTCGGAGCGCTACCGCCATCATTATCTGCTAGCCTGCGAGGAGGGGCTGCACCTTTTCGAAGGCGCGAGGGAGACGGTCGTGGCGCTCGAAGAGGCGGGCTATCTGCTTGCGGTCGCGACCGGAAAGGGGCGGCGCGGGCTCGATTCCGCCTTCGAGAGCTCGGGACTGGGGCGCCATTTCCATGCGAGCCGCTGCGCGGACGAATCCTTTTCCAAGCCCAATCCCGCCATGCTTTTCGAGCTGATGGAAAGGCTCGGGGTGGACCCGGCAAAAACGCTCATGATCGGCGACACCACGCACGACCTCCTGATGGCGGAAAATGCGGGGGTGAAAAGCGTCGCGCTCTGCCACGGCGCGCATCCGCGGGAGGCGCTGGAGAGCTGTTCGCCGCTCGCCTGCCTGAACGATTTCGAAGAACTGAAGCAGTGGCTTCACGACCATGCCTGAAGGGGAAATGAATGGCTGAGAACTGGGAACGCGAAACGCTGGAAAAACTGGCCTTCCACGCATTGCAGGAGCAGAGGAGGGCGAGGCACTGGAGCATTTTCTTCAAAACGCTGGCATTCCTCTTCCTGTTCGGCCTGCTCATCCTCGCCTTCAAGGGAAAGAATGCGGTGGAGCAGGGATTGTCGGGCAAGCACACCGTGCTGATCCGTCTTTCCGGCGTGATCGCGGCGAATTCGCCTGCCAACGCGGAGGACATCAATAAAAGCCTGAAGAAGGCTTTTGCCGACAAGGATACCAAAGGAGTCATCCTGGAAATCAACAGTCCGGGAGGAAGCCCCGTGCAGGCGGGCGAGATCAACGACGAGATCTGGAAGCTCAGGAAGGAGCATCCGGACATTCCAATTTATTCTGTGGTCGACGAGATGTGCGCATCCGGCGCCTATTATGTCGCGGTCGCAACCGACAAGATTTATGTCGACAAGGCGAGCATCGTCGGCTCCATCGGTGTGCTGATGGACGGCTTCGGCTTCACCGGAACGATGCAGAAGCTCGGAGTCGAGCGCAGGCTGCTCACCGCCGGGGCCAACAAGGGCTTTCTCGATCCCTTTTCCCCGATGAACGACGACCAGAAGAAATACGCGCTTTCGATGCTGGAGGACATCCACCAGCAGTTCATCCATGTGGTGAAGAAGGGCAGGGGAGATCGCCTGAAGGAGACGCCGGACATGTATAGCGGCCTCGTCTGGACCGGAGAGAAGAGCATTGCGATGGGGTTGTCCGACGGACTCGGCACCACCGATTACGTTGCGGAAAAAATCATCGGCGCGAAGGACATCGTCGACTACACTCCGAAGGAAAATCTCGCCATGCGCTTTGCCAAGAAATTCGGCGCAACTTTCGGAGCCGCCATGATCGGATCGATGGAAGGGAATCTGCGCTAGCAGCCTGTCGGACTTGAACTGCTGACAGGGTGTTTATGAACCGAATTTTTCCGAATTTGGCCGAATTTTCGCAAAAAACGCACGATTCCCCCTCGATTTCCCTACTGCGGACGCAATGCGGC
>JAJZTT010000004.1 GCA_021848705.1 Pseudomonadota bacterium
AATCATTTCCATAGTGATCACCTCTTATCTCCTGCCCACAAATTAGGCAGGACAAGTAGAACACCTGGGTCAATTTTCGATCAGCACAACGACTCTAGATGGGTCAATTTTCGGTCAGCGACAACACTCCCATACAATTCGACGAATGCATCACCCTGTTTAGTATTTTATTTTTTCTTATTTTTCAAGGTGTGAGATTTATTTGTATCTCAGCATTCATAAAAATCCGGGGTATATCGCTCCGCCGTCAACCAGGCTCATGAAATCAATTTTTCCCCCGCGATATCAATTCGGAAGGGATATCACATCGCAGAAGTCAGTTTTGCGGAGTTTGAAGAAGAACGAGATTCCGAAGTTTCACAGTCCGAAATTACCACGTCATGCGTGAAATTTCTGAAAGACGAAGAAAGGGCGCACCTTTCTCCACGCCAAGGACGGCGCTCGTCCATTTTTCATATAAACATTATTAATCATTGTGTTACAAGAGCATTTGGGTTGCAATTCCGAGATTTTCCGCATAAAATATCCTCATGCGCCCTCTCTTCGTCAAATCTTTCAATAGATCTGACGAGGTTTCTTATGCTTCCTAGCCAAATAATTCGCATCAAGCAGGTCACAACGTTGGTTGGCCTGTCCCGCTCAACCATTTATCGTCTCGTTTCTTCAGGCAACTTTCCAGCGCCGGTCAGGCTCACTTCGCGTTCGATCGGCTGGCGATCCAGCGATCTCCAGGCTTGGCTTAGCAGCCGCGTTGAAAGCCGGGGCAGGGGGAAGTAACCAAATACGGAAACAAACGCTGGAATCTGGCCAAATAAAACAACGGGAGTCCCGTTGTTTTATTTTGTGGAATGGGTGAGGGTCCGCTGAAGATGCAGCCGCCCTTTTCGCTCACAAGAATATGAAATGCTTGATCCGGGTGAACCACATCAAGCGTCATGGGATGGAATCGGCGGCTCCCGCCGCCGAAAAAAACCTGATGGCAGGGGAGGCTTCGCCTCTTGCGCCTCCCGGCGCAGGCCGCTTCTGCGCGCATAACGCATCAGCAGGCAAGGGTTGGATACAACGATTCACCAGTTAGAAGAATGTCCTGTGCATCGCAAGTCAGACACTTCCCGTGATGATGGGTCTTATGATGGGTAAAGCAGAAAATACCCCTGAAACCCTCATAAAACCTTGCATATTGGCGGAGAGCGAGGGATTCGAACCCTCGGTAAGGCTATAAACCCTACGCTCCCTTAGCAGGGGAGTACCTTCGACCACTCGGCCAGCTCTCCGTAGAGTCGGCAAGAATACCTTTTTATTCGAAAAAGGTCAAACTTCCTGATCGAGCTGGAAGGCCTTGTGCAGGATCCGCACCGCGAGTTCCAGGTATTTCTCGTCTATCACCACGGAAATTTTGATCTCGGAAGTGGAAATCATCTGGATGTTGATGCCTTCCTCGGCCAACGTCCTGAACATCTGGCTCGCCACCCCGACATGGGAACGCATTCCGACACCGACGACCGAAACCTTGGCGATACTGCTGTCGCCGATCACTTCGCGTGCGCCGAGATGCTTCTGCACGTCTCTCAGGATGGCAATCGCCTTGTCATAATCGCTCTTGTTGACTGTGAAGGAGAAATCGGTGGTGCCTTCGACCCCTACGTTCTGGATGATCATGTCCACTTCGATGTTTGCATCCGCCACCGGACCCAGGATCTGGTAGGCGATGCCCGGTTTGTCCGGTACTCCCCGCACGGTGATTTTGGCTTCGTCCCGATTGAATGCGATGCCGGAGATGATCGGCTGTTCCATTTTGCCCTCTTCCTCGAAAGTGATCAGCGTGCCCTCCCCTTCTTCCTCGAACGAGGAAAGGACGCGAAGTTTGACCTTGTATTTGCCCGCGAACTCGACCGAGCGGATCTGCAGCACCTTGGAGCCAAGGCTCGCCATCTCCAGCATTTCCTCGAAAGTGATCGATTTCAGCCTTCTCGCCTTCGGAACGATGCGCGGGTCGGTGGTATACACGCCGTCGACGTCCGTGTAGATCTGGCATTCGTCGGCTTTCAATGCCGCTGCGAGCGCAACGCCCGTGGTGTCCGAACCGCCGCGACCCAGGGTGGTGATGTTTCCGTCCGCATCCACTCCCTGGAATCCCGCCACCACGACCACATGACCGGAATCGAGATCCGCACGCATCCTCTCCTCGTCGATCGAAACAATGCGGGCCTTGGTATGTGCGCTGTCGGTGAGGATCCTGACCTGAGCGCCGGTATAGCTTCTCGCCTTGATACCGAGCTCCTTGAGCGCCATGGCCAGGAGGGCAATGGTGACCTGCTCGCCGGTCGAGACCATCACGTCGAGTTCGCGCGGATCGGGACTGGACTGGATTTCACGGGCAAGCGCGATGAGCCGATTCGTCTCTCCGCTCATGGCGGAAACCGCAACGACGATGTCGTGCCCCTGCGCCTTGAATTTTGCGATGCGCTTCGCAACGTTCCGGATGCGCTCCGGAGAACCGACCGAAGTGCCGCCGTATTTTTGGACGATGAGTGACATGCTGGGCCAGATTAAAACTCGATATCTTACCCGATTTCGCGCTTTTTAGAGGAACTTTTTGACGGAAAGACCGGCCACCTCGATCCTTTTCGCGAAAGATTCCATCCATTCCCTGCTGACCGGGGAAAGCCTCTCCCCGCCCGGTTGCAGCGATTTGCGCGCAAGGCCGTAGAGGAGAACGCCCTCCAGTTTCGATGCGAGGGGGGCGAGCAATTCCACATAGGCATCGCATTCGTCTTCAGATGGGGGGATTCCGTCGGTTTCGAAAACGCAGGTCTGGATCCAGGTGGGACAAAGGGAGGAACAGGCCGAAAGATTGGAAAAGACACGCCGCGGACTTTCCGTCGTGTCGTTGATCCTTTTGCGCCCTTCTCCGGTTGCGCTGTCGAGCTTGAACCAGACCTCGCCGTTGAATTCCACCATCCTCGCGATCCCGGCCAGAACTTCCTTCCTGTGCATCAGACTGCCGTTGGTGATCAGGACGAGCTTCACCTCTTCGGAAAGTCCGGAATGCTTCATGACGCTTCCCACGAGCTCCACGATTTCCTCGAAGCGGGCAGCGGAAGTCGGTTCCCCGTTTCCGGATATGGCGATGTCGTTGATTCTCCTCAATCCTTCCGGGACCCGCTCCTCCATGAATTTGCCATGAAGCAGTTCCTGCAGAAAACCGGATAGCTCGCTCTCGAGAAGCTGGAGATCGATTTCGGGCGCGGAACCCAAAGAAAGATCCGGTACCTGGCAATAGATGCAACGCCAGTTGCAGGCATTGTTCGGATTGAGATTGATCCCGACCGAAACCCCACCCGAGCGACGAGAGACGACAGGATAGACATAAACGAGACCGGCGGACTCCCGCGCATGGTCTCCGAAGTTCAAGGATTTCTGCATTTTTCCGGACAAAATCAGGCTGGTGTTATAATTGCTCACCCGAAATTCAAATGCAAGCCGATCATGCTCATCACCAGACGCCTCGAATTCGACTCAGGCCACAGGATTCCCAACCACAAGAGCCAGTGCCGCCATCTGCACGGACACCGCTACGCCATCGAAATCACCCTCTCGGGCAAGGTGGTCGACACGGAAGGCGCGTCCGACCAGGGGATGGTCATGGATTATTCGGACGTAAAGGTGATCGCCAAGCGCGAGATCGTGGACCTTTGGGACCACGCCTTCCTGGTCTGGGAACAGGACCGGAAAGTGCTGGAATTCCTGCAATCCATTCCGGGGCACAAGACGGTCGTGCTGGGCACGCCGCCCACTGCGGAAAATCTCGCCAGAATCGCCTTCG
Organism: Pseudomonadota bacterium; assembly: GCA_021848705.1. GTDB lineage: Bacteria > Pseudomonadota > Gammaproteobacteria > Burkholderiales > JABEVD01 > JABEVD01. The sequence continues at coordinate 3,827 of JAJZTT010000004.1, forward strand.
AAAAACTGGAGTCCGCCTACCGCGAAACGGGCCTCGAACTCGCCATGGTCAGACTCTACGAGACCCCCAACAACTGGGCGGACGCGCACCCTAGCGCCTGACCGGAATCGCCCGGATCCCTGCTTTCGAAAATCCCTTCGAGGCCCTTTCCGCTTCCTCGCGGCTGAGATAGCTCCCTCCGCGGATCCTTGACTGGATCATGACCGGTCGCCCTTCCAGCTTCAGCTTTCCGGCGAGATCATGTGCTTCCTCTTGCGGGCCGAAATCCCTGAACTGAAGCGCATATTTCCCGCCCGGAAGGGGAAGCAGGGTGGATTCCATTCCGATCCTCTTCTTTTCGAGCAGCGCGGTCTCCCTGTCCGGATACGGGCCGACCAGAACACGGAAATACACGATCGGGTTGACTCCCTGTCGCTTCAGCTTGTCCATCATCTTTTCGGTATTTTCGTCCGAGGAAAACACGCCAAACTGCAAGGTGAAATACCCGCTTTCACGGCGGACGACATGTTTTTCAGGCTTCTTGTGGAGCGGAGCCCTGACCGGATGCCGCTCCCTCGCCGCATGCTCATGTCCGGAAAGCTTCTTCGCAGCATGCTCGCTCCCCGCAGCCTTTGGCGGCTCTGGCGGACGGACTTCCCTGGGTTCTGGCGGAAGGGGAATCGGGGCGGGAACAGGCTGTGAAACAGGCACGGGGACGGGCGCAGACTGGGGAGCGGGTTGCGGCGCGGGATGAGGTGCAGGTTTCGGCGGAGCAGGCGGCGGGGGTGTATGGGTTTGCCCGCCCTCGAAACGCTGCATCACGGTCAGAACCCCGAGGGCCACGACCACCAGCCCCACCGCCACGATGAGACGGATGAAGAGTTTGGATTTCAGCAATTCCTTCTTGATCATTTTCGACAACACTTTCCGGATTGGTGGGGGACCGGGCGATGCATCTGGATCGATTCGCTTTTTTTCACGGTATGGATTTTCCATGAAGCCTGAACTTTGAAGATTATAGCGACAAAACCGCAAGAATGACATGAAGTCGGAAGGATTCCCGGAAAGACAGGGTTACCATCCGCTTCCGCATCGGGTATGATAAGAAAAGCCCTTGCAAAGGATGCGGGCAAACCCGGATTCCCATCACATCGTCCCGATCGATTGAGAATGCAACAATTCAGCAATCCATCAGAAATTGCTCGCGAAACCCTGAAGGCTCTAGCACTGCGCAAGCTGCTGCCCACCCCCGAGAATTACCAGTCCATTTACAACGAGATCGCAGGAATCGCGGCACCAACGGCCAGGCTGGAGATCGCACCGGTCCTGGAAAAGGTCCTGGAGCATGCCGCTCCCGGCACACCGAGGGCGGCGAAAGCATCCGAACAGCTCAGAAAATCGCTCGTTTCCGGAGACGCCGCAGCCGCAGAATCCGCCCTCGCCACCCTCATCAACATTCCCGCCCCGCCCGCCTGGGGAAATCTGGTCCGGGATCTGCTCAGGCTTTGGGAACTCAAGCACTCGGGCTGGACAACCGCAAGAAAGCGGGAAGGACTGGAGACGGTGCTGAACAATTTCGGAGCCAATCCGGAAATTCTGCACGACAAGATCCAGTCGCTGCTGAAATCCTGGTCGGCAAGTCCAGTCCAGCAGTCCGAACTCGTGGAAGAGCCTCCTGAGAAACCGGTTGCGGCTGCATCTCAGCAGCCTGCTCCGGCTTCGCCGCAAGCTGTGCCGAAATCAGCGAGCTTTGCCGCATCGCTCCGGGATTTGCTTGCCCAGACCTATATGAATGGATTTCCCACCCTGCTGCAGCACAGTCCTGAACTCGCCGAGGAGGCCGTCTCGCTCGCAAAAATCGCAGTAGTCATTACCGACGAGAAGAAGGCGGAAGCTTTCCGTTCCAGCCTGAAGAAGTTCTGGTTCAAGCTGGAAATGAGGGCGGGAGACAATGCTGAAATCCAGGAAGGGCTGATCCGCCTGCTCCGCCTCGTCGCGGACAACATCAGCGAAATCGTGGTCGACGACCAGTACCTGCACGGGCAGATGGGCATGGTCCGAGAAATCATCTCCAGCCCCTTGAGGAGAGGAATGCTCGACGATGCGGAACGCAGCCTGAAGGCGGTGATCTACAAGCAGAGCATGCTGAAACAAAGCATCAACGAGGCGAAAACAAGCCTCAAGTCCCTGATTGCCGATTTCATCGAAAGACTGGGCGAATTCTCGGAAAGCACCGGGGAATACCACAGCAAGATCGATTTCTACTCGCACAAGCTGAGCGAAAGCGACGACATCGCCCAGATCACCTCCATCCTGGACGAGGTGATGAAGGAAACCAAGGCGATCCAGATGGACACTTTGCGCTCCAGGGCCTCCTTCCTGGAAGCACAGGAGCGGGTGGATGCAGCCAACCAGCGCATCATCGAACTCGAGGCGAAGCTCGAAAATCTTTCCGAAATGGTCAGGGAGGACCATCTGACCAGGACTCTCAACCGGCGCGGCATGGAAGAGGCATTCGAAAGGGAGGCCGCGAGATCGGACAGGAAAAACGCCCCGCTTTGCGTCGCAATCCTGGACATCGACGACTTCAAGAAACTGAACGACACGCTCGGACACCAGGCCGGGGACGACGCCCTCGTGCATCTTGCCCTGACGATCAAGGAAATGACCCGGCCGAACGACGTGGTTTCGAGATTTGGAGGCGAGGAATTCATGATCATCCTGCCGGACTCCGAACTCGACGATGCGGTCCAGGTCATCACCAGGCTGCAGCGGGAACTGACCAGAAAAATTTTCATGTACCAGAACCAGAAGCAGGTCATCACATTCAGCGCAGGTGTCGCCCTTCGGGGCGATCACGAAAACCGCGATTCGCTCATCGAGCGCGCCGACAAAGCGATGTACGAGGCAAAACAGGCGGGTAAAAACCGGGTTTTCGCAGCCCCATGAAACGCCTGTCCAGCAAAAAGGCCTCGAAGCTTTTCGGAGAAGCCCTGCTTCTTCATCAGCACGGAAAACTCGCCGAAGCGGAACAGATCTACCGCAAGGCGCTGGAAGAAGATCCCATCCATTTCGATTCCTGGCACATGCTCGGAGTGATCGCCATCCAGGCCGGCATGCCCTCGGAAGCAGTGGATATCCTCTCCCACGCGATCTCGATCCGCAGGGCGGATGCGCTTTCAAGGTACAACCTGGGCATCGCTTTCAGAGACCTCGGCAGGATGGAAGAGGCGATCTCCTCCTTCCGCAAGTCGATCGAGCTCAAGCCGGGGAACGCGGATGCCCACAACAATCTCGGCGTCGCCCTGCACAATACCGGAAGGACTGAAGAAGCGGCGACACAGTACCGCAAGGCCATCGCTCTACAGCCATCCAATGCAGATGCGCACAACAATCTAGGCAACATCCTGAACGGTCAGGGAAAATTTCAGGAAGCCTTGCATCATCTGGAGCAGGCGGTGTCGATCAGGCCGGATTTTGCCGACGCATGGAACAACCTTGGCAACCTGCTTTCCAGTCAGGGCAAATCTGCGCAAGCCATCGAATGCTACCTGAAAGCACTGGACATCCACCCCGCCCATCTCCTTGCACACAACAACCTCGGGGCGGCGCTGATCGAAAGAAAGGAATATGCAGCAGCGCTCCGGCACCTCGGCAAGGCGATCGAAATTTCTCCCGACTATGTTCGGGCGCACTACAACCTGGGCGTGCTTTTTCAGGAAATCGGGGAACCGAAAAAGGCGATCGACAGCTTCAGGAAAGTTCTGGAACTCGATCCGCAGTACCATTCAGCGAGATCCTATCTCCTCCACGAACTGCAGAGAATCTGCGACTGGAAGGAGAGCGGATCGCTGGCTGCAGCGGTGAGAAGCGCGGTTCGGGATGCGCCCGCCACGGAACGGAACAGGATCTCCGCATTCGCGTTTCTCGCCGTACCCGGAGCCACGCCATCGGAGCAGCGCATCTGTGCGGAGAAATGGGCTGAAGTCATGTACGGCCACCTTCAACCAGAAAATCCGGAGTTCTCGCCAGAACGCCTGAAAAGGCTGCATATAGGCTACATTTCGGCGGATTTCAGGGAGCATCCCGTATCCCAGTTGCTCTCGCAAGTCATCGAGTTGCACGACAGATCCCGATTCACCATTTCCGCCTATTCCTACGGAGTCGATGACGGCAGCGAAATGCGCAAGAGGGTGAAAAATGCTTTCGACAATTTCGTTGAAATTGGGGACATTTCCATAGAAGAAGCTGCCAAGAAAATCCGTTCGGACAAGGTGGACATCCTGGTCGACCTGACCGGATACACCACTTCCTCCAGGACCGGCATCCTCGCCCTGAGGCCCGCGCCGGTGCAGATGAGCTACCTGGGTTATCCCGGCACGATGGGCGCTTCCTTCTTCGACTACCTGATCGCGGACCGATTTCTGGTCCCGGAAGGAAGCGAGGGAAATTATCGGGAAGACATCGCCTTTCTTCCGAGCTATCAGGCCAACGACAGGAAATGTCCGATCGGCGAAACACCTTCCCGGTCTTCCCTTGGACTGCCGGAAGAAGCCTTCGTTTTCTGCTGCTTCAACCAGACCTACAAGATCTCCCCGGACATTTTCGGGATCTGGATGAACCTTCTGAACGAAGTACCGGGAAGCGTGCTCTGGCTCCTTGCATCGAATGCGGCCGCGGCTGAAAACCTGAAAATGGAAGCGGGAAAACGAAACATTACGGAAGATCGCATCATTTTTGCACAAAGAGAATCTCTCGAAATGCATCTGGCGAGGCTGCAATGCGCAGACCTCTTTCTCGACACCCTTCCCTACAATGCAGGAACCACGGCGAGCAACGCCCTTTGGGCGGGGCTCCCCGTTGTCACCTGCCCCGGGGAAACCTTCGCATCCCGAATGGCCGGAAGCCTGCTGACCGCGCTCGAAATACCCGAACTCATCGCGGACAGCCTCGAAGAATACCGTAGCATCGCGCTGAAAATCGCAACCGACGAGCATTTCAGGACAGCGATCCGGAATCGCATCCGGAACCACCGGGACAGCGCGCCGCTCTTCGACAGCGCATCCTTCACCAGAAACCTGGAATCCATGTTCATCGAAAAGGCCGCATTGTCAGGAAGAACGTTGCACGCTAACATCCCAATATAGACATTCCAAACAGGCAGGCAATATGCTCAACGGCAAGGCGGTCTTGATTACCGGAGGGACGGGTTCCTTCGGAAAGGAATTCGTCAGGACCATACACGAAAGGTACCGCCCGAAACGCATCGTGGTTTTTTCGCGCGACGAACTCAAGCAGTTCGAAATGCAGCAGCAATTCAATTCGCACGAAATGCGCTATTTTCTGGGCGACGTCCGGGATGAAAGAAGGTTGCGCAGGGCACTCGAAGGCATCGACATCGTGATTCACGCGGCCGCCCTGAAACAGGTCCCGGCTGCAGAATACAATCCGTTCGAATGCATCAGGACCAACATACTGGGGGCGCAGAACCTCATCGAGGCCTGCCTGGACACCGGAGTGAAAAGCGTGGTCGCCCTTTCGACGGACAAGGCAGCCGCTCCGATCAACCTGTATGGCGCCACGAAGCTCTGTTCGGACAAGCTCTTCGTCGCCGCCAACAACATCAAGGGTTCCCGAGACATCCGCTTCAGCGTGGTGCGCTATGGCAATGTGATGGGAAGCCGCGGGTCGGTCATCCCGTTCTTTCTCGAGCAGAAAAAAAACGGCGTTCTGCCGATCACCGACCCTGCAATGACCCGATTCAACATCAGTCTGCGCGACAGCATCAGCATGGTGCTCTGGGCGCTCGAATATGCCCTGGGAGGGGAAATCCTGGTGCCGAAAATTCCTTCCTACCGGATCCTGGATCTCGCCATGGCGATCGCCCCGGAATGCGAACACCGGGTGGTCGGAATCCGCCCCGGGGAGAAACTTCACGAGGAAATGATCACTTCCAGCGACAGCTTTCATACCGTGGACCTGGGAAGCTATTATTCGATCCTCCCGCCCGGAGTCGACAATTCGAAATACTGCGACGAAACCGGCGCCGTCCCGGTCGACCCCGGCTTCTGCTACAACAGCGGCACCAATCCCCATTTCCTGACAGTGGAAGAATTGCGCCACCTGATCCGGATGAACCTCGGGCACGCATGAATCGATGGACATGATTCCATACGGACGTCAGGACCTCTCGGAAGAGGACATCCAGGCAGTTGTCGAAATCCTTCGTGCCGATTACATCACCCAGGGGCCTGCAGTCCCGGTTTTCGAGGAATCTGTTGCCGGATATTGCGGAGCCCTTCATTCCGTTGCCACGAACAGCGCCACCAGCGCCCTGCACCTCTCCTGTCTTGCGCTCGATGTCGGCCCCGGGGACATCGTCTGGACCTCCCCGATCACTTTCGTGGCAAGCGCGAACTGCGCGCTCTATTGCGGCGCATCGGTCGATTTCGTGGACATCGATCCGCTCAGTTGCAACATGAGCGCCGAGCGCCTGGAAGAGAAGCTCCGGTCGGCGGCAAGAAACGGTAAACTGCCGAAAGTCGTGATCCCGGTGCATCTTGCAGGCCAGTCCTGCGACATGGCGAAAATCCACGAACTTGGCCAGGAATACGGCTTCAGGATCATCGAGGACGCATCCCACGCCATCGGCGGGAAATATCGCAATGAACCGGTGGGAAACTGCCGCCATTCGGACATCACCATTTTCAGCTTTCACCCCGTCAAGATCGTCACGACGGGAGAAGGCGGAATGGCGCTCACCAACGACCCCGGCCTCGCCAGAGGCCTGCGCCTCAGGCGTTCGCACGGCATCACGAGCGATCGCGAAGAGATGAGGCCGAGACCATGCGACGAAATCTGGAATTACCAGCAGATCGATCTGGGCTTCAATTATCGCATGACGGACATCGCTGCAGCCCTCGGAACGAGCCAGATGAAAAGGCTGGATGAGTTTGTCGCAAGACGCAACGAAATCGCCGGATTCTACGAAGAATCACTTCGGGATCTGCCCATCGTCACGCAATGGCTGCATCCCGACTGTCATTCTAGCCGCCATCTTTACCTGATCCGTCCGAAACTGCAGGAAATCGGCAAGACCCATCGCGAAATCTATCAGGCGCTTCACGCCGAAGGGATCCTGGTCAACCTGCATTACATTCCCGTCTACCTCCAGCCCTACTTCGAAAAAATGGGCTTTTCGCGCGGTTACTGCCCTGAAGCGGAAAGATACTACGGAGAAGTGCTCAGCATCCCGATGTACTACGGACTCACGCGCGCTCAGCAGGAACAGGTGGTGTCCGCCCTGCAGAAGGTTGTCGGAAGATGAAGCTGGCCATCATTCCTGCCAGGGGCGGAAGCAAACGCATTCCCGGAAAGAACATCCGGGACTTCTGCGGCAAGCCGATGATCGCCTGGTCGATCGAAAAGGCGCTATCCTCGGGACTTTTCGATCAGGTCATCGTCTCCACGGACGATCCGGCAATCGCCGAAATCGCCGGGAATTTCGGAGCGCAAATCCCGTTTCTCCGCCCCCGGGAGCTTGCCGACGACCACGCAGGCACGACTGAAGTGATCGCTCACGCAGTGAAATGGGCCATCGATGAGGGATGGAAGATTTCTGCAGCATGCTGCATCTATGCCACCGCTCCCTTCATCCGGACGGAAGACCTGAAGAAGGGACTGGATCTTCTCGAATCCGGTGACTGGGATTATGCATTCACCGTGACCGAATTCGAATCTTCCATCTTCCGCGCCTTTGGAAGGCTCCCCGAAGGAGGGCTGGAAATGTTCTTCCCTGAATATTTCGACTCCCGTTCCCAGGACCTGCCCGTCGCATTGCACGACGCAGGTCAGTTCTATTGGGGAAGACCCGAAGCATGGCTGAAGGAGCTCAGGATTTTCGACCGGCGCTCGACCCCGGTACTGATTCCCCGCTGGCGGGTCCAGGACATCGACACTCCCGACGACTGGACGAGGGCCGAATGGATGTTCAGGCAGATCGGGGCATGAACAAACCCGTCAGGATCTTCCTTGCCGACCTCGTCTACGACACGGTGAGGACGAATTATGTCGTGCCGCTCAACATCGCCTTCATCGCAGCCTTCCTGCAGGAGAAGCACGGACAGGAAGTCGAGGTCAGCCTGTTCAAATACCCCTCCGAACTCGAGCGGCACATGAGATCTTCTCCGCCAGACCTGCTCGGCCTAAGCCATTACAGCTGGAATGAAAGGCTCAACCGGGTATTCCTCTCGCTCGCGAAAACGCTCAACCCGGATGCGGTGACGGTGATGGGCGGTCCCAACATCCGGGTCGATGCGGACGGAATACGCACCCTGCTCGAGGAAAATCCGCTGCTCGACTACTACATCCTGTTCGAAGGGGAGGAATCCTTCTCGAGTCTGGTGTCGATGCTGCTGGAAGGAAAAAACGAGGTTCCGGATGGCTGCGCGAAGTTGTCCTGCGGCAAACTCGAGTATCGCCCCCAGGACCAGAAGAAAAAATCCAGGGAACTCGATTATCCCAGCCCCTATCTTTCCGGACTGCTGGACCGTTTCCTCTCCGACCCGGATTTCATCCCCCTCTTCGAGACCAATCGCGGCTGCCCATTCGGCTGCACCTACTGCACATGGGGAATCTCAGCACTTTCGAAGGTGAGGAAACGCCCCCTTCAGGTCGTTTTCGATGAATTCCAATATGTGGCGGAGAAATCGGCTGGGCAGGTGAACTGGATATTCTGCGATGCCAATTTCGGCATGCTGGAGCGGGACGTGGAAATCGCGAGGAAAGTCCGCGAGATCATGGACAGCCGGGGATTCCCCATCCATGTCACCCTCTGGCATTCCAAGAACACCAGCAGCCGGAACATCGAAATCGCAAAAATCATCAAAAACAGCGACGGTTATATCGCGATCCAGTCCACGGACCCGGCAGTCCTGGATGCAGCCGGTAGAGGGACCATCCGTTTCGAACATCTCGTCAGACAGGTCGAATATTACCGGGAGCAGGGGCTCGAAGTCCTCACCGACATCCTGATCGGCCTTCCCGGGGAAACGGCGCAAAGCCATCTGAAAACGCTAGAGGACGCATTCGATCTGGGCTTCGGGAAAATACAGCCCTACAACATCCGCATGCTACCCGGATCGCAGTATGAAAGCGCCATCGATCGGAAGAAATTCGGCGTGAAGACCAAATTCAGGCCGATTTTCGGAGCCTACGGCAGCTATGCGGGGCAGAACGTGTTCGAAATCGAGGAATCGGTCAGGGCGACTTCGAGCATGAGCGAATCCGAACTGGAGGACTTCAAGCTCCTGCACTGGCTCATCTATCTTTGCTGGAACAACGGTCTTTGCAAATCCATCCTACGCTTTGGAAAAATGCACGGACTCAATCCTGCGACCGCGCTGGACAGGCTGAGAAACACCGACAAACCCGAGCTCAACGCGCTTTTTTTGAAAATGCGCAAACAGTCCATGTCGGAATGGTTCGAAACCAGGGAAGAGGCGATAGAATACTATCGCGACCCACTGAATTTCGAGACGATGAAAAAAAACTTCGTCAAGCTGAATCCCCTGTGGATCGCGCAGGTTTTCCAGGATCCGCGGATCGTTTCGGCGCTTTTTTCCGAACTGGCCGGGATCATCGAATCTGCGATCGGAGAAGAGAATTCCAGGAACCTCCTTTCCGAACTCGCTTCCATCGAAGGCAGGATGATCTCATCCAACCTGCTTCAGGAAGCATTCACGGAGGAAATTTCCGCAAGCGGGGAAGCGCTCGCCCTGCTGCTCGACGATCCTTCCCTTGCAGGGCAGGCGGTCGTCAAGGCACTGATTTACCGCGACCCGGAAGAAGTCGCCCTCTGCAATTATCATCTCAATTCGGGTGGAAAAAGGGATTTTTCCATCCAGAACCTGACCCGTTTCGTCGAGATGAACGGAAGCGCGCTCAGGAACAGGATCAGGTTGATCCGATGAAGAACTATTTCGAACTGGTGAAGGCGCTGCTCGAGAACCAGGGCTCTGCAGCGCTCTGCTACAAGGCGACCGAGGAACTTCTGCGCCAGGACGCGTTCAATCCTTCGCTGATTTTCGCCAACGGACTTTCTGCTCTCCTCCTCAACCAGATGAACGCCAATTTCATCCAGGGAATGAAGGCGGACAAGGGCTGGATGCCGCCTGAATTCGCAGCCGAACTCATTCCCCAGCTCGAAGCGATCGTCGCACAGCACGAGGCGCAGCATGGAAGCTCCATCAGGACATTGAGGGAACCTGAAATCGCCGGCTCCGGCATCGTCGAAATGGATTATTCGCGAAACCTCTCCGATTATTCCCCTGCCGAACTGATCGCGCTATCCTCCTCGGACATCGAGGAATATTCCAGATACCGGGATCTCTTCGACAGGAATCCGGACCATCCTGCATTTCACGGTTTTCCGGAAAATTTTTCCGACAAGCCGGTCGGACAGGACCTGAAAATTGAATTTTCCGCAGAAAACAGGCCTCTTGTCCTTTTTTTTCAGGGATTTTTTTCCGCTCACTGTCCCAGCAACCTGAGGATCCCGAGTTTCAGGATTCCCTTCTCCCAGGCAGGAATCTGCAACCGGCTGGATCCGGAAAGAAAAAAATTCAGCCGCATCTTCGTCCGCGACCACTTCCAGGTCTGGTACCAGGCGGGGCTCCATGGCCGGGGATCCCCTCTTACCCTCGCCAGTCAGTTGAAGTCGGCCATCCTATCCATCCGGCCGAGCCGGATCGTCACCTTCGGCGTCTCTGCCGGAGGGTTTGCGAGCCTGCTTTTCGGCCATCTGCTCGATGCGGACCGGATTCTTGCCTTCTCGCCGCAAACGCTCGTTTTCGAGGAAACGCCGGGAAGCTACCTGAACGAATACCGGAATCTTTTCCGCGAGCGTTTTCTCGACGGAAGGCCGTATGTCCTGAAAGACATCGCGAAACTCGAATTCCGCAAGGGCCGCGCAAGGCTTTTTTTCGCTGATCGATGCGAAGGGGACGAATACCATGCGATGCGCCTGGAAAAAAAGATGGAACTCGTCCCGAAACCATCCGCAACCCACGGTGGATATCTAGACAAACAGCTTGCCGGCGAAGCGCTCCTGGCCGCAATCGAATGATGAGGATCTCGGAATGAAAAAGGATTATTCAACGCCACAGGAAGCATTCTGGGCCGGGGAATTCGGGAACGAATACGTGAGCCGCAACCGCAACGAGGCGCATGTCGCAGGCAATCTCGCCCTGTTTTCCAGGATCCTGAGCAGGACTTCAGGGATCCGGACCGCGATCGAATTCGGAGCCAATATCGGCCTCAACCTGGTCGCGCTAAAAGCACTCCTGCCGCAGGCGGAATTTTCCGCCATCGAAATCAACGAAAGCGCAGCCTCCGAACTGGAAAAAATCGGCTACGTCGACGTACATCGCCAGTCGATCCTCGAATTCGGGTCGGGACCGGATTTCGATCTCGTCCTCATCAAGGGCGTGCTGATCCACATCCATCCCGAAAAGCTCCCGGAAGTCTATGACAGGCTGTACCATTGCAGCCGCCGCTACATCCTGATCGCGGAATATTACAATCCGACCCCCGTTGCCATTCCCTATCGTGGGCACGCAGACCGCCTTTTCAAGCGGGATTTCGCAGGAGAAATGCTGGACCGATTTGCCGATCTGACGCTCCTCGACTACGGTTTCAGCTATCACAGGGACTGCAATTTCCCCCAGGACGATCTCACATGGTTTTTGCTGGAAAAAAAATGAGGGTCGTCTTCCGCGCAGACTCTTCCACCCGGGCGGGCGCGGGGCATGTCATGCGTTCCCTTGCGCTGGCAGACCGGCTCGCCGAATCCGGCGCGGAAATCTTGTTCCTTTGCAGGGACGAACCAGGCAACCTGAACAGCCTTGTCGCGGAAAAGGGATACCGGGTCCTCGGGATCGGGAACGATGGGAAGACCGACGGAATTGGGGGCTGCGACTGGCTCGTCGTCGATCATTACGAGCTCGACGAGAAATGGGAAAAGGCGATGCGCCCCCAGGCCAGACTCATCATGGCGATCGACGACCTGGCGGACAGGAAACACGATTGCGACCTCATCCTGGACCAGAATTTCGAGACGGGAAGCCGCTACGGCGGACTCGTTCCGGAAAGCGCGCAGGGGCTTTTCGGCCCCTCCTACGCGCTCCTCAGAAAGGAATTCAGCATCATGCGCGAACGCATGGGCATCCGGGACGGATCGATCCGTCGTATCCTGGTTTTTTTCGGAGGAAGCGATGCGACCGATGAGACCTCGAAGGCGCTCGAAGGAATCAGGATGAGCATGCATGCGAAATGCCATGTCGACGTGATCGCGGGAAGCTCCAACCCGAACCGATCCCGGCTGGAGACCCTTTGCTCAGGTTTGCCGGATGCGTCCTTCCATTGCCAGGTGAACGACATGGCAAGATTCATGATGCAAGCCGATCTCTCGGTCGGCGCAGGGGGAACCTCGACCTGGGAGCGCTGCTGCCTGGGTCTCCCTTCGCTCGTCACCGTGCTGGCCGACAACCAGGAAATGGTCGCCGAAACGGTGGCTTCCAAAGGCGCCATATTGAACCTCGGAAGATCCGAAACCCTCGCGAGCGAGGATTATCGCAGAGCGCTCGATTCCCTGGACGAGGGCAAAATGAAATCGATGTCCGGGAACGGCCTGCTCCTCGTGGACGGGAAGGGATGCGAAAGGGTCGCCTCGGTTTTATGGGAAATGTTCCGGAGCCTGCAATGAATGAATTGAAGATAGGGGAGCGCCTGGTTGGCGAGAAGCACCCGCCTTTCACCATCCTGGAAGCGGGAATCAACCACAACGGCGAAATCGCAAAGGCATTCGAAATGATTTCTTTGGCCCGCAGGCTCGGAGCGGATGCGGTCAAATTCCAGACCTTCAGGGCAGAGGAATTCGTGGGCGACCCCGAACTCACCTTCACCTACCGCTCAAAGGGACGCGAAGTCACAGAATCGATGCTGGAAATGTTCAGGCGTTACGAGTTTTCGAGGGAAGAATGGTTCGCGATCAGGAAGAGATGCGACGAGGAGGGAATCCTTTTCCTCTCCACGCCGCAAAATCGCTCAGACCTCGACCTGCTGCTCGAAATCGGCATTCCCGCGATCAAGGTTGGATCGGACGATTTCACCAATCTTCCCCTCCTGAGGGACTATGCATCCGAAGGACTCCCCATGCTGGTTTCCTGCGGAATGGCTGACCTCGCCGAAGTCCAACAGGCGCTCGATGCGCTGGGGACGCTCGACGGGCACCCGACCGTCCTTTTCCTTTGCACTTCGCAATACCCCACTCCGCCGGAAGACGTGAATCTTTTGAAACTCAAAACCCTCTCCAGCGCCTTTCCCGGACTGGTGACCGGTTTCTCGGATCACACCCGGGGGCCGCTCGCATCTTCCCTCGCCTGCGCGCTGGGGGCGAGGGTCTTCGAGAAACATTTCACCCTCGACCACGATCTTCCCGGACCGGATCACTGGTTTTCCGAAGATACGGAAGGTGCGGCAAAATGGATCGATTCGATCCGGACCGCTGATGTCATGCTGGGAAGCCCGCTGGTTCGTCCGACCAGAGAGGAAATGGGGATGCGCATCCTGGCACGACGCAGTATCACTGCGCTCAAACCGATCGCGCCGGGAGAAGTGTTCAGCGCGATGAACACTGGCTTGAAAAGGCCCGGAAACGGACTCCCCCCCGCCCTTTATGACCAGGTGGTGGGAAAAAGGGCGAGGCATGCACTCGAAGCAGGAAAACAGATCACACTGGGAGACCTCGACTGATGGAAACTGGAGACTTCGGCCGTCTATTTTCGGAACTCACGCACTTTCGCGAAAACCGTTTCCATCCTCTGGTCTGGATCCTTGGAGAGCCCGAAATCGGTGAAAACGTCTATATCGGAGGATTTTCCGAAATCAACGCAACCGGAGCAAAAATCCGAATCGGCGAGCACTGCGACATCGCTTCGTTCGTCAGCATCAACTGCGCCGACTCGCACAGGAAATGCATCGGACTTTCCGAGGAAGTGGAAAGGCGCGACATCACCCTCGAAAACAACGTCTTCGTCGGGTCGCATTCGGTCATCAAGGGGGGCGCGAAAATCGGCCATCACAGCGTCGTGGCGGCCGGGACCATCGTCGATGGCGTACAAATCCCCCCCTATTCCCTGGTGATCGGCAACCCGATGCAGGTGAAGGCGGGATACTACCTCGACAAGAAATGATCCGGCACAACTGTCCCACCCTGGGCGAAGAAGAAAAACTCGCGGCTTCACGAGTCATCGAATCCCGCTGGCTCGCCCAGGGAATCGAGACATCGAGCCTCGAGGATGAGTTCTGCGAGTATCTGGGCTTGCCTGCTGGACATGCCGTGGCACTATCGAGCGGAACGGCAGCGCTTTTCGTTGCGCTCAAGGTGCTCGATGCCGGAAATAAATCGGTCGCCTATCCCGCCTATGCCTGCTCTGCCCTCAGAAATGCCACCGCCATGGCAGGCGGGAAGGAAGTCCTCCTCGACATCCTTGCCGGTACGCCCAATCTCGACCTCGATGAGGCTGCGAAAAATCGCCCCGACATCCTGATCGCCCCCCATCTGTTCGGCATTCCCTCGAAGATTCCACACCTTCCCGGGATCCGGGTAATCGAGGATTGCGCCCAGTCCCTGGGCGCGAAAGTGGAGGACATACCGGTCGGCCTGCAAGGGGATATCGGCATTCATTCCTTCTACGTCTCGAAGCTCATGACTTCGGGGGGTCAGGGAGGAATGCTCGTTTCGAAGGACAGGTCCGTTGCCGATGCTGCGCGGGATTACCGTGAATTCGACTGCAGACGCGACAGGGTGCCGAGATTCAATTTCCAGATGACCGATCTGCAAGCCGCGATCGGCAGGGTGCAACTTGGAAAACTTCCCTCCTTTTTGCAAAGGCGAGAGGAAATCTTCTCGCGCTACAGGCAGGCGGGGCTCGATCTTCTGGATAGCGGATTCAGCCCGGTTCGCTATCGCGCAGTGCTGAAAACGGAACATCCCTCTTCGGTGATCGAAGCGCTCGCAAAAAGAAACATCCGCGCCATCGTTCCGATCGAGGACTGGGAGATTCTGGGAGAAGGTTTTCCCAATGCGCTTTCGCTTTCCAGAACCAGCGTATCGCTCCCGATCTATCCTTCCCTTTCCTTGGATGCGCTCGATTCGGTCATCGAAGGAGTGCTCCCGGCATGATCCTCACCGCCCATCAACCCGCCTACCTACCCTGGCTCGGGTATTTCGACAAGCTGATCCGGAGCGATGTTTTTGTCTTTCTCGACAATGTGCAGTACGAAAAAAACAGCTACATCAACCGCAACCGGATCAAGACCCCGCAGGGGGCGATCTGGCTCACCATCCCGGTGAAGACCCGCGGCCACACTTCCTCCACCCTTCGTGATACCGAAATCGACGGCGATCTGTGGAAGGCAAAGCACCTGAAATCGATCTGGCTGAACTACAGGAAGGCACCGCGCTTCGAGACCTGCTATCCGCGTCTGGAGAAACTGTATTCGGAAAGGGATGACCGGTTATCCGATCTCTGTTTCAGGCATCTTGAATTCTGGCTCGCCGAAATCGGCATCGAAAAAAAAATCGTGAGGGCCTCCGAATTACCCATCAATGGCAGAAAATCCGATCTTATTCATGAAATTTGCGCTTATTTCAGGGCAGATCGATACATTTCAGGGGCATTGGGAAGGAATTATCTGGAAGAGGAAAAGTTCGCTTCTTCCGGAATCAGCATCGAATATCAGCAATATTCCCACCCCACCTATCCCCAACTCCACGGCGAATTCATGCCCTTCATGGGCATCGTGGATTTCTGGATGAACACCGACCGTTTCGCACTGATCTCGGAGAACGCATGAGTTTCTCGAATGAATGGGAAGAGAGATACCGGGAAAATACCCATCTGAGCGTTTGGCCATGGAGCGATCTGGTCAGTTTCGTGATGCGCCATGCGAGACCGGACCGGAAAAATTTCAGGGTACTCGAGCTCGGATGCGGCGCAGGAGCGAACATTCCCTTTTTCGAATGGCTGGGAGTGGATTATCATGCAATCGAAGGCAGCAGATCCATCGTGGAAAGGCTGAAAACGACCCACCCGGAGCTTGAAGAGCGAATCGTCGCTGGAGATTTCACCAGGGGAATTCCGTTCCCGGGGCGTTTCGATCTGGTCGTGGACAGGGCTGCGCTCACCCACAACGACACGGCATCGATCGAAATGGCGCTCGAAGTGGTGAGAAACAAGCTTTCATCCGGGGGAAAATACGTGGGAATCGACTGGTTTTCCACCGATTACTGCGAATTCGAAAAAGGGACGACCGGGGGGGACGAAAACACCCGAACCGGGTACCGGGAAGGGTCTTTCTCGGGGGTCGGCAAGGTGCACTTTTCGGACAGGGAACACCTGCTCCATCTTTTCAGGAATTTTGAAATCATGGCGCTTGAGCACAAGATCATTCGGCGCGAAATTCCGCAAGACGGCTGGCATTTCGCTTCATGGAACCTGGTAGCGAGGAAAATATGAACAGAAAAGTTCTGGTCGTGGCAGCCCACCCCGACGACGAAGTGCTGGGCTGCGGCGCAACGATGGCCAAGCATGTGCAGGACGGCGACGAAGTGCATGTGCTGATCATGGCCGAAGGAGTCACCAGCCGTGGAGGCACGAGGACGGAAGGAATGGATTCGGAGGCGCTTGTCGCGCTTTCCGATTCGGCCAGAAAAGCCTGCGGAACCCTGGGCGCAGCTTCCCTCACGATGCTGGGTTTCCCGGACAACCGGATGGATTCGCTGGACCGCCTGGACATCATCAAGGAAGTGGAAAAAGTCATCGAAACGGTTCGACCGGAAATCCTCTACACCCACCACGGGGCGGACGTGAACATCGATCACAGGATCGTTCACGACGCAGTGGTGGTCGCATCGAGGCCGGTTCCGGGACAACCGGTCAAAACGCTGCTGTTTTTCGAAATTTCCTCGAGCACGGAATGGCAGGTTTCATCCCACGCATTTTCCCCGAACTGGTTCGTGGATGTCTCCGACACCATGCACCTCAAACTGCTCGCGCTAGAGGATTACCATGCGGAAATCAGGCCCTGGCCGCATGCCCGCTCGCTGAAGGCAATCGAGCATCTCGCAAGGCTGCGCGGCGCCACCATCGGACGCGAAGCCGCGGAAGCCTTCATCCTTGGACGGACAATCCTCTGAGGTCCGAAGCGATTTTTTTCAGAACGGATTGCCACGGAATTTCTGCAGATCTCAGATACATGCTCGCACTCGGCATCCAGGGATAACGTCCTGTTCCAAGCGTATCCCAGGCATCGCTCATCGCCATGATCCAGACCGGAACGCCGAGTGCTCCGGCCGTCACGGCCACCGCAGTGGGCGCCGAAATCACCAGATCGAGCGCAGAAGTGATCGCCGCCGCCTCGTCAAGGTCGCCCCTCAAATCGACTTCCGGAAAGCCCCTGATTTCGACGCCGAAGCGCCTGCTTGCCGCATCCAGCTCGGCCCGGCATTCGTCGTACTGAAGATTGAAAAAACGCACCCCGGGTACGGAAAAAATCTCCCCCCACTCTTCGAGCACGGAGTAATGCAGGTCCCGAAGCGCGCTCTTCAGGCTGCTCCTCCAGCAGATTCCGACATTCAGCATTCCCGGGACGCTAATCCCGTTTCGCCAGTATGCCACCCTGCCAGGATCGGCCTGAAGATAGCCGCGACGGCTCGGGAAGGAGTCGATGGAGGACCTCAGGTGCCTCGCGAGGCTCGCCATTGGAAGCTGCAGATCCGCCTGCATGGCACGCTGATCCGGCGGAGTCGTCCTTGCAATCACCGTGGCTTCTGGAAAGGACCTGGCAAAGAGCGGGACCAGGCGGCGTTCGCATTCGATCACGACGAAGGAGGCGAGCGAAATGGCATCCTTCGCCATGCCCGCATAGAAAATCTCGTCGCCCACCCCCTGCTCCCCCCATAACAGCAAGGTCTTTCCGGAAAGGTCTCCGCCATCCCACCAGGGCTGGGGGAAAGGCCGCTCCTGCCCCTTCTGGTTGGCCTGCCAGCGGGACTCGAATGCTTTCCAGCCCTCTTCGAGATTGCCGCTCGCAAGAAGGGACAAGGCAAGATTCCAGCGTATCACCGGCGCATCCTGCAGCACGCCAAGCGCCCTTTCGTACAAAGCCACCGCTTCGCCGAATTTTCCCTGCATCTGCAGGATGGTGCCCAGATTGTTGAAAGCTTCCGTGAGGTCCGGTTCGATTTCGAGCGCGCGCTCATAGGCTCGCAAGGCATCCACAAGCCTCGCCGCCTTCCTGTACGCATTGCCGAGATTGAGATGGGCGAGCGCATAATCCGGCTTCAGCTCGATGGCGCGCAGCAATACAGGCACCGCCTTTTCCGGTTGGTCCATGTCGACATGCACCACCCCCAGATTGTTGCAGCTTTCTGCAAAATCAGGCCGGATTGAAACGGCTGCTTCGAGCGGGACGATCGCATCCTCGTATCGTTTCAGTTCCCAGAGCGTCACGCCGAGATTGTTGAGGCTTTCCGCATGCGCGGGATTCTCCCCGACTGCACGGCGGAAATGCCCGATCGCCTCCTCAGACTCCCCCATTCCCCGACACGCCATTCCCCAATTGTTCCAGGCTGCAGCATATCCCGGCTTCAGGACCGTTGCCCGCCTTGCGGCTTCGGCCGCCTCCCCGTACCTCCCCCGACCGTTGAGAAGGGCTGCGAGATTGCTCCAAGCTTCGGCATAGTCCGGATCGATTCCAACGGCTTTGCCGACAAGGGCAATCCCCTCCTCATGCCTGCCCAGGAAATCCAGCAGCTTGCCCAGGTTGTTGTACGCCTTGGGGTAGGCCGGATCGATGGAAAGCGCTTTCAGATAGGATTCCTCGGCCTCTTTCCAAGCTCCCTGCAGCTCCAATGCCGTGCCCAGATTGAGGTGGGGCTCGACGCTTTTACCGTCGATCAGGATGGCCTTGCGGTAGCATTCCACCGCCTCCTCCACTCTCCCCAGTTCCTGAAGGGCGCTGCCCAGATTGCTGTAGGGGACTGGCGAAAAAGGCGCGATTTTCACCGCCTTTTTCATCAGTTCCACAGCCTTCCCGTTTTCGCCTCTTTGATGAAAAACCAGGCCGAGAAGATGCAGCGCATCCGCATTTTCGGCCTCGGACCCGAGCACTTCCAGATAAATTCGCTCCGCCTCGTCAAGGCGGTTTTGCTGGTGAAGAGATACGGCGCGCCCGATTTTCTCGCCGATCGCGGCAGGAGAAAGCTTCTTTCCGGACTTTGGAATCCCGAGTTTTGTTTCCGGGTGGATGTTCGCAGGCGAAGTCATCGAGAAAATCGCCTCGCGCTCCAGTTCGTCCGCCTTCGCCAACCATTGCCGCGCGATCTCTTGCTGTCCGAGCGATTCGCAAATCCTGGCGCAGTCTTTCAGGTATCCTGGAGCCGGATTCGCCTCGATCGCTTTCGCGATGAAATTCAGCGCCTGCTCAGGATGACCGAAATCCTGCGCGATAAGCGCGAGCAGATGGAGCGCTCCGTCGTGCAGGGGTTCGACCTGAACGATGGCGGCACAGAGTTCCGCCGCCTGCCCGGCCTCTCCCCGGCTGAGGCAAGCCCTCGCTTCTGCCAATGCATCGTCGATCAGCTTGTTTTGGTCCATTGCAAGAAAACTCCGTCGTGGGGCCCCAGTATATTACAAAGGCGGCGCATTGGAATGCTGTGCGGCTTGAGCAAGCATCACAAGATGCTGCATGATAGTCGCACCAGCGACAGGACGGGATGGAAAGATGCAAAAAAGCCGTGAAGAGCAGTGGTTCAATGAAGGGTTTTCGCTGCATCATGCAGGAAGGATCGAAGAGGCGGCGGAACGGTACCGCAAGGTTCTGAAAAAATATCCGGATCATGCAGAGACCCGGTATCTGCTCGGAACCGCCTGCAGTCAGCTCGGAAAACTGGAGGAAGCCGAGATCCATCTCGGAAGGGCGCTCAGGTTCCATCCCGATCACCCGGAAGCGCTCAACAATCTGGGGCTCACCCTGAAAAAATTGAACCGCAACCAGGAGGCCATCCCCCTTTACCGCCGGGCCATCGAATTGAGGCCGGATTACGCCGATGCGCACAGCAATCTGGGTGGAGCGCTCGAATTTGCGGGCGAACTCGACGAAGCCGAAGAACACCTTCGTCTCGCCCTGAAGCTCAATCCGAACCTTGCCGATGCGCATTACCTGCTCGGCCTCGTGCTTCGCGACCGGGACAAATATGAGGAAGCATCGAAATGCTTCCTGCGCGGACTGGAACTGAAGCCGGATTTCGCCAGCGCCTATTGCGATCTCGGGGTCATTTACAAGATGTGGGGAAGGTACGAGGATGCACTTTCCTGCATGCAGCGATCGCTCCGGCTCGATCCTGATTTCTACAGCGCACAGTCGAACATCGGCACGATCTACGAGGAGCTGGGCAGATTCGGGGAGGCGCTCGCTGCCTACCGCCGCGCATCCGAACTCAATCCTGAAGACATCATCGCGAGATGGAACATGGCGCTCCTTCACCTGAGGCAGGGTGTGCTCGAAGCAGGCTGGGAAGCCTACGAAATGCGCTTCGGAATGGGCATGGCGGCAAGGCGCTTCTCCTTCCCGGAATGGCAGGGCGAATCGCTGGAAGGAAAGAGGATCCTGGTCTATGCCGAGCAGGGACTGGGTGACGAAGTCTTTTTCGCTTCCTGCATTCCGGACCTGCTCCGGATTGCAGGAGACTGCATCATCGAATGCGATCCGCGACTTGCCCCCCTGTTCAGAAGATCGTTTCCCCGAGCCTCCGTCGTCGGCTCGAAAAAGAGCCAGACGGGGTGGCTCGCCACAGCACCGAAAATCGATGTGCAATCCCCTTCGGGAAGTCTGCCGCGATTCCTGCGTCCCACCCTGGAAAGCTTTCCGGAAAATCCCGCATATCTTCAGGCCGATCCTGCAAGGATCGAACACTGGCGCTCGAAAATCGCCCTGCTCGGCCCCGGCCTCAAGGTCGGGATCTGCTGGAGAAGCGGACTCGTCAAGGGAGAACGCTACAAGCAGTACAGCAGTCTTTCACAATGGGGCAGGATTTTTTCCACGGAAGGAGCGCATTTCGTCAACCTGCAATACGACGAATGCGCTGAAGAACTGAGGCAAGCCGAGGCACAATTCGGCGTGCCGATCCTGGTACCGGAGCTCGACCTCAGGAACGAACTCGACGAGCAGGCTGCGCTCATTTGCTCACTGGACCTTGTGATCTCCGCCGCCACCGCCACTGTCGAACTCGCCAGTTCCCTCGGCATTGCCTGCTTCCGCCTCGACGCACATGGAAAGCCATGGGAATGCCTCGGAACCGATTCCATGCCCTGGCATCCCTCGATGCGCTGCTTCGGCCAGCCGAGCCCCGGGGATTGGGACACCCCCCTTGCGCTCGCAGCCAACGCACTCCTCGAAATGGCAAAGGGAGAGGCGGAGTCGGTCGAATATTTGCCGCTTCCGGGCGGATCTGAAATCGCTGCCTCGCCTTCCCTGGAATCCCTTCCGACCTATGTCCTGAAAGAGCAGGACGGCTGGTTCAATCCTGAATACCACTTCCTGCCCCGCCTCCTTGGTCCGGGCGCAAAATTCGTCGACTTCGGTTGCGGAACCGGAGAAAACGCGGTTCCGGCTGCAAAATCGGGCTCAAGAGTGCATGCATTTGCTGAAACCGCACAGGATGCGGACCTGCTCATGAAATCGAGAAAAAGAAACGGGCTCGAAAAAAGCCTCTCGGTTTCCATTCTCGAAGAACACGCTTCCCTCGATCAGGAAATGGACCGGCATGGGCTCGATGGCGTTTCCCTGCTTCGCATCGCAACCGGATTGGCCAATCCGGCCACGCTGGATGGGGGGCTGCATTTTTTCTCTGCAAATTCCCCGCTCGTGATGTTCGGGATCGACCGGGAAGAATGCCCTGCGGTGATCGAACGCTTCCGCCTGCAGGGATTCGGGGTCTATCATTTCGTTCCAGGCCTCGATCTGCTGGTTCCCCACCATGAGGAACTCGACGCCTTTTCGCTCAATCTTTTCGCTTGCAGGGAAGATCGAGCCGCCCTGCTCGAAGGCAGGATCGTCACGCGCCCCACCCCCATGGAATCTTTTCCCGGAGCGGAAGAGCCGCTCTGGCAGGAATATCTGAAAGGGAAAGACTACGCCCTGCGACACATCGAATCCTGGCAGCGATCCCGGGAAAGGGACTGGGAAGTGTATTTCATGGCGCTCAATCTTTTCGCCATGGCGAAATCGGCAACACATTCTCCGGAACGCCGCTACGCAAGCCTGCAGGCCGCAGCCACCACGCTGCACGCGCTGGTCCAGGAATCTGCCACCCTGCCCCGCCTGCTGAGCTTCAGCCGGATCCTTTCCGAACTCGGCATGCGGGAAGCCTGCGTCCACCTCCTGAATCATGTCTGCATCCATCTCGATTCCATCAGGGAAATTCCCGTGGAAGAACCCTTCCTCGCGCCCGATCCTTCCAGGGAAATGGAAAATCCCGGGGAAAGAATGGGCGAATGGATCGTCGCAATGCTCCTCGAAGAGAGGGAAAGGCTGCGCGCCTTCTCGAGTTATTTCACCGGAAGCGAATCCCTGCCGGTACTCAGAAGGGTGGCCGATTCCGGGTTTGCGAGCGAGGATGCAAAAAGGCGCATCGGATTGATCGAAACAAGGCTGGGAAGTTCGTCCTGATGCGGATTTTCATCTATATTGATTGGAGGAAGAAACCCGCCCGGATTGCCGATTCAGGAGGAGCGATGAAATTTTCCGGAAAGGACCCTAAAGTTTTCGATTCTTCGTACCGATAAACGATCAAAAGGCGGACGATGAGGACCGCTGAAGACAACCTTCCACTAGGAGAACTGAAATGCCCAGCTATATCAATACGAATATCTCGTCGCTCCAAGCTCAGTTGAACCTGTCGAATTCGCAAAGCTCCCTTGCGACTTCGCTGCAGCGTCTGTCTTCAGGCCTCAGAATCAACTCGGCAGCCGACGACGCAGCGGGTCTTGCCATCGCAACCCGGATGACCTCCCAGATCAACGGCCTGACCCAGGCAACCCGGAACGCAAACGACGCCATCTCGCTGGCACAGACCGCGGGCGGCGCGCTTTCCGGCATCACCAACATGCTGCAATCCCTGCGTAACCTCGCAGTCCAATCAGCCAACAGCACCAATACCGCGACCGACCGCGCGGCCATCCAGCAACAGGCTTCGGCGCTCGTCGCTGAAATCCAGCGTACCGCGACCACCACCCAGTTCAACGGACTGAACCTGCTCGACGGCACCTACACCAACCAGTCCTTCCAGGTCGGCACCGCAGCAGGACAAACCATTGCCGTTTCGATCGGCGCAGCCACCACCGACAAGCTCGGCAGCAGCACGACCGCTTCGCTCACCGCATCGAACAACGGCACTGCGATGGCTTCCGGCGACCTCGTCCTCAACGGCATCACGGTGGGCGCATCGCTCGCTTCCTCCGATTCCTCCTCGACGACTTCGCAGGCTTCATCGGCGATCGCCAAGGCAGCGGCCATCAACGCCGTCTCTGCCCAGACCGGCGTCACAGCGAAGGCGGATGCAACCGTCGCTTCCGGAACCGGACAGACCCTGCAGGCTTCTTCCGGCAGCATCGCCATCAACGGGGTGAGCGTCACCATCACCACCGGCGGAACCAGTGCATCGGCCGACCGTGCATCGATCGTCTCCGCGATCAATGCGGTCTCCGGACAGACCGGTGTCGTGGCGACCGACGGGGGCTCCTCCGCGAACGGCGTATCGCTGCAGGCTGCCGACGGCCGCAACATCAGCGTCTCCCTCGGATCCCTGACCTCTTCGGCAACCCTGGGCTTCGCCGCGACAACGAGTTACGGCACGTACACCCTGAGCTCGACCAGCACGATCAACGTTTCCGGTTCCTCGACACTTTCGGATGCAGGTCTGGTTGCAGGCAGCTATTCGGCGATGACCGCATACGGCACCACCACCGCGGGAAGCACCACCGCATTCGCTGCCGGCGACTTCACCATCAACGGCATCCAGATAGGCGCATCGCTCGCTTCTTCCGACAACGCCTCGACCACCTCGCAGGCTTCCTCTGCGATCGCCAAGGCTGCTGCGATCAACGCGATTTCGGCACAGACCGGCGTGACCGCGAAGGCGGATGCGACCGTCTCGGGCACGGCTGCCCAGACCCTGCAGGCCTCTTCCGGCACCATCGCCATCAACGGCGTATCGGTCTCGATCACCACGGCAGGCGTGAACGCCTCCACGGACCGGGCATCCATCGTCACCGCGATCAATTCGGTTTCCGGTCAGACCGGCGTAGTGGCTTCCGACGGAGGCTCCTCGGCGAACGGCGTGGTGCTGACCGCGGCTGACGGACGCAACATCAGCGTATCGCTCGGATCCCTGACCACTTCGGCCACCCTGGGCTTTGCAGCGACCACGAGTTATGGCACGCTGACCCTTTCTTCCGCCTCGCAGTTCACCGTGGGAGCGGGAACCACGGGCGCCAGCATCAGCGGAGAAGGCATGCTCGCGGCGGGAACCTACGGCGTCGGTCAGACCGGGCAGTCGCTCAACTCGATCAACCTTTCGACGGCTGCAGGCGCAACCAACGCCATCGCCGCGATCGACAACGCGATCAACTCGGTGAACAGCACGCAGGCAACGCTCGGTGCGATCCAGAACCGCTTCACGCAGACCATCTCCACGCTGCAGTCGACGACGCTGAATCTGACCGCGGCGAGAAGCCGGATCCAGGACACCGACTTCGCGGCGGAAACCGCCAACATGACCAAGGCCCAGATCCTGCAACAGGCCGGCACGGCAATGCTGGCACAGGCGAACCAGCTCCCCAACACGGTGCTGTCTCTCCTGAAGTAAGCGTCCAGCAGGCAACGACCTGGCCAGCGTGAAGCTGGCCAGGTTATTCGCGTAAGGAGTTGCGATCATGTCCATTTCATCTGTAGGCATGTCTCTTCCGGGATCGATGGGAATGACCTCCCCGGCGTCGACTCCTGCCCAACCGGCACAGAATGCTCCACAGCAGGCAAACGCAAACACCGAACCGACCCACACGGTCGATCAGGTGAAGCAGGCGACATCCCAGATCAACAAGGTGATTCAGGCATTCGACCAGAGTCTCCAGTTCGTGGTCGACCAGAGCACAGGAAAAGTGCTGGTTCAGGTCGTGGACACGGCGAACAACCAGGTCATCCGCCAGATTCCCAGCAAGGAAGCAATCGCCATTTCCCAGGCGCTGGACAAGCTTCAGGGGTTGCTCATCCGCCAGCAGGCATAGCAGGAGAACATCATGTCCACTTCATCCGTAGGCATTTCAACGAGTCTTGGCGTCTCTTCACCAGGAATCGGCTCCGGCCTGGACGTCACCGGCATCATCTCCAAGCTGATGGCCGTGGAAAGTCAGCCGGTCAACCTGCTGAGTGCAAAGGAGGCGAGCTATCAGGCGCAAATCACCGCCTATGGCACGCTCTCGGGTGCGCTTTCCTCTTTCCAGTCCAGCCTCTCCTCGCTGACCAATGCATCCACTTTCCAGTCTCTTTCGGCAACGCCGGCAGACTCTACGATCTTCACGGCGAGTTCCTCCCCGGGAGCGACGCTCGGCAACTACGCCGTCAGCGTGAATGCGCTCGCGCAGGCACAGTCACTCACTGCCGCAGGACAGACCAGCAGCACCGCGGCGATCGGATCGGGCACGCCGACCACGCTGACCTTTTCCTTCGGAACGATCAACGGAACCGCATCCAGCACAGGCGTGTATCCCAGCGGAACCACTTTCACGCAGGATCCGACCCAGGCCACCAAGACGGTCACCATCGACAGCACCAACAATTCCCTGCAGGGAATCCGCGACGCCATCAATGCCGCGAACATCGGCGTGACTGCGAGCATCGTCAACGACGGAAGTTCCACCCCATACCGTCTGCAGCTCACCTCCACCACCGGACTCACCCACAGCATGGAGATCTCGGTGAGCGGAGACGCGACGCTCGGCAATCTCCTGAGCTACAACGTCACCCAGGCTGCCGGATCCGGGCAGAACCTGACGCAGGGTCTGGCAGCCCAGGATGCGAGCCTCACTGTGAACGGCCTGGCCATCACCAGTCCCTCCAACACGGTGACCGACGCGATTTCGAACACGACGCTCAATCTGCTCAAAACCGGCACGACTTCCATGAGCATCGCCAACAGCACTTCGGGAGTCGCATCGGCAGTGCAGTCCTTCGTGACCGCATACAACTCCCTCAACAGCGCCATCAGCAGCCTCACTTCCTACGACGCAACCACGAAGCAGGCGGGACTGCTGAACGGCGACGTTACCACCATGACGATACAGAACCGGCTGCGGGGCGTCCTGACCCAGCCGATCCCCGGTCTTTCGAACACCAGCTTCACCGATCTTGCGCAACTCGGCGTGAGCGTGAACCAGAACGACGGATCGCTTCAGCTCGACATGAACCAGCTCCAGGCGGCGATCGCATCCAACCCTTCCGACATCGCAGGGCTTTTCGCCTCGGTCGGCAAGACCACCGACAGTCTGGTGAACTATGCGAATTCTTCCGCCAACACCCAGCCGGGAACCTATGCGGTGACGGTTTCGCAACTTGCAACCCAGGGCAATGATGTCGGCAGCGTGAATCTCGCTTCCGGGGCCACCCTCACCACCAGCAACAATACGCTCAATGTCACCCTGGACGGAAACACCCAGTCGATCACCCTGAATCCCGGCACCTATACTTCCTCCCAGCTCGCTTCGCTCGTACAGTCGACGATCAACGGCAACAGCACGTTCGCTGCGGCTGGCTCCTCGGTTTCGGTTTCGATCAACGGCACCAGCGGATTCATGACCATCCAGTCGAACAAGTACGGATCGACCTCGAATGTTTCCGTTGCCGCATCTGGCGCGGGAGTCGCGCTCATGGGCGGGACCGGGACTTCCACTGCGGGCGTTGATGTCGCGGGCACCATCAACGGGGTGGCCGCCACCGGCTCCGGCCAGTATCTCAACGGTGCGACCGGCACGGCCGTGGACGGTCTGCAACTGCAGATCAAGGGAGGGTCGCTGGGGTCGAGAGGCACCGTGAGCTATTCGCAAGGGTATGCGTCCACTTTCAACTCCATCCTGACCAATTACCTTTCGCCCAACAGCATCATTTCCGCCGCCCAGACAGGAATCAACCAGAACATCACCGACATCACCAACCAGATCAATGCGATGAACCAGTACCTCACGCAGGTTCAGAGCAATTATCAGGCCCAGTTCACCAATCTGGACGTGCTCATGGGGCAAATGCAGAACACCCAGAATTACCTGACCCAGCAGATCAGCCAGATGAGCTATACTTATAAAAACTACGGTTGATCGAGGAGCCCTCATGACCACCTCATACAACGCGGCGAGCGCCTATTCCTCAGTCGAAATGGAAACCGGAGTGAGCCACGCGGATCCCCACAGGCTGATTCTGATGCTTTTCGAAGGCGCCATTCTGGCCGTGAGCAATGCCATCATGCATCTCGACAGAAAGGAAACCGCCGAGAAGGGCGCGGCGATCTCGCATGCAATCTCCATCATCGACAGCGGGCTGAACGCGAGCATCGATCTCAATTCCGGAGGCGAAATCGCGCAAAACCTCTCTTCCCTGTACCAGTACATGAGCAACCGGCTTCTGCTCTCCAACCTCAACAACGACCGGGGAGGAATGGAAGAGGTCAGGAAGCTGCTCATCGAACTGAAAGGGGCATGGGAAGAAATCGGCAGGAAGGAAAGCGTTTCGCCGGATTCGCCTGCGCCGGAGAAGCGGGCGAGCATCAGTTACGGGCAGTTCTGAACATGGGCGATACCGGCATACTGTTCGAGTACGAGAGGGCATTCGCGATTGCGGAAAACATGCTGCTCGCTGCACAGGACGGCAACTGGGATGCGCTCATGAATCTCCGGCAGGACTACGAGGAACTGATGAAAAAGATCCGGGCGCAAGACTCCAACCCTCCGGATGACCTCGTGTTCGCAAGGCGCAAGAGGGAACTCATCGAATCCATCCTCGGCCGCGAGCAAAGGATCGGCGAACTCGTCAGCGCGAAAATGAACGACCTGCGCGGCGCGATCGACAGCACCTCCCAGGCCATCAAGCTGAATCAGGCCTATCGTCCCTGATGTCCCCCCTAGATGCACTCACCCGCATCCTGATCCTCAGCAGGGGGCTGGACACCACCTTCGCGGCAACCCCGGATGCCAAGCTGCCCCAGGTCGGAATCGGCCAGGTGGTGAATGCGAAGGTGCAGGAAGCGCTGGGTGGCGGCAATTTCAGGGTCAGCATCGAGAACCAGCCTCTGCAGATGAACCTTCCCCAGGGAACCAGGCCGGGAGACAGTCTGGCCATGGTGCTCGTTTCCAGGGAACCCAGGCTCACCTTCAGGATGGACCTGCCGCAGCAGACGCCTCCTTCCTCGCTCAGCCAGACGGGCAGGATGATCTCCCTGCTCCTTCCGGATACCTCCCGCCCCAATCCCCCGGTCACCCAGGGAAACCCGGTGCTTCCCTCAGCCCCGATCGATGCGAAAGTGCTGGCGCAATCATTGAAGGATGCCATTTCCGGAAGCGGATTGTTCTACGAATCCCACCTTGCGCAATGGACTAGCGGGAACAGGCCGCTCGAATCGATCCGGGCCGAGCCGCAAAACCGCTTGCAGACAGCTTTCTCGCCTGTCGCCGCCGCGACCTCCCCCGAAGCACCCGTCACCGCAGCGACCTCTGCCGGGGCGCCTCTCGCCGTGCAGCCATCCGTCTCCGGCCCGGCCGAAAAGACCACGACTGAAATCGCCCCTTCCTCTGTTCCTGATTCCGAAAAATCCTCCTCCCTTTCCTCCGGAGGCCAGATCGCGATCCACCATGATGCGTTGCCCATCGTCAGGCAGCAACTCGAGACCATGGAAACCCATCAGTTCTTCTGGAGCGGCCAGGTCTGGCCAGGCCAGGACATGCAATGGCAGGTGAAGGAAGACGGCGAAGGGCCCGGCGCATCGTCCGCCACCCCGGATCGCTGGCAATCCATGATCAGGATCAGGCTGCCCGCACTGGGGGAAGTCGAAGCCAATCTCAGCCTGGCCGGCCAGGGCGTGAGGATCACCATGAAGGTCGACAGCGAATCCACTGCAGAGCGCCTCAAGACCGGAAACCGCAGGTTCCAGGAAAGTCTCGATGCGAACGGCATCCCCCTGCTTTCGATGACGGTGAAGCGAAATGGCTGAAGACAGGCAGGCTGCGGTGGCACTCGCCTATCATGCGGGTGATGTCGCTCCTCGCGTGGTTGCAAAGGGACGCGGGATCGTCGCACAGATGATCATCGAGCGCGCCAGGGAGGCGGGCGTGTTCGTGCATGAATCGAAGGAGCTCGTCTCGCTGCTGATGCAGGTCGATCTCGACGAGCGGATTCCTCCGGAACTTTACCTCGTCGTCGCGGAACTGCTCGCGTGGCTCTACCGACTGGAAAAGGGACTCCCGGAATAGATCCCTTTTGAGGAAGAATGTTTTGGGATACAATTCCCTTGCAAGCCCATAAGAGTGCACCATGTCCATCAGCGAGCCCGTCCCTCTCAAATTCGAGCTGTCTTCGGTTGCAGACGACAGTCAGTACCACCTCCACTCCAGGACGGAAATTCTTTCCATCCTGCGCAGACTCATCGATCGCAAGGAACAGTCGGCCCTCTATTACGACGAGGGAAGCCATGCCATTCTCACGATGGTGCTTGATGTGGTGCCAGAAAAGAACATGGTGATCCTGGACTGCAGCGCAAACGAGGCGCTGAATCGGCTTGTCGACCTCAGCCACAAGCTGGTATTCATTTCCTCGCTGGACAACGTCAAGATCCAGTTCGTCGCCTCCAGGGCGGAAAGGACCGAGTTCGAGGAAAAATGCGCATTCAGGGTGGATCTCCCGGATACGCTGCTGCGCCTGCAACGCAGGGAGTATTATCGCCTCACCACGCCGAACCTGAAACCGCTCACCTGCTCCATTCCGGTCCAGGGCCGCGGGAATGTCGAAGTCAGCATCATCAACATCAGCGCAGGGGGAGTCGCCATCATCAGCTACAACGGCGATCTTGACCTGAAACTCAACGAAGTCTACCGGAACTGCCGCATCCAACTGCCGAACGTGGGCGCGGTAACCGTCAACATTCAGGTTCGCGCCACCTTCGACATCACCATGAAAAACAGCGTCGTCAAGAAGCGGGCAGGATGCAAGTTCGTGGACATGCCCGGGGTCACTCAGACCACCATCCAGCGCTACATCATGAAGCTGGAAATGGACAGGAAATCCGAACGGGCCTAGACCTGCATGTTCATGATGTCGTTGTAGGCGGTGACCAGCCTGTTTCTGACCTGAACCATTTCCTGGAAGGAAAGATTGGCCTTCTGCAAGGAAAGCATGACTTCGGTGAGGTTGGCGCTGGAAGAGCCGGTTTCCATCGACTTCACCATGTTCTCTGACTGCTTCTGGGTGGCATTCACCTGGTCGATGGAATTCTTCAGGACGGAAGCGAAATCCGACCCGCCGCTCCGGGGCTCCGGCGCCTTGCCGCTGGCGGCGCTGGAAGCCGCCTGCAGCTGACTCAGCATTGCATCGATTCCGTTCAAGTCCATACCCTGCTCCATTTGCGGATTTTCCCACTTGCATGCAATTGCTGCAAGATGCGTGCCATCAGTCCTTGCTGGACAACCTGTATTGCTGCAGCTTGTATCTCAGCGTCCTTTCGCTGATTCCGAGTATTTTCACCGCTTCCTTCCTCGATCCGTTCACCGAGGCGAGCGTTTCCATGATGTGCTTCTTCTCCAGGGACTTGATGTCTTCCTTGCCGGCGGCAATTTTTTCCTCTTTTGCCGCAGGCTTTGCCTCGTCGAGAAAAAGGTCTTCCGCCTCGATCTCGGGTCCCGGCGCGAGAATCATCGCGCGCTGGATGACATTCTCCAGCTCGCGCACATTTCCCGGCCAGTGATGACGAAGCAGCCGTTCTTCCGCCTGCGCGGAAAAGCGGATCCCCGGTCGATCCAGACTGCCTGCCATGCGATTCAGGAAGAACCTTGCAAGCGCGGCGATGTCCCCGGGATGCTCCCTGAGCGGCGGAATGACGAGCGGAATGACATTGAGGCGATAATACAGGTCTTCGCGGAATCCCCCCTGCGCCACGATTTCGGCCATGTCGCGGTTGCTCGTGGCAAGCACCCGGATATCGAGCGGAATCACCTTCTTGCCCCCCACCCGCTCCACTTCTCGTTCCTGAAGCACGCGCAGCAGTTTTGCCTGAAGGGCGAGCGGCATTTCGGAAATCTCGTCGAGCAACAGCGTCCCTCCTTCGGCCTGTTCGAATTTTCCAGGCTGTGCCTGCGTCGCACCGGTGAAGGAGCCCTTCTCGTAGCCGAAAAGGGTTGCTTCCAGCAGGTTTTCCGGGATCGCTGCGCAATTGATGGCGACGAAGGGACCGCTCGCCCTCCCCGAATTTCTGTGGATGAAACGGGCGAACACTTCCTTCCCAGTCCCGCTTTCCCCGGTGATCAGCACGGTGGCGGAAGATTTTGCAACCCTTCTCGCGAGCTGCAACAGGGATTCGATTTTCGGATCCTGGGCGATGATGCCAGCGCTTTCATCGTAGGGAAAGGGCAGCCGGTATTTCTCCACATACTCGATGAGGCTGGCAGGCTCGAAGGGCTTGAGCAGATAATCGCTCGCACCGGAACGCATGGCATTGACCGCCTTTTCGACATCCCCGAAAGCGGTCATCAGCACCACCGGAATGCCCGGATAGGTTGTGCCGATCTCGACGAGCAACCTGTATCCGTCCATCGGGTGCATGTTGACGTCGCTCATCACCAGGCCGATCTTTTCCTTCCTGAGGAGTTCTAGCGCTTCCTCTCCGTCGCCTGCGGAAAGGGCAGGGTAACCCGCCATTTCCAGCGTCGCCTCGATCGCCTCGCGCAGATCCGCATCGTCCTCCACGATCAGCACGGGAAGGTGCTTTCCCGCTTCACTCATCGATCACCTCCAGCCTGAGCAGATCGCTCGATCTCCTGTTCCAGTCGTCGGAAGGCAGTCTTGCGGCGGATTTCACGGGAAGATCGAGGATGAATTCGCTTCCCTTCCCGGGGGAGGATTTCACCCGGATCCCTCCTCCATGAGACTGCACCACTGCGCGTACGATGGCGAGCCCGAGCCCGGTTCCTTCCTGCCTCGTGGTGAAAAAGGGTTCGAACAGCCGCTCTCCGAGTGCAGCTTCCACCCCTTTCCCCTCGTCCTTCACTGAAAGCACGACATGCCCATCCTCCAATCTTCCGGACAAACCGATCCTCCCGCCCGCGCTGGAGGCCTGCATGGCGTTCTCGAGCAGGTTGAGCAGCGCGCCGGAAAGCGCCTTGCGGCTTCCCTTGATGACTGCAGCGCCGCATTCGTCCAGCACTTCGAAGCGAAATCCCTTCATCTGCGGCTCGATGACCTGCTGCAATTCGGCGAGCAGGCTGGAAACCGGGATGTCCTCTTCGCCTTCCGCTTCCCCCTTCACGAAAAGCAGCATGTCCTTGATGAGGAGCTCGAGATGCCTGAGCCTCGCGAGCGCCTTGGTCGAAAATTTTTCCCGGTCCTCCCTGGAAAGATTTTCCCTGCCGAGGTGGGAAGTGTAGAGCATCGCCGTGGCGAGCGGCGTGCGAAGCTGGTGAGCGAGGGATGCTGCCATCTCGCCCATCGCGGAAAGTCTCTGGTTGCGTTGCATCTGCATTTTCAGGTTGTGCGCCTCGGTGATGTCCTGGATCATGAGAATCTGGCCGTCGGATGCCCCCAGCCTGTTTCTCACGATGCTGAGCCTCCTTTCCGAATGCAGCCATTCCCCCGGGGTTCCGGTCTGGCGAAGCAAGGGTTCGATCTCCGCTTCCCAGGATTTCCCGATGAAATCCTCGCCGAACATGGATAGGGAGGCGGGGTTCGCCTCGACGACCCCCCCTTTCGCATCGAGCACCACGACCCCGCCCGGAAGCGCCTCCAGGATCAGCCCGAGCCGCTCGGAAAGCGCCTCCTTTTCCAGAAACTGGCTGCGCAATTCGCCGTTTGCCACTGCAAGCTCGGCGGTCAGCCGTACCACCTGCTGCTGAAGTTCCTGGTAGGCATTGGAAAGGTGTTCGGATGCCTGGGTGAAAATCGTGAACGCTTCTTCGAGCTTCCTTTTGTTTCCGGGTATGGTATCCATGCCTGATGACCCTAGCCCCCGATACGGGAGGCATGTAGAATATTCTTTTAACATGATAGCTGCAATGCAGGACTATTATAAAGTGTCTGTCCGCATTCATTCATTGGGCACAAACACATGGCGGTAGCACCTTCCCCATCCCTGCTTTCCCAGCTCAGGCTGCTGGGCGACCTGCCAATGCAACGGAAGATCGGACTGATGGTCGCGGCTGCGGCAATCATCGCCATCCTGGTGGGCGCATGGCTTTGGGAGACGAGCCCGGATTACCGGGTGCTCTACAGCAATCTTTCCGACAAGGACGGGGGGGAAATCATCGCTTCCCTGCAGCAGATGAACGTCCCCTACAAGTTCGCCGAGGGCGGCGCGGCGCTGCTCGTCCCCGCGGACAAGGTGAACGAGGTGAGGCTGAAGCTCGCCTCCCAGGGATTGCCGAAGGGCTCCCTCGTCGGATTCGAGCTGATGGAAAACGAGAAATTCGGCACCAGCCAGTTCCAGGAACAGGTCAATTACCAGAGGGGACTGGAAGGGGAACTCGCGAGAACCATCCAGTCGCTCTCACAGGTGCAAAGCGCAAGGGTGCATCTTGCCATTCCCAAGCCTTCCGTTTTCGTTCGCGAGCGCGAAAGCCCGAGCGCATCGGTGCTGCTCGACCTTTATCCCGGAAAGATCCTCGACCCGGGACAAGTCGCTGCGATCGCGCATTTTGTCTCTTCCAGCGTGGCCGACCTTTCTGTCAAGAACGTGACCATCGTCGACCAGAACGGCAACCTGTTGAGCCAGCCTGCGGACTCCCTCCTGGCAAGCGGCCTCGACCCCACCCAGATGAAATACATCCAGGCCACAGAAAGGAGCTACATCAAGCGGATCGAGGACATCCTCACCCCGGTAGTGGGCGCCTCCAACATGCGCGCCCAGGTGACCGCGGATCTGGACTTTTCCCAGGTGGAAAACACATCCGAATCCTACAAGCCCAACCAGGCTCCCGGCACCGCCGCAGTGCGCAGCCAGCAAACCTCCGAAACCAGCTCGAACACCGAACAGAAGGCGAGCGGGGTGCCGGGATCGCTTTCCAACCAGCCACCCGCTCCGGTAAGCGCTCCGGTCGCCGCATCCCCGACCCCCTCGAAGCCGACTTCCACGAGCGGAAACAGCTCCAACCTGCAGAAGGACACGACCACGAACTATGAAGTCGACAAGACCATTCAGCATACCAGGCGCCCGGTGGGAAGCATCAGGCGACTTTCGGTCGCGGTGGTCGTCAACTACAAGAAAAACGTGGATGCCAAGGGCAAGGTCACTTACAAGCCGCTTTCAGGCAAGGAAATCGACCAGATCACCGCGCTCGTCAAGGAAACCATGGGCTTCGACGCCACGCGAGGAGACACCGTGAACATCGCCAATGTCGCCTTCACGCCGCCCGAGTCCGAAGCAGTTCCCGCCCTGCCCTGGTGGAAGCAGCCTGAAATCATTTCGCTCGCCACCACGATCGCCAAAAATCTCGCGATCGCTGCAGTGGTCGGCTACCTGATCTTCGGGGTCATCCGTCCGGCCATGAACGGACTCAAGAACCAGGCAGCCGAAGCAGCTGCGAAGGAACAGGCTGCTGCAGATGCGGAGGCCGTTCACGATCACCTGGTGCATGCCCATCCCACTTCGGAAGGCAGCACCGTCGAGGCGGCAAGGGAACTTGCGCGACAGAATCCGCAGCTGGTGGCCAACGTGATCAAGGGATGGGTTTCGGGCAATGAGTGAGGAAGGTCTCAACAAAAGCGCCATCCTGCTGCTTTCTCTCGGCGAGAACGAGGCGGCAGAAGTATTCAAGTACCTGGGCCCCAAGGAAGTGCAGAAGCTCGGCATGGCCATGGCAAGCCTTTCGAACGTGTCCCGCGACGACATCGACCGGGTTTTCAAGGATTTTTATGTCGCTGCCGAAGAAAAGACCACCCTCGGCATGGATTCGGACGACTATATCCGTTCCGTCCTCACCAAAGCGCTCGGCGACGAAAAGGCGGCGAGTCTCATCGACCGGATCCTGCAGGGAGGGGACACCAGCGGCATCGAAAGCCTGAAATGGATGGACGCTTCTTCGGTTGCGGAACTCATCCACAACGAGCATCCCCAGATCATCGCCACCATCCTGGTCCATCTGGAGGCCGACCAGTCTTCGGAAATCCTCTCCCACTTCACCGACAGGCTGAGAAACGACGTGCTGCTCAGGATCGCCACGCTGGACGGCATCCAGCCCACCGCGCTCAAGGAACTCAACGACGTGCTCGCGAAGCTCCTTTCCGGAGGGACCAACATCAAGAAGGCGACCCTGGGAGGGATCAAGGTTGCCGCAGACATCATGAATTACATGAGCGGCGGACAGGAAACCGCAGCCATCGAAAACATCCGCGACCACGACCCGGACATGGCTCAGCAGATCCTCGATGCCATGTTCGTTTTCGAGAACCTGCTCGACGTGGACGATCGGGGCATCCAGCTCCTGCTTCGCGAAATCCAGTCCGAATCGCTCATCGTCGCCCTGAAGGGCGCTTCCGAAGATCTGCGCGAGAAGGTCTTCAAAAACATGTCGCAGCGCGCGGCTGAAATGATGCGCGAGGATCTCGAATCCAAGGGCCCTGTCAGGGTCAGCGAAGTCGAGGCGGAGCAGAAGGAAATCCTGAAGGTGGTGAGACGCCTGGCCGACGAGGGACAGATTATCCTGGGCGGCAAGGGGGAGGAAGGCTATGTCTAAGCCGGAGATCCCCAAGGGGCAGCTCACTCCCTATCAGCGCTGGGAACTCGATTCCTTCGACGAGAAGAGCGCAATCAAGGAGACCTCGATCGCCTATCCGACCGCGAGCGAAATCGAACAGATCCACCAGGATGCCCACCAGGAAGGATACTCTGCCGGGCAGCGCGAAGGATACGATGCCGGGAAGAAGCTGGGATACGAGGAAGGATTCCGCGACGGGATGATGAAGGCGAAGGAGAAGGTGGATTCCCTGCACCTCGCGCTCACCGGACTCAACCAGGAACTGCAGCGCCTCGACGAGGAAATCTCCCAGGAAATCCTGTCCCTCTCGCTTGCCATCGCCAGACAGGTCATCCGCAAATCACTGGACTGGAAGCCCGAAGTCCTGATCGAGGTGGTGCGGGAAGCCATCGGCAAGATCCCCCCTTTCAGCCAGCAGGCGCACCTCAGGCTCAATCCGGAAGACGCCGGACTCGTGAGGCAGGAAATGGGGGACGAACTGGAACATACCAACTGGAAAATCATCGAGGACGCCAGGATCGAGAGGGGAGGCTGCAGGATCGAGACGAGTTCCAGCGAAATTGACGCAACCCTTGCCAACCGCTGGTCCAGGGTCGTTTCCTCCATGGCGCGCAACGATGAATGGATCGCAAAATAAACCGCATACCGATCGCTGGAAGCACTACCTCCACGATTGCGCGAAGCTCGTTGCGGAATCCCGTCCCCTTCAGGTAACGGGGCACCTCACCAAGGTCGCCGGGCTCGTCATCGAGGCTGAAGGTTTGCAACTTCCGGTGGGAAGCGACTGCACCATCCGCCTTCCGGACGGAGAGACGGTGGATGCAGAAATCGTCGGCTTTTCCGGAAACAAGGTTTACATGATGCCGACCAACGACGTGTACGGACTCGTTCCGGGCGCCAAGGTGATGGCTATCGAACCCCCTCCGGGACAACCGAAGCTCGGGGCGCCGCTCCACCCGCAAAGAAGGGTGCAGGATCATACCAAGCTCGTTCCGGTCGGGGAATCCCTGCTCGGAAGAGTGCTGGACGGCTCCGGCAGGCCGCTCGACAGCCTCGGGCCCTTCCACAACGTGCAGAGCGCGACCCTGCAGAACAGGCCCTTCAATCCGCTCAACCGCGAGCCGATCAGTGTTCCGCTAGATGTCGGCATCCGCGCGATCAATGCGCTCATGACGGTGGGGAGGGGACAGCGCATGGGACTTTTCGCAGGAAGCGGGGTCGGAAAGAGCGTGTTGCTCGGCATGATGGCGAGATACACCAGCGCGGACATCATCGTGGTCGGCCTCATCGGCGAGCGCGGCCGCGAAGTGAAGGAATTCATCGAGCAGATCCTGGGAGAGGAGGGACTCGCCCGTTCGGTGGTGGTCGCCGCCCCGGCAGACACTTCCCCGCTTTTGAGGCTGCAAGGCGCGGCATACGCCACCACGATCGCCGAATATTTCAGGAACCTTGGAAAACATGTACTGCTCATCATGGATTCCCTGACCCGCTTCGCCATGGCGCAGCGCGAAATCGCGCTCGCAATCGGCGAGCCGCCTGCAACCAAGGGATATCCCCCGTCGGTGTTCGCGAGGCTCCCGCAGCTCGTGGAGCGGGCCGGGAACGGTCCGAAGGGGGGAGGATCGATCACCGCTTTCTATACCGTGCTCACCGAAGGAGACGATCTCCAGGATCCGATCGCAGACAGCGCCCGCGCCATCCTCGACGGCCATGTCGTGCTCTCGCGCTCGCTTGCCGATCAGGGCCATTATCCTGCGATCGACATCGAGGCTTCGATCAGCCGAGCCTTCACCAGCCTGGTCTCGAAGGAGCATGTCGATCTGGTGAGATCCTTCAAGCAGTATTATTCCAGGTACCAGAGGAACCGCGATCTCATCAATGTCGGAGCCTATGTTCCCGGGTCCGATCCGGAACTCGACCGGGCCATCGCGCTCCGCCCGAGATTCGAGGCATTCCTGCAGCAGAGGATGAACGAACGGGAAACCTACCTCGACAGCATCAACAAGCTTGCGGCCCTTCTGCTATAGTCGATCATCATGGCCAAATTTCCCCTCCAGAGGCTCGTCGACCTGGCAAAAGATCTTTTGCCA
>JAJZTT010000005.1 GCA_021848705.1 Pseudomonadota bacterium
CCGATCTCCCGGCGGTATTCCGAAAGCCCTGCGCGATAGGACTTGATTGCCAGTTCATGGTCGTCCTTCGCGATTCCCAGGGAATCGGCGGCTTCCCTTTCGCGCGCTGTCTCGATGCGAAATGCGACCAGATCGTCGGATACTTCCTTCAATGCGCTCACCACGGCGGCATTGTATTGCTCCACTGCAATGTCGTAGGAAGCGGTCGAGGCGGCAAGATCTGCCCGCCTTTTGCCCCCGTCGAAAATGGGCAGGGAAAGCGCAGGGCCGGCACCTGCCATCCAGGCGCTCTTGCCGATGAACTGTCCGAATCCGAGCGCGGTGAAGCCGGTCATGGCGGCGAGATTCACGTCCGGATAGAAGGCTGCCTTTGCGGCATCGATGCCGTGCCTTGCAGCCTCGATCTTCCACTTGCAGGCTGCGATGTCCGGCCTTCTGCCGAGCAGGTGCGCAGGCAGCCTGTCCGGGAGGCCTATTGTCGAATCGAGGGAGATTTTCGGCCTCGAGATGTTTTCCGTTCCGCCTGGACCTTTTCCTGCGAGGGCGGCGAGTTCGCTCTTCGACCGCGCGATCTGCAAATCGATTTCCTCGATCGCAGCCCGTGCGATGGGAAGGGGAGCACGGGCTTCGTGAAGCGCCATCTGCGTTCCGAGTCCGGTTTCCATTCTGCGCCTTTCGATTTCGGCCCGTTCATCCAGTTCTGCGAGATGCCTTTGCGCGATGTCGCGCAATTCGAATTCTTCAGCAAGCCGGAGGTAGCTTCGCACCACGGCTGTCTCCAGTTCGATCCTCACTTCGCGTTCTTCTGCCAGACGGGCGCGCGCCTCGTCGATGGAAGATTGCCAGCGGCTTTTCAGCTTCCCCCAGAAATCGAGATCATAGGAAAGCGAGACGGATGCGCTGTTGTTCCAGTCGGTGTGCCCGCCCCAGGGAGGGGGAATGAACTGCAATGCGGTGAACCGCTCGCGATGCGAAGATCCGTCCAGTTCTCCCCGGGGGAGGGTGTTGGCGCGCATGCCATCGGCAAATGAAAGGGAAAGCCGGACCCTCGCCATGGCGGTTTTCAGTCCAGGATTTCCCGAGACGGACTTCGAGACCAGATCGTCGAGTTGCGGATCGTGATAGGCCTTCCACCATGCCTCGTCCGGCCATTCCGTTTTTGCAGAAGCGGAGATCGCTTTTCCGGGAGAAAGGCGATCTGGATCGGTCATCCCGGATTCCGGAGGGATGATGTCGGCGCATCCCGTGAGCAGGGAACTGATTAGACAGCAGACTGTAAGGAATCTAACCATTTTTTCGAAAAAAATCACTTCAGCGAGTCGAG
Organism: Pseudomonadota bacterium; assembly: GCA_021848705.1. Taxonomy (GTDB): domain Bacteria; phylum Pseudomonadota; class Gammaproteobacteria; order Burkholderiales; family JABEVD01; genus JABEVD01. Next base: position 1,325 of record JAJZTT010000005.1, read on the forward strand.
ATGGCGTGCCAGGATGGAGAGGCTTTCGAGCAGGTTTTTCCGCTCCTCCGGGGAGAGGAACGACATCAATGCACTCACCCGGTTGTTGTAATCCGGAACGGTTTCATCCAGTTTTTGCTGTCCGGCGTCAGTCAGGCGGATCAGGAACTTGCGTCTGTCTTGCGGGTCCGGCATGCGGCTGATGAGTCCTTCGCGTTCCAGGCCGTCGATGAAGCCGGTCATGGTGGCCTTGGTCACGCCCGCCTTTTCCGCGAGATCGGTTGGGGAAGACGTCAGTTCTTCCTGACGCAGCAGCAGCACCAGCACCCACCATCTTCCCTGAAGCAGTCCGTGCCTGGCGAGCAGCCTGTCGAGCGCCCCGGAAATGTCCGAGGAGGCTCTGAGCAGGCCAACGAAATCCGAAATCGCGCGGACGTCGGTGCCCGGATAGCGCGCGGCGAATTTTTCCAGACTCCTGGATGTGGGCAGTTCCTTGAGAAGCAGCATGACGGTCCTTATCCTGTAAGCTTGTTTATATTATGGTACCGTACAATATGGTTTGTCAAATCCCGGAGATGTCGGAAACGCTTCGCGGTACAATATGCTTTTGTCATACGGAACCGAAATGGCTGAAAGCATTCCTCTGGTCATCAAGAACGACATCGTGGGATATTCCGGGGTCGACGTGTGCAGGACCGGGATGAATTTCTATGGTCCGAAGGGTTTTTTCAGTCCCGCCCAGGTTTCGAAGAGCTTCGCCTATTCAGACATCGCGGACATCACCATCGAGGTGAACCGCTTTGCCGCCGACAACGTTATCATCCATTTCCGGGACCCGGCAAAGCTTCCCTTCATGTTCCAGACCTACAAGGACGCGGGCCCCAGGATTGCGGCCGCGGTGAAGGAACTCCTCGACGGGCAGGGCTAGCCTTCGCAGATCAGCCTGCGGGCCTGCTCCACCTGCCCCCAGGTGTTCCAGAGAAGCACCCCGCGCACCTTTCCTTCCTTCGAATAGCGGAGCACGCCCTTCCGGTAAGGTTCCTGCCAGTCAGAATGGATTTCCAGGCTCGAATCGAGCATTCCCACCGCCTCGAATCCGAGGTCGAACAGATCGGAATAGAAAAAGGGCAGATGGGTGTAAGGATTCTCCTCTCCAGCCATGTTTTTTCCGGCGATTTCCCCCATGGTGCGAGCATTGTCTTCGTGCTCCACCCTCATCCGCATCGAAAGGCAGGGACTGTAAAAATTCGCGACATCTCCTGCCGCATAGATTTCAGGTTGCTTCGTCCTGAGCAATTCGTCGACCAGGATCCCGTTGCCGACCTCGAGTCCGGCCGCTTCGGCCAGCGAGGATTCGGGCGCGATGCCGATTCCCGCCACCACGCAGCCGGCGGCAATCTCCTCCCCGCTTGCGGTTTTCACGAAATATCTTCCACTTTCCTTCCAAAGCGCAGAGACCGTATCGGAAGAAAGGACGCGGATCCCCTTTTCCCGGTAATATCCGTTCAGGAATTCCGAGAGGTCGGTCGGATAGGCGCGCGCGCCGATCCCCTTTTCCGGAAAGATCATGGTGACCTTCTTTCCGTTCATGCAAAGCGCGGCTGCGATTTCGGATCCGATGAATCCGCCCCCGATCACCACCACCTCCTGATCCGATTCGCAGGCATTCCTGATCCGCAGATAATCGTCGACAGTTCTGAGATAGAGCACGCCGTCTTCCGCAAAGGGCAGGTGCCTCGGGGAGCCTCCCGTTGCGAGAAGCAGCCTGTCGTAGCCCCAACCCCTTCCTGAATCGTCGACTGCGACCCTGTTTTTCGGATCGATCGATACGATCTTCGTGCCGGAAAACAGTTCGAAGTCGAGCCCGTCGGCAGGTTTCCAGATCGACTCGAAAGGCTCTCCTTTCCAGAGCGATTTGGAAAGGGGCGGGCGGTCATAGGGAGGATGCCTTTCGCTGCCGAACATGGCGATCGTCCCCGTCCGGTCGACGGAACGAATACCCAGGACGGCGGAAAAGGCTGCGAGTCCGGATCCGGCGATGACGTATTGGCGATGTTCCATGGATGGCGCCCATTCGGAAGTTCCCTATACCAAAGTGTAGACCATTTGAGCGAGTGAATTATGGAGGAACTATCGAATTTTGAATGGATATTGTCGAGCCAGATGGGAAGGAATACAATCGTTCGAACGGATGGGTCGGTTCAGTCGAAAAGGAGATCGGTGCAGATGCATGCAGAGCAGCAGGAAATTCCCGCCCAGCTATATACCAATGGCGGCGGCGATTACGAGCCGGTCAACATGGACGCCTATCTGAGCAAGAACGGCATGATCACGGTCTCCTTCACAGAGGAAACCTGGGTGCAGATGTCTCCGCTGGTGGCCAAACAATTCGTCGAGCGTCTGAGGGGCGCGATTGGCGAAGCCCTGGTCGAAATGCTCGACCAGGGGCACGAATGGAAGCATCAGGGCGCCGATTCCCTGTACTGAATTCGCGGCCGGCGAACATCAGAATTTTTCCGGACGGCGTTCGGTTTTCGCCTCATCCTCAGGAAGGAAGATGGGGACCTCGGCGAATTGCAAAACGATGCAAGGCTGCGCCGTCGTTTGTAAAACGAGGTAAACAGGCAGGAATGGGACAGTTTTCTGCGTTATCTGCGGACCGGAACCTCGGCCTCGAACCCGGTGCGGACGATTATGTGGCGAAGCCCTGCACCTCCCGGGAGCTCCTTGCCAGGATCCGCGCCTTCAATCTTCCGGATTCAGGTTTGTGCGTGGAAATCCTCCTTCCAGGCTATTCTGCAAGGGAAAGCAGCTTTTTGGCCGCATCCGCCGGCATCGGCCTGCCGAAATAATATCCCTGGATTTCGTTGCAGCCCTTCCCCTTCAGGAAATCGAACTGCTCCAGGGTTTCGACCCCTTCGGCAATGACCTTCATTTTCAGGCTCCGGGCAATGCCGATGATCGCGTTCACGATAGCCGCGTCGTCCTGGTTCCAGGGGAGACCCTGCACGAAGGATTTGTCGATCTTCAGCTTGTACACGGGAAGGCGCTTCAGGTAGCTGAGCGAGGAATAGCCGGTTCCGAAATCGTCGATGAGCAGCCGGACGCCCATTTCCTTCAGCCTGCCGAGCACTTCGAGTACCAGATCCGCATTGGAAAGAAGCAGGCTTTCGGTGAGTTCGAGTTCGAGAAATGCGAGGTCGAGTCCGCTGTCGAGCAGCGCCGTTTCGACCGATTCGATGAATTCCTTCTGTCTGAACTGGGCGGAAGAGACATTGACCGCGATCGGGACGATTTCCAGCCCCTCTTTTTGCCATTCGATCGCCTGGAAGCAGGCCTTTCTCAGCACCAGTTCTCCCAGTTTTCCGATCAGCCCGGATTCTTCTGCGATCGGGATGAACTGGTCCGGAGGAATCATGTCGCGCACCGGATGCGCCCAGCGAACCAGCGCCTCGAAACCGATCAGTCGGCCGGAATCGAGATCCATCTGCGGCTGGTAATGGAGGATGAGCTGTTCGGACTTGATGGCACTGCGAAGCTCGTTTTCCAGAAGCAGCCTTTCCGCAGAGAGCGCATTCATTTCATGGGTGAAAAAGCGGAAAGTTCCGCGGCTTGCCGATTTCGCGAAATACATCGCGGCATTGGCGTTCTTGATCAGGGTGTCCGCATCCTCTCCGTGGTCGGGGAAAATGGCGATGCCGATGCAGCAGGTGACGATGATCTGTTGCGCCCCGATGGGGAAGGATTCCTGCATTCCGGAAAGGATGCGCCGCGCCGTATAGCCGGCACCCGAAGCCTCGGTATCCTGGAGCAGCAGCAGGAATTCGTCTCCGGAAAGCCTCGCGATGGAATCCTCTCCCCGGATGTGCTTTTCCAGCCTTTCTGCGAAATGTTTGAGGATTTCGTCTCCGACGGAAAGTCCGAAAGAGTCATTGATCAGCTTCAGGCCGTCGATGTTGAGCGCGAGAATGGCGAAATTTCCGGTTTTTCTCCCCGCTGCCGCAATCGAGGTGGCAATCCGGTCACGAATCAGCGTCCGGTTGGGCAGGCCGGTGAGCGGGTCGAAATAGGCAAGGTAATGGATCTTCTCTTCCGCTTCCTTGCGGTCGGTGACGTCCTGCAGGGTGCCGAAAAGCCGCTTCGGTTCGGCTGCCGGCCCAGCTTCCGCGCGCATGTGCACGAAGCGGGTTTCCCCTCCCGGATGAATCCTGAATTCCAGGCTGAAGGGCTTTCCGTTCATTCCGGCAAGTCCGATCCTCCTCAGGAGTTCAGGGCGGTCTTCCGCATCGGCTGATTCCACGAACCTTTCCAGGGAATGCGGCTCCTTGCCGGGAAGGCCCATGATGCGGGTCATTTCTTCCGACCAGAACATCTGCCCGGAAGGAAGAATGAGTTCCCAGTTGCCGATGTGGGAAATCCGCTGGGCTTCGGTCAGCTTCCGCTCGCTTTCGAGAAGATCGGAGGTCCGGTCGCGGACGATTTCCTCCAGCTTGTCACGCTGCCCGAGCAGGAGCGTCTCGGCCGATTCCATCGCCTCGATGTGGAGCTTGAGCGGGCGGAACATGAAAACGTAGAGCACGGGAACGATGAGCACGGCAAGCAGCAGCCCGTCTGCGATGCTGGTCAAGAGCGGCGGCAATGTCGGCAACTGGTCGAAAAGAAGCATCACGCCGATTTCGGCGATCATGGTCGACATGATCACGATGAGGAGAAGTTTCGCCGGTGAGCTTCCGTGGCGATCTCGAGGATCCATTCTTTCGATCTGAATGCGGTCTGGAAAATGGAAAGAGTAGCAGATTGCGAGCCTCCCTGCGTTATAATCTTTCATTTGAAAGGCGGAAGCATATGTCTGAAATCCCTGCATGCCCAAGGTGTTCCATGGAAAATACCTATCCGGACGGGGAAAACTACGTTTGCGCGGATTGCGGCTTCGAGTGGCCGATGGTCCAGGCGGAAAACGAGGAAAAATTCGAGGTCCGGGATGCGAACGGCAATCTGCTGCAAGACGGCGATTCGGTCGTGCTCATCAAGGATCTGAAGGTGAAGGGTTCTTCCACCACCCTCAAGATGGGCTCGAAAGTGAAGAGTATCCGTCTGGTATCCGGAGGAGATCACGAGGTGGACTGCAGGATGGATGCGGGCAATTTCATGCTCAAAGCCTGTTTCCTCAAGAAAGTCTGACCGGTTTTATCGGGAATTTTTTCCCTTTTCCGCAATCTCAAGGACATGAGATCGCGGAGTCTGTGAAATGAACCTGCTGGACGTAGGCCTGGCTTTTCTCGAAGGACTGGCGCTCGTCGCCTCCCCCTGCATCCTTCCCGTATTGCCTCTGGTGCTCGCAACCTCGATCGAAGGGGGAAGAAACAGGCCGTTCGGCATCATCGCGGGTTTCGTGCTTTCATTCACGCTGTTCGCGCTCCTGGCGAGGAGAATGGTCGAACTTTCCGGGGTCGATCCGGGCAGGATCAGGGATGCTTCGCTCTTCCTGCTCACCGTCTTCGGCATCGTGCTTTTGTCCGGAAGGCTTTCAGAAAAATTTTCCATCCTGACCTCCCGGATCGCGGATTTCGGCTTGGTGGGAAAAGGGGAGGGGGTTGCCGGAGGGCTGGTCATGGGTTCCCTGATCGGGCTGGTCTGGACGCCCTGTGCAGGGCCCATCCTCGCAGCGGTTCTGGTCGAAGTGATCAGGCAGCAGACCAGCTTGGAAAGCGGATTCGTCATCGCCTCCTTTGCGGCCGGCGCAGCGCTGCCGATGCTTCTCATCGCCATGACGGGAAGGAGCATTCTGAACAGGCTTTCGTTCTTCGCCAGGCATGTCGGGACGGTGCGCAGATTTTTCGGCATCCTGATGCTGTTTTCGGTCGTCTCCATCGCATCGGGTTTCGATTTTTCGTTTTCGCCGGGGGGCAAAGCTGCTGCGGAGGCCTCGCATCTGGAAGGAGGCCTCGTTTCCCCCTATCCCGCACCTGATTTTTCGGGCATCCAGGGATGGATCAATTCCACGCCGCTCACCATGCAGGGACTCAGGGGAAAGGTGGTTCTCGTGGATTTTTGGACCTATTCCTGCATCAACTGCATCAGGACGCTTCCCCATCTGGAGGAGTGGGACAGGAAATACCGCAAGCTGGGCCTCGTCATCGTGGGGATCCATTCACCCGAATTCGAATTCGAGAAGAATTTCGACAATGTGAAAAAGGCGGTCGAGCGGGAAGGCATCCGCTACCCTGTCGGCCTCGACAGCAATCTCGACACCTGGAGTCATTTCAATAATCTTTACTGGCCTGCGCATTATCTCGTCGACCGGCAGGGGCGGGTCGTCTATACGCATTTCGGGGAAGGAGAATACGATGTGACCGAAAACAACATACGCCAACTTTTGGGGCTTGGAATCCAGGCAGCCTCAGATTCGGAATCCAGTCCGTTTTCGATCGTCCAGACGCCGGAAACCTATCTCGGATATGAGCGGGCGGAACGCTTCGCAGGAAGCGCAGTGAGGAACGAGGTGGCAGACTATTTCTTTCCATCCAGGCTGCACCGGGACGAATGGGCGCTCGATGGGGCATGGCGGATCGAAGGCCAAAGGATCGTATCGGCAGCAAGGGGCTCTTCCATCAGGATCGAATTTTCAGCCCGCAAGGCTTATCTCGTCCTGGGAAGCAAAATACCGATCCGGGTCACCGTGAAGCTCGACGGAAAAGTCGCAGGGGCATTCACGGTAAACGGACATGAACTGTACCAGGTGATCGACAGGGGAAGCTTCGGCAGGGGGATGCTGGAGATCGTCGCGGATTCGCCCGGGCTCGAGGCTTACGCATTCACTTTCGGTGCCTGAGGGGAACCGGCTCGGCAATCGTTTGTCCAATCGATTGCGTGAATTCCCATGATATTTTTGTGGTTAAATTATTTTGCACAAAATAAATCATGATATGATAATTGAAGGCAACCTTTATTCGGGAGGGATGATGCTACCTTATGCCGCTGCGCAACAAACCGAGGAAAACGATCTCGCGAAGCTCACTGCGATCGTGGAAGAGGCGATCGAATTCATCGCCGAGAAGACCGGGCTATCCGGGCAAGACACGCTGCAAATCCTCCAGGAATTCAGCGTCGAAGAAATCCGGAACGAGAAGCACGCATCCGGACAGTCGTTCAATGCTTCGAAATTCAACAAGGCGCTCGACAAGGCGATCCGGTCGATCGCCTATGCGACCGGGCTCAATACCAGCGAGATCAGCAACATCTTCACCGGCGAGCGGCATGCGGCAGTGGACAGCATCGTGCTGAGGCTCAGGGAAAAATCCAAGCAGAACCGATGGAGTCTCAGCCATTACTAGCAGGAAAATGGCTCAGGATCCTGGCAGCGAGTTTTTCAGCCAGCCTGCGATTTCTCCAGCCGTAGCTTCGTAGGGGGGGACCGGTGTATCGTCCGGCATGGTCCGCAAGATGGAAAGCGCAGCCTGCCGCAGGGACTTCGCCCTGACGGCGTCCCCCCTTCTTTCCTTCAGCGCGGCAAGTTCAAGGTGGGCTGCGACATGCCCCGGATCCAGATACAGCGTCTTTTTCAGGAACTCCTCCGCGGATCCGGCTTCTCCTTTCATCTGGGCGACCTGTGCGAGCAGGAAACAGGGGGAAGGAACTCGCTTCTTGCTTCGTCGAGACCTCTTGCTGCGCGGCAGGGGCGGTGAGCCGCCATCGCTTCCACCACATCGGCGGTCCCTGTGGCTTGGGCACGACTTCCTCTTCGGTGACGAGGTCGTCTGCGAGGAGACCGATTCCCCTTCCCGATATTTCAGTGACGAATCCGCTAATAGCACGTAAAAACACCGAATTGCCCCGGTTCCATGTTCATGAGGCATAATTCCGTACCGGGTTGCAGTTTTTCAGGATTGCGCCGATAAGACAGACTGTGAAGAGGTGTTTACGGCCGGAATGCCGGGCCGAAGCTGCGAAAGGCAAGCCAAGTGCAGAATCAATATGAAATCCCTGTTTTTATCCACGATGGCGAATCCGGCATGGTGGCGGACCTCGCCCGGCTCGATTCTCCGGCGGATTTTTTTCGCTTTGCCGGTGGAGTCTTTGATGCGGGATGGGTCTTTACCGGAATCGACTATGCCGCGTTCTCAGAACTGCTTTCGCTTTCCCCGGAGGGATTGCAGACGAGGATTTCCGATCCGGCATCGAAAGGAAAAAAAACCAGGATCCGTTTTGCAGCGGGGATCTCACCTTTTCCTCCGGAAAGGGCGGCGCTTTATCGTGCACCGAGATTCGTCTCAGGAAGCGCGCAGTATCTTTTCGAGGTCGTGACGATCGAGAAAACCATCGAGGAGCCGCTTTTCGAGGAGGGAGAGGACGGAAAGCTCGAGATCGTGGGCAGGCAGAGCCGGGTCGTGAGCGAGAAAACATCGCTCAATTTCGACGAATTCGTCGCGGCGATTTGGTCTAGGGGGGTCCGCTTCGGCATCGATCATCAGGCGGTCCTGGACATGATCGGGCAGGGCAGGACAGGAAGGATCGTGATTGCAAGGCCGCTTGCCGCGAAGGAAGGGCAGGATGCCACGCTCAAGGAGGAGACCGACAGGCTCTACCGGGACAATGCGCCGCGCCAGCTTTCCAGCGGCAAGGTCGATCTGCGGCATTTCAGGAACCGGTTTCCGCAGATCAGGAAAGGGGAGCCCCTGTTGAGAAAGGTGCCGAAAGTGCCGGGCACGCCCGGCATGGACATCTCCGGCGCCGTTCTGGAACCGAAAGTCCCGCAGGATTTCGACCTCGAAGCGCTTTCCGGCCCCGGCACGCATGTCGAAAGAGGGGCGAAGGGGGAGATCATCTATTCGAGCATGGACGGTTTTCTCAATATCGATCTCCAGACCAACCGGATCGCCGTGGAAGGGAAAATCGTCAATTACGGCGGTATCAGCATGAAAACCACGGGAGACATTTTCCTGGATGGAGATCATTTCGAGGAGCACGGGGAAATCCAGGAAAAGCGCGTCGTCGAGGGAAAAAACATCACCGTGCATGGCGACGTGTATGGCAAGGTCGTCTCTTCCGGAGGAAGGATACACCTGATGCAGAATCTGGTCGGAGGTTCCGCTATCAACCAGGAAGGGGACATCGAGATCGGCGGGTTCGCCTCCAGTGCGAACCTGAATGCGAAAACCGGCTGCATCCAGCTTTCCAGGGCGGAAAATTCCCTGATCGTGGGCGATGCAGTCATCCTGGAATATGCGGTGAATTGCACCATCGCAGCCAACCGGGTGGAAATCGGCATTGCGGAAGGGTGCGCCATCGCAGGGAAGTCGATCCGGGTCCGCCAGATAGGCCCTCGCAAGGACAGCCAGAGCACGGTGTCTGTCGTCGTTCCCGACCTTTCCTCATTCGATGCCGAATTTTCCCTGTTGGCATCGAGAATGGCCGAGATCGATTCCGAACTCCTGGAGAAACAGGCGAAGGTGAAGCAGATCACCGAATTGCAGGACGTGCGGAATTATCTTCTCATCGGCGGGAAACTGCAGCGCAAGGAAATCAACCTGACCGACGAGCAGAAGGCACACTGGGCAAAGCTCGGGCAGAAAGTGGCGCCCCTGGTGAAGGCGCTCTCCTCCCTCAATGCGGAAGTGAGATCGCTTTCGGCGGAGCGCGAGGGGCTGGTCGAAAAGGCGGATCTGTTGGAAACCGAAAAGGAGGAATCGGCCCGGGGCGTTTCCGTTTCGGTCGGGATCGCAACCGGAGAGACCATCGTCCGGAAATGGATGCGCCCCAGGGATGCGAAGCCGCTGGTGGGGATGGCGGAGCGCGATCTGCGCGTTCGGCTGCGCGATGCGGGCTCTCCCGGGGATCACCTGATTTCTTCTGCCGGCAAGGAGCTGGACTGGCAATACAGCTTGCCATCCTGATCATCCCGCCATTTTTTCGTCGATTTTTTCCCTGCCGAGATGCGGCGCGAAGAGATGGATGAAATCGTACATGTATCCGCGCAGGAAGCTGTTTTTCCGGATCGCGATCCTGGTCGTGCTGGGTTCGAAGAGATGCGCGGCGTCGATCGAGCGCAGATTGACGTCCCTTGACGGATCGAAGGCCATCGTCGCGAGAATGCCGATTCCCAGCCCCATTTCCACATAGGTCTTGATGACGTCCGAGTCGATCGCGGTCAGCACCACATTGGGTGTGAGTCCTTTCGCCTCGAATGCCTTGTTGATCCTGGAACGGCCCGTGAAGGCGAAATCGTAGGTGATGATCGGGTATTGCGCGAGATCCTCGATGGCGAGCTTCTCCTCTTCCAGCAGTGGATGCTGCGGAGGAGTCACCACGCAACGATTCCATTCGTAACAGGGCAGCATGGCGAGATCCTCGAAGAGTTCGATGGCTTCCGTGGCGATTCCGATGTCGACTTCTCCGGAACGGACCATTTCAGCGATCTGCATCGGGCTTCCCTGGTGCAGGTTGAGCGTGACATTGGGATAGAGCGTGATGAATTCCTTCACCACTTTCGGCAAGACATAACGCGCCTGGGTGTGCGTGGTCGCGATTTTCAGCGTTCCGCCCGACTGGCTGCCGAATTCCTCTCCGACCCGCTTCAGATTTTCGGCTTCCAGCAGGATGCGCTGCGCGATGGAAACCACGGTCTGTCCCGGTTCTGTGACGGCGACCAGTCTTTTTCCGTTCCTCACGAACACGTCGAGTCCCAGTTCGTCTTCCAGCAACCTGATCTGCTTGCTGATTCCGGGCTGGGAAGTGTAAAGCGACTCGGCCGCTCCGGATACGTTGAGATCCTTCTTCACCACTTCGCAAAGATACCGCAATTGCTGCAGCTTCATGTCTCGCCTCATAATTCCATATGGTTATAAAACTATAACATAAAAGTATTTATGAATATAAGAGGCTTTCTGTATGATTGCCTCAACCGGGAAGTTCGCCCCGGAAGGAGAGATGGATGGATTTCGGATACACCCTGTCCGGATTGTTGATCGGTTCCATCGTCGGCATGACGGGGGTCGGCGGCGGATCCCTGATGACCCCGCTGCTGGTGCTGGTTTTCGGCATCCAGCCCTCGATCGCGGTCGGAACCGACCTCCTTTATGCGGCGATCACCAAGGCAGGCGGGGCGTGGGTGCATGGCCGCCAGGGGCATGTCGAATGGGGCGTCGTGGGACTGCTTTCATTGGGCAGCATTCCTGCTGCGATCCTGAGCGTGCTGGTTCTGAATGGACTTGCGATCGACAGGCATGTGCTTTCCTCGCTGATCTCCACGACGCTCGGCATCGCGCTCATCCTGACATCCGTGGCTCTGCTGTACAGGGACAGGATCAGGAAGCTGGGGGGGCTTTCCGGAGAAAAGGTGAAATTCGTGACGGTTGCGGCCGGTGCGATGCTGGGGATGCTGGTCACGATGTCTTCGGTAGGGGCAGGGGCGCTCGGCACGGTGGTGCTGTTTTTCCTCTATCCGCGTCTCTCGCCGATCAGCGTCGTCGGAACCGATATCGCGCATGCGGTTCCGCTCACTGCGATTGCAGGATTGGGACATGCCGCGCTCGGCACGGTGGATTTTCATCTGCTTGGAAGTCTGCTTCTCGGGTCCCTGCCGGGAATCTATTTCGGAAGCATGGTGGGATCGAGGATACCGGAAAAAATGTTGCGCGGAATGCTCGCCGGGATGCTGATCCTGATCGGCGGAAAATTGATGTTTTGATGGAAGGGAAAATCATGAAACTGACAAATTCGGAAGAGATCGACCGCTTTTCGGCAGCGGTGGATGCCTACTTCAACCTGCAGATCGATGCGGACAGGTTCACCGCGATGCGCCTGCAACAGGGAGTGTACGGGCAACGCCAGGAAGGCGTGAACATGATCCGCGTCAAGGTTCCGGGGGGCTCGATCTCGCCTGTCCAGCTGGAGTCGATCGCTGAGGTGCTCGATGCCTATTCGCAAACGGAGGAGGTGCATATCACCACCCGGCAGGACATCCAGATCCATTCGGTTCCCTTGCAGGATTCGCCCGCTTCGTTGCGCATCCTGGAGAAAGCGGGGCTCACCACCCGGGAAGCCTGCGGAAACACCATCCGCAACATCACCGCCTGCCCGATGGCAGGCGTCTGCCCGAAGGAGCATGTGGATGTGACCACCCATCTCGAAGGCGCAGTGCTGCATTTTCTGAGGAATCCGCTCAACCAGCAGATGCCGAGAAAAATGAAGATCAGCTTTTCCGGGTGCGAAGCCGATTGCGCACAGGCGATGATCCATGACGTGGGCATCGTGGCGGTCGAAAGGGAAGGAAAATTCGGATTCAGGGTGGTCGCGGGCGGCGGACTCGGGCACAAGCCGCACGAAGCGGTCGTCGTGGAATCCTTCGTCGAGGAAAAGGACCTCCTGATCGTGATGGAAGCGCTGGTTTCCTTGCACAACCGTTATTCGGACAGGACCAAGCGGGCGAAATCACGCATCAAGTTCCTGGTCGACCGCTTCGGGGCGGAAGGATTCGTCGGGAAATACCGGGAGGAATTCGAACTCACCAGAAGCGCGCTGGCAGAACATCCCTATCCGCAGGGAAAATGGAACCGTGGTGCGCCAGGGAAGCCTTGCGGCCAGGGTGCGCCCAGGGGGATTTTCGAGCAAAAGCAGAAGGGTTTCTACACCTTTCCGGTGGCGTTGACTACCGGAAACCTGGAATCGGACAAGCTGAGGGGGATTGCTTCCCTTGCGAGAAATCTCGGCCTTTCCGATCTAAGGACCACCCAGGACCAGAATCTCATGATCCTGAACGTTCCTGAAGATTCACTGGTGGAGCTGAAAACCGGGCTCGAGGCCATCGGGCTTTCGATTCCGCAGGCGGGAGACAACGTGACCGCCTGCCCCGGGACTTCCACATGCAGACTCGGCATCACTTCGAGCATGACTGTGGCCAAATGGCTCGATGGCGGAAGCGCGGATCTGAGGATCCGGGTTTCAGGATGCCACAATGGCTGCGCCCAGCCCGAGACAGGCGACATCGGCATTTATGGCGAGGGACGCAGGCTCCACGGCAAGCTGGTACCGCATTACCAGCTTTATCTCGGCGGGAACGGAACCGGAAATGGCGGGCTGGCCCTCAAGGGGCCCTCGATTCCATCGGCCCGGATCGGGGAAGCGATTGAAAGGATACGCGAGGATCATGCCGGAGAAGGAGAATTCTTTTCCTGGGTGAGGAAAAAGGGAATGGACTACTTCAACGAAATGCTGAAGGATCTGGTGGAAGTGAAAGCGGAGGATCTGCTTGCCGTTCTCCATGATCATGGCGATTCGCGTGAGTTCAGGGTGCTGCAACTGGGCGGCGGGGAATGCGCGGGCGCATCCCAGGTGAGAATCGGTTCGAGCTTTTTCGAGGCGGCGCACGAGCGACGCTACCGCGACGCGCTGTTCATGCAGCGCAAATACGGAGAATCTGCCAGATGTGCGGAGTCGATCCTTGAGCTCATCGGCAACGGACTCCTCCAGCTTCACGGTGGTACGGAAGGCTCGGATCTCGAAGAGATTCACGCAGGACTTGGCACGCTCGTTCCGGGGTCGCTGAGCGAAGTTTTCGGAGATCTGGTGAGGCGACTGAAACAGTCTGAAGAGGAAGCGCTTTCGAGCCTGTACAGGGCGCTCGACAAATGGACGCTGGAAGCGGCGGATCACTGTGTCGCGCAGGACGCCCAACTGGATCTTTCCGAATCGCTGCCGAGGGCTGCATGATGGAAAAAGTGGAAAAGCTGAGAGCGGATCTCGAACAAATCGCAAAAAATCACGGCAGGGCGGCGCTCGCCTCCAGTTTCGGGATGGAGGACATGGTGCTCATCGACATGATCGCAAGGCACGATCTCGACATCGAAGTGTTCACCCTGGATACCGGACGCCTTCCCGAGGAGACCTATGCGCTCATGCAGGAAACGAAGCGTCGCTACGGCCTGAGCATCGAAGTGTATTTCCCGAAGGCGGAAGCGGTATCCGCCTATGTCGGGGAAAACGGACCGAACGCATTTTACGATTCTGTCGAGCTACGCAAGGGCTGCTGCCAGGTGAGGAAAGTCGAGCCCCTGAAGCGCGCGCTCGCCGGCTGCGGTTCCTGGATCACGGGGATGAGGCGCCAGCAATCTCCCACCAGGAGCGATCTGGAGGCCGCAGCATTCGACGGCGACAACGGCTTGATGAAGTTCAATCCCCTGCTGGAATGGACCGAAAAGGAAGTCTGGAATTACATCCGGATGTTCAATGTGCCCTACAATGCCCTGCACGACAGGAGCTATCCGAGTATCGGATGCGCGCCCTGCACCAGGGCGATCGCGAAGGGTGAAGATATACGCGCAGGACGCTGGTGGTGGGAAGACGCCCTGGCGAAGGAATGCGGATTGCATCGCAAAAAGGCTTGAAAATGGGAAACCTGCACATATTGCACAAAAAACTGACTCATCTCGACTTGCTTGAGAGCGAATCCATCCATATCCTCAGGGAAGTGGCTGCGGAATGCAAAAATCCTGCGCTGCTTTTTTCCGGAGGAAAGGATTCCATCGTGCTGCTGAGGCTTGCCGAAAAGGCGTTTCGTCCGGCGAAATTCCCTTTTCCCCTGCTGCACATCGATACCGAACACAATTTTCCTGAAGTGATCGAATTCCGCGACCGGCGGGCGAAGGAACTGGGCGAGCGCCTCATCGTGCGTTCCATGGAAGATTCGATCCGCGCTGGCCGCGTGGTGCTGAAATCTCCCACCCAGAGTCGCAATGCCTTCCAGTCGGTGACCTTGCTCGATGCGATCGAGGAATTCGGTTTCGATGCCTGCATCGGTGGTGCGAGGCGCGACGAGGAAAAGGCCCGGGCGAAGGAGCGCATCTTCTCCTTCCGCGACGAATTCGGACAGTGGGATCCGAAGAATCAGCGGCCGGAACTCTGGGATCTTTACAACACACGCGTGCATCCCGGCGAGAACATCCGGGTCTTTCCCATCAGCAACTGGACCGAGATGGACATCTGGCAGTACATCGCCCGCGAAAACCTGGAGATTCCTGAAATCTATTTTGCGCACGAACGCGAGGTGATCCGGCGCGGCAGCGGCCTGCTTCCGGTTTCCCACCTCGTCACCCCGAAGGAAGGGGAGAAGGTGGAGAAGATTTCGGTCAGGTTCAGGACGGTGGGCGACATGACCTGCACCTGCCCGGTGGAATCGGTAGCGGCCAATGTCGAGGACATTATCGTCGAGACTGCGACCACGCGCATCACCGAAAGGGGGGCGACCAGGATGGACGACCAGACTTCCGAAGCCTCCATGGAACTCAGGAAAAAGGAAGGATATTTCTGATGAAATTGCCGAACATAGAATTGCTGCGCTTCATCACGGCCGGAAGCGTCGACGACGGAAAGAGCACCCTGATCGGACGTCTGCTGCACGACTCGAAATCGATTTTCGAGGACCAGCTCTCCGCGATCGAAACCACCACCAGAAAGAGGGGGTTGTCCGGGGTGGATCTTTCGCTGCTCACGGACGGGTTGCAGGCCGAACGCGAGCAGGGAATCACGATCGATGTCGCCTACCGCTATTTCGCAACGCCGAAGAGGAAGTTCATCATTGCGGACACGCCGGGGCACGAGCAGTATACGAGAAACATGGTCACGGGCGCATCCACCGCGAATCTCGCCATCATCCTCATCGATGCCAGGAAAGGGGTGCTGACGCAGACGAGGCGGCATGCCTATCTCGCGAGCCTGGTGGGGATTCCGCACCTCGTGGTGGCGGTGAACAAGATGGATCTGGTCGGCTACTCGAGGGAAGTCTTCGATTCCATCGTCGAGGAATTCGGACGCTTTGCCTCGAATCTCGGGCTTTCCAACATCATCCCGATCCCGATTTCCGCGCTCGAGGGAGACATGGTGGTGGAGCGGGGAGAGAACATGCCCTGGTTCAGGGGGGAGACCCTGCTCGGGGTGCTGGAGAACATCGAGATCGACCACGACATCAACCTGGAAGATTTCAGGTTTCCGGTGCAATGGGTGTGCCGGCCGCAGTCCGAGCAATGGCACGATTTCCGGGGATACATGGGGAGAATCGAGTCCGGAACGATTTCGGTCGGGGACGAGGTGACGGTGCTGCCTTCGGGCAGGACTACCAGGGTGCGGGAGATCAACACCTATGACGGAACTCTGGTCGAGGCGGTGGCTCCCCAGTCCGTGACCCTGTTGCTGGAAGACGAAGTGGACATTTCGCGCGGCGACATGATCGTGAAGAGCGGGAATCTCCCCGATCTATCCAGGGAAGGGGAAGCCATGCTTTGCTGGTTGTCCGAGGAACCCCTCGACATGAGGCGCAAGTATCTCGTCAAGCACACCACGAAGACAGCGAAAATTCTTCTGAACCGGCTGGATTTCAGGGTCGATGTCAACACGCTGGAGACCGAAGAGGGAATTTCCTCCCTGGCGATGAACGACATCGCGAAAATCGGCTTCAAGGTGCAGAGCCCGCTCGCAGCAGACGACTATCGGAAAAACCATGCTACGGGCAGTTTCATCGTCATCGACGAGGCGACCAACAACACCGTTGCGGCCGGCATGCTGATGCAGGGCTGAGCGGAAAACTTTGCAGTAGCCGGGATAAGCAGTAAAATCCTTCATTTTCGAAAGAATCATGCAGGTTTTTCGCGGGATCCCGGAAAATTCCGACCGCCCCGTCGCGCTCACCATCGGCAATTTCGACGGGGTTCATCTCGGGCATCAGGCCGTGCTCGACCGCCTCGTGAAGCAGGCGCAAGGGCGCGGCCTGCTTTCCTGCGTCATGACTTTCGAGCCCCATCCGCGGGAGTTTTTCGATCCGGAAAACGCGCCTGCCCGGCTCACCGATATACGCGAGAAAATCGCCCTTTTTTCGCAAATCGGCATCGATCGTGTGTATATCTGCAGATTCGATTCGAAATTCGCGGCGATGGGCGCGCAGGATTTCGAGGCGGTTGTTTCCTCGCGGATTGGCGCAAGATGGGTGCTGATCGGCGACGATTTCCGCTATGGCGCGAAGCGGACAGGAGATTTTTCCTCGATGCGGGAAGCCGGTAGAAATCTCGGGTTCGAGGTCGAAGCGATGCAAAGCGTGATGCTTGGCGAGATGCGCATTTCGAGCACGCTGGTGCGACAGGCGGTAAAATCCGGGGATCTCGAGCTTGCTGAAAATCTCCTTGGCCGCCCCTACAGTATCGTCGGCAGGGTGGGGCACGGGAAGAAGCTCGGCAAGACCATCGGCTTTCCCACTGCCAATATCCGTCTCAAGCACAATAAGCCGCCGCTTTCCGGCATTTATGCGGTGGAGGTGGATGGATTGGGGGACGCTCCGGTCAGGGGGGTGGCGAGCCTCGGCGTTCGTCCCACCGTGGAATCTTCCGGAAAGCCCGTGCTGGAGGTCTACCTGTTCGATTTCGACAGGAGCATCTACGGCGCCCGCCTCAAGGTCGATTTTCTGGCCAAGTTGCGCGAAGAAGAGAAATTCCCGGATCTCGATTCCCTCGTCCGGCAGATCGGACAGGACGTTCTCGAAGCAAGAAGATATTTCGAAGGCTGACATGACTGACTACAAGAAAACACTGAACCTGCCCGACACGCCTTTCCCGATGCGCGGCGATCTGGCAAAGCGCGAACCCCTCATGCTGGAAGCGTGGAAAAGGAAGAGGGTCTACGAGAAGGTGCGGGAAGCCTCGGCAGGGCGCCCGAAGTTCATCCTGCACGACGGCCCTCCCTATGCAAACGGCGACATCCACATCGGTCATGCGGTAAACAAGATCCTGAAGGACATCATCGTCAAGTCCAGGACCCTGGCCGGTTTCGATGCGCCCTACGTACCCGGTTGGGACTGCCACGGGCTGCCCATCGAACTGATGGTGGAAAAGAATCTGGGCAAGGAAGAGGTTTCGCCTTCGAGGTTTCGCGAACTTTGCAGGGAATATGCGAAACAGCAGGTGGAAAAGCAGAAGGCCGATTTCATCCGCCTCGGGGTGCTGGGTGATTGGGAGAATCCCTATCTCACCATGAACCATGAAACTGAAGCGGACATCGTGCGCGCACTCGGGAAAATCCTCGAAAACGGCCATGTCTACAAGGGGCAGAAACCGGTCAACTGGTGCCTGGACTGCGGATCCGCGCTTGCCGAAGCGGAAGTCGAATACGAGGATAAGAACTCTCCAGCGATCGACGTGGCATTCAGGGTGAAGGACGTCGGAAAGCTGAATGACAGGTTGGGCCTGCATTTCCCGGTCGAAGCCGAAATTTCTGCAGTGATCTGGACCACGACCCCCTGGACTTTGCCAGCCAACGAGGCGGTTTGCGTTCATCCGGAATTCGAATATTCTCTCGTCGACACGGAAATGGGGATCTTCATCCTCGCGTCCGATCTCGTCGATTCCTGCATGAAGCGCTACGGACTGGAAGGCACCGTCCTTTCCAACTTCAATGGAGCGAAGCTCGAAGGAATCGCGCTTTCCCATCCTTTCCAGGACAGAAGCGTTCCCCTCATCTGCGGAACACACGTGACTCTGGACGCGGGAACCGGACTCGTCCACACTGCGCCAGCCCATGGCGTGGAAGACTACATGGTTGGGCTCGAATACCATCTTCCGGTCGAAAATCCGGTCGGGAGCGACGGAAAATTCTTCGAAAGCGTGCCCCTGGTGGGAGGGCTTTCGGTATGGAAGGCCAATCCGCTGATCCTGGAAACTCTGGAAGCCTCCGGACATCTTCTCAAGCAGGAACAGATCCGTCACAGCTACCCGCATTGCTGGCGGCACAAGACCCCGATCATTTTCCGCGCGACTGCGCAGTGGTTCATCGGGATGGATACCGCGGGATTGAGGGCGGTTGCTGCGAATGCGGTCGAAAACACGCAGTTCTTCCCTTCGTGGGGAAGGGCAAGGCTGGAAGGTATGATCGAGAAGCGTCCGGACTGGTGCATTTCGCGCCAGAGGAACTGGGGCGTGCCGATTCCGTTTTTCCTGCATCGGGAAACCGGGGAACTCCATCCGGAAACCTCCCGTCTCGTCGAGGAAGTCGCGAAAAAAATCGAACAGGGAGGGATAGAAGCCTGGTTCTCGCTCGACCCTGCGGAACTCGGCGTGGATGCATCCCATGAAAAGATGAAGGACACGCTGGATGTGTGGTTCGATTCCGGTTCGACCCATTTTGCAGTCCTGAGAAAGCGCGCAGACCTCGCCTGGCCCGCCGACCTTTATCTGGAAGGATCGGATCAGCATCGCGGCTGGTTCCAGTCCTCTCTTCTCACAGGATGCGCGATGGACGGAGTGGCGCCCTATCGCGCCCTGCTCACCCACGGGTTCGTGGTCGACGAGCGCGGGCACAAGATGAGCAAGTCGAAAGGCAACGTGGTGAGCCCGCAGAAGGTGATGAGCTCTCTCGGCGCGGACATTCTGCGCCTGTGGGTCGCATCCACCGACTATTCGGGCGAACTCTCGATTTCCGACGAGATCCTGAAACGCGTTACCGACAGCTATCGGCGGATCCGCAACACGGTGCGCTTCCTGCTCGCCAATCTCGCCGACTATGACCATGAAAGGGATTCGCTGGGGCCGGATTCCTGGTTCGAGATCGACCGCTATGCAGCAGCGCTATCCGCTTCCCTGCAGGAGGAGCTTGCCGGACATTACGAAAAATACGAGTTCCACCTCGTCGCGCAGCGCCTGCATCATTTCTGCTCGGAAGATCTGGGCGGCTTCTATCTCGACATCCTGAAGGACAGGCTCTATACATCGGGGGAAAATTCCAGGGCGAGGCGTTCTGCGCAAAACGCTCTCTACCACATCACCCATTCCCTGGTGAGACTGCTCGCCCCCATTCTTTCCTTCACCGCGGAGGAAATCTGGGAGCATTTCACCGCAAATTCCGAAGACAGCATTTTCCTCCACAAGTGGCATGTCTTCCCGGACCTTGCCGGTGTGGGCGCCCTCATCGAAAAATGGGAGAAGATCCGCGGCTACCGTTCCGAAGCGCAGAAATATCTGGAGGAGGCGCGGCAGTCCGGCCTCATCGGATCTTCCCTTGCAGCAGAGATCGAAATCCGCGCAAGCGGCGAAAAATATTCCCTGCTTCGCTCCCTCGGAGAGGATCTGCGCTTCGTGCTGGTGACTTCCAGCGCAAGGCTCGTGGAATCCGCGGAAGATGGGATCACGGTTGTTGCAAGCGCCCGGCAGAAATGCGAACGCTGCTGGCATTACCGGGAGGATGTGGGGTGCCATTCCGATCATCCCCAGATCTGCGGGCGCTGCGTGTCAAACCTCTTTGGCGAAGGCGAAGCGAGGGAACATGCCTGACTGGATGCGCTGGATGGGATTGAGTCTCGTCGTGATCGGACTCGACCAGGCGAGCAAGCTTGAGATCGTCTCCTCCCTCTCCGGGAGCGACGGCATCGTGGTCGCTCCCTTCTTCAACCTGGTACTGCTCTACAACGAGGGCGCTGCCTTCAATTTCCTGAGCGATGCGGGAGGATGGCAAAGGATGCTGTTCATGGGCATCGCGATCGCAGCTTCGCTCTTCATCATCCATCTCCTCAAGAAACACCGGGGAGAGACCCTGTTCAGCTTCGCGCTCAGCTTCATCCTGGGCGGGGCGGTCGGCAATCTCGTCGACAGGATCCGGATCGGCCATGTCGTCGATTTCCTCGATTTCCATCTTGCAACCCATCATTTCCCTGCCTTCAATCTCGCCGATTCGGCGATCACGCTGGGAACCTTCCTCCTGATACTCGACAGCATTCGCAAGGAAAAGAAATGAAGGTACTGCTCGCCAATCCAAGGGGTTTTTGCGCCGGAGTCGACCGCGCGATCGAAATCGTGGAGCGCGCTCTCGCGAACTTCGGTGCGCCAATCTACGTGCGGCACGAGGTGGTGCACAACCGCTTCGTGGTGGAAGGATTGAAGAAGAAAGGCGCAATTTTTGTCGAGGACATCGCACAGGTGCCGCAAGGCGCAACCCTCGTTTTCAGCGCGCACGGCGTGCCGCAGTCTGTCCGCAAGCAGGCTGCCGAGATGGGATTCAGGCTTTTCGATGCGACCTGTCCGCTCGTCACCAAGGTGCATGTCGAAGTGGCAAGGATGCACGACCAGGGCAAGGAGATCGTCATGATCGGCCATGCAGGGCATCCGGAAGTGGAGGGCACGATGGGGCAGGCGGCGGGGGGCATGTATCTCGTCGAAACTCCGGAAGATGTGGAAAAACTGGAAGTCAAAAACCCTGATAACCTCGCCTTCGTCACGCAGACCACGCTTTCGGTGGATGATGCTGCGCTGGTGATCGACGCTCTGAAAGCGCGTTTCCCGAACATCGTCGGACCCAAAAAGGACGATATCTGCTATGCGACCCAGAACCGCCAGGACGCGGTGAAGGCGCTTTCTGACCAGTGCGATCTGGTGATCGTGGTGGGTTCCCCAAACAGTTCCAATTCCAACCGGCTGCGCGAAGTCGCCCGCTCGCGCGGCGTCGCTTCCCACATGATCGATAATGCCGGCGAGCTGAAGCCGGAATGGCTGGAAGGGAAAAAATCGGTCGGCATCACGGCGGGGGCGTCCGCTCCGGAAGAACTCGTGCAGGAAGTCATCGAAAAGCTGAAATCCCTGGGCGCCATCGAGGCGTCCGAATTGCATGGAATCAGCGAAAACGTCTCCTTCCCGATCCCGAAGCAGTTGAATGACTGAACTCATCCTTCCTCTCTCTTGCCGGGTGGCTTTCGCGTCTTCCGTCTGCTGAAGATGCTTTGAACAATCCGGAATTTCGACGTATCATGATAGGGTGATCGTTACGGTATCGGCACCGGAACGATGAACAGGCCGGGGTAAAAGAATAGATAAATCCGGGGTAGTGCCATGCATCTGTCATCCAGGGAATACAGAAGGCTGCTCGACATTCTGGATGTGCTTTATTCACAGTCCGACCAGAGCGCCATCTTCAAGACAGCCAGGGAGAAACTGAATGATTTTCTCGACGTCTCGAATGCGGTATTCATCGGGTCCGACGCGGAAACCGGCAAGTTTCTTTTTGGCGATCACGATATTTTCGGAAACAGCGAAAGCGCGATGCTCTCATGTCTTGCGCATTATGCAGCGCGGAATCCTTTTTTTCTGACCGGGCGTTTTCTCGGCTATCTGAATGATTCTGCCGGAGATACGGGACCTCTTCCTGGAAACGCGCTTTTCGATGAAGCGTCCGCCTTCGAGTACCTTGCCGGTATCGGGGAATTCCATTTGCTGGGTGCGGCTCTTGGCAAGCAGGGGGAACTCGCCGGCATATTCGCCATTCACAGGAGGGAAGCTGCCGGGGATATCAGCGAGCGGGAAAAGGAAATATTCAACATCCTTCTCCCCCATATGGCCAGAGCGCTACGCAATCTCGAAAAGCTGCAAGGAGAGCAAGGGAATGATCCAGTGGGTTTCATTGCCGTTGGTGAGGACGGCTCTTCCTATTTCATGAACGAGTACGCAAAATCCATACTCGGGGGAATGACTGTGGCCTCGCTGGCAGGTCCCGGCGAGGGGGCATCATCGGCCTTGTTCAGAAGCAAAAATGACGTGTTCAGAGTGAGAACCGTTCCAGCGGACGGGAATAAAAAATTCATTTTTCTCGAAAGATGCCCTGCAAACAGGAAAATTCAGAGTGCACTGGAAAAATTCGGGCTGGGGCGGCGAGAAAGGGACGTGGCGTCCCTTGCAGTTCAGGGCTTTTCCAATCGCGAGATTTCACGGGAACTTTTTCTGTCCGAGCAGACGGTCAAGGACTACCTGTATCAAGTGTACGGCAAACTCGGCGTCAGGCGAAGAAGCGAGCTTGCCGCGATCGTCTTCGAGCTGGATTGAGCCCTGAATTCACGATTCCATGGCAGTCATTCTGCCTCTTGCTTCCAGCCGGATAACTACGCCATCGGTTCAAAATGAGCAACATGTTTTTTCGATCATGAAGAAGCTCGACCTTACGGAGAAACGCGCTGGTAGGCTGGGCAGCCTCCTGATGATCGCGCTGATGTGCATTCTGCCTTTTCTTCAGTGGAAGCATTATTTCCCCCTGACCGATTTTTATACGGAATGGCTGGCAGCCTTTCTGGGCTTTCTGGCCATTTCATTCAATTTCAGCGAGCTGCGCGGTTTTCCGGGCATCGCCCTGGTTCCGTTGCTCATGACAGCCCTGGTCTGGCTTCAGTATGCGCTCGGAATGATCGGTTACGTCCAGCATGTCTTGCTTGTTTCGTTGTACCTGTTGTGGGGCTCCCTGATGGCTGTCCTTGGATTCACACTGAAGCGCCAGTTCGGAATGGATAGAGTCGCTTTGGTGCTTGCCTGGTCCATCCTGGCTGGAGGGATTTTGAACGGCGCCGCAGCCCTGATGCAGCATTACCGGATCCACGGCTTCCTCGATCGATTCGTCACGCCTGATCATGCCATGACTGTATATGGCAATCTCGCCCAGCAGAACCATTTTTCTGACTATCTTTCGCTGTCCGTCGTATCGCTTCTGTACCTTGCTGCAACAAAGAGGATCAGGTTGATCGCCGCCATGCCGATTGGCTTTTTTCTTCTTTTTGCGCTGGCCCTGAGCGGGTCCAGAAGCGCATGGCTCTATCTCGGTGCCATGACGGCACTCGGTTTCTTCCTTTCCAAAAAGAGCAAAACGCTCCTTTATGGCGCGTTGCTGCTGCTCCCGGCATTTCTTGTCATTCAGTACATCATCCAGCTTCATTTCATTTCCATGCACGGAACGGTGACCTCCGGCCAGAGACTGATTTCCGGGGAGAGCGGAATCCGTTTCTACCTTTGGCGGGAAGCCTGGATGATGTTCCTCAAATCACCGGTTCTGGGAGTGGGATTCGGCCAGTTCGCCTGGCATCATTTCCAATATGGGCCGCTTTTCAACAATCCGGCGATATCCGGTCTGTACAACAATTCTCATGATCTGCTCATGAATCTCCTTGCCGAGACCGGAGTAACGGGTGTTCTCGTCGTATTTGGCGGGATATTTTTCTGGGCAAGACGCCAGGCTTCCCTTGATTTGTCCGGATGGTGGCTTTACTCTCTGCTCGCTGTGATTGCGATCCACAGCCTGGATGAGTATCCGCTTTGGTATGCACAGTTTCTCGGCCTTTTCCTGTTCCTGCTCGGGCTGGGTGAGACAAAATCCCTGTCCATTCCCTTCACGAAAGCGCTGGCAGGGATCGTGCTGGTCTCGGGAAGCTACCTGCTTGTCGGCCTCATGAAGGATTACCGCGAGCTGGAAGGATTGCTTTACCCTTCCTACCAGAGCGGAAAGCCTCGTCTTCAGTCCCGGGTGTTGTTCGAAAGGCTCGGCCAGTTCAACAAATACAGTTTGCTGCGGCCATACGTGGAATTTCCTTTGGCAGGAATGCTGCCCATCAATGCAATCGACCTGGACGAGAAGCTGGAACTGACCCGGCGTGCCGTTCGGTTCTCCCCGGAGGGCATGATCCCCTACAGGGAGGCGGCCCTGCTTGCGCTGGCGGGAAGGGAAAGGGAGGCGAGGCTGGAGATCGACCGTGCAAGTTGCGCAAGCCCGGGGGATCTCCTGGAAGCCGGCAGGCTCTATGTCCGATTGACCAGCAGCAACCCGGAGAAATTTCTTCCCCTGGTCGTGGAAGTGGGCAACCTGCTCAAGTCGCGTGGAATCCATTGATCAGAAGGAGAGATTGATTCCTGCATCGAAACCGACAGCGTTGGCCATGTTCAGATTCGTGCTGTCGGTGAGCAGATCGACATGGAACCATTTGTTCCTGATTCCGAACCCGACCGACCTGAATCTCAGATCGTAACTTGCCGAGGCCTTCCAGTCGGAATCCAGATGGTAGGCGATTCCTGCCTGAGGGAGCCAGTATCCCGCGATCCAGTCCGTTCCGGCAGTCAGGTCGACGATCGAAAAGGGACGGGTATAGTCCGCCGAAACCTTGGTCATCAGGTTCTGAACGATGGTTCTCCTGTGGATGTCGTTGTAGCCCGAAACCGTGGGATTGTAGCTGATATAACCTGCAGCATTCCGGTTGAGGGTCGCGCTGTTCGCCGTCTCGATGGTGTACGGCATGTTGTACCAGCGCATCTGCGCGAGCAGATCGTTCACGGCAACATCGAGATGCGATCCGTTTTTCCAGTGTATTTTGGCGCCTAGGTCCATTGCGTAACCTCTCCCGATGGGGGTCGCGTTCGAGATGAAGGGGTAGCTTGCCTTCGAATTTTCGTCCTGGAGCGTCGCATTGTAGGTGTAGCCGGTGAGGGTCGATGCGGCCACGCCATCAGCGGTCGTCATCCTGACTCGCGTTCCCTGCAAAAGAGAGAGGCCGGCTCCCAATGAATAGGAGGTTCCCCCGCTGCCTTCGAAAAGAAAACCCTTGTCCAGGCGCACTCCCTTGGCCTCGAAACCCTGCATGTTCAGGTTGATTGCAAAATTCTGTCCTGCAGGAACGGGGAGATGCTGCTTGTTGTAATAGGCGATGTTGGTCATGTCCCGGTTGCTTTGTACCACGACTTCTTCGCGGTACAGGGCTGCGATACGCCAGGATCCATAAGTTGCGCCGGCTTCCACGCGGCCTTCAGAAAGCGCGAGGTTCCTTCCGGATTGTGGCGTATAGGGTCCGTTCCAGCTTCCGGTGAATTGCTTGACCGGCGTGTAGTCGCTTCCGGCAAAAAAGTTTCCGGAAGAATACAGACTGAAATCCTTCATTCCCGCGATGTCGGCGGGGTTGGAGAGTCCCAGCAAATCGGCTTTTGCTCCGGTGCAGAGCGCCATTCCGATCAGAAAATACATTCCTTTATTTTTCATGAATTAAATCCAGGACGTGAAAAAGCCGGCATGATCCATGCCGGCTTGAACGGGTTGCAACCAGGGTGCTTACATGAGGGTTATGAATGAACCGTCATTGAAGTCCACCGTTTTACCAGAAATATTTCCGATCAGGTTGGCAGGATTGGACGAGTCGCCCGAATACACGCTTCCCGAGTACGACGCACCGTTCTGTGTGAGAACGACAGAGATCCCGTTCACGCCTCCAGAAGTGGCGGTCAGGGTGTTGGGGGTCGCTCCATCTCTCCTGACGGTAATGGTGTTGTTGGAAGGATCTGTGTATGTGAAAGTAATTGCCCTTTGCCCGAATACCGTTTCGTCGAGAGTAAATCCAAGGGTGTATGTCATCGCAGGCGATACATTGTTGACGACGATATTGCCATTGAAATTGAAAGTGAGCGACTTGTAATTCGACGCCGAAACTGGCTTGGTTGCATCATAATTGGAAATGTTGTCGGATTCCGTCAACGTTCCGCTCATGAATTTTCCAACCGAAGCTTGAGCCCCCATTCCGGTGATGCTTCCGGTGAAGGAGGAACTGGCAGGAGTTACGTACTTGCCGCTCAGGTCCTGGGCAAAACCGCTCATGGCGAGCGTCCCGTCGAACTGATAATTCGGCGTGGTTGCAGTGCCGACGATGTTCGCGGAATACGGCTGCGCATTGGTGCTTAAAGTGCCCGGGATGGCGAGGATATTTGTGCCGGTATTCAGGGCCAGCGTAAGAAGTTTGTTGTTGTTGGCATCCTGATTGCTGAGGGTTCCGGTCAAATCGAGCCTCGTGTGCCCTGCGCTGTCGGCATTGAGCGTTTCGGTGGCGGTTATATTGATGCTGCTGTGATCGGCCGCCGGATCGAGCGCACCCAGATTGCCGCTGAGGGAAATGGTATTGGCACTGCTCGGGTTCGTGATCGTTCCGGTCTGCGTCGTGCCCGATACAGTCGTCGGGGGGGCAGCCATGCTGAATGTTGTCGTCTGCAGCACATCGCTCCAGTCAAAAACGCCTGGCGTGGCCCCCGGCGAGAATGTGGTTTGATGCATGCTGAAAACCATATTCCCGCCCACCATGGCCGGCGCCTGACCACCCCAGGTGCAGCTCACCTGACTTTGATTCGTCTGATAAATGGTGCACATTCCACCCTTGCCAACACTCTGGAATGCCATGACTTGCGGCCCGGTCGGGTTATTGGGATCAACTATCATGGAATAGGTCAAGGTGGCTGCATTTTTGAGAAGGTATTTGGCGGTGCTTGCCGTATGCAGGAAATCACTGAAATTCTTCTCGGTTCCTTTCAAACCATGAAAGTCGGTCTTGACTGCGCTGACCTGGGTATCGAAAAGCCCGGTCTTGCCGGAATTGCTCAACAGGATCAGATTGGTCCGCAGGCTGGTGAAGAGCGCGTTCGCGGCAGTAATGCCGGAGGTGGTTGGACCGATGACTCCAGGAGTGATCGTCGTCGTGGTTTGCGTCACGCTGTCACCTTCGTTCTGCACCAGCGTCTTGGCATTGGAATCGCCGAGCTGATTGTTCTGCTCGTAGGTCTGTGCATCGGTGATGTCCTGATTCAAGACGGCGGCGGGGCTGCTGGCGCCAGCGCCCGGGGTGGTGAGTTGCGCATCCCCATTCTGGCCGATTGAAATGCTGCTTGTTGCAGAATTCCTCAGTTCGTCCAGCGCCGCGATGACATTGCCGCCAAGCGTCTGAGCCCTCGTGGCGATTGCTGTCAGCAGTGTCGAAAGTTTTTTGTCCTCGGTGTTCCCTTTGAGCGCATCGACCGGGTTCATCGGCTTGAGACTGTAGAGTTGGGCATCTCCGCCCAGTGCCGTTTTGATGATCGCATTGATGGCGGAATTGACGTTGGTAGCGGTCGGAACGGTTTTGTTTTTGTCCAGCACCTGGGCAGCCATATCGGTGAACGGCGTGATCGGGGTCGTGATGGTGCTGCCCGGATTGGCGATATAGGCGGAGAGGCTGAAATTTGCTGGAAGCTGGATGGTCTTGCCGGTCGCTTCGTTGTACATTGTAACACCAGGACCGGGGTTGGGGTTCGTCAGCACGACTTCGACAGGGCTGTTGCATGTGCTCGCATAGGTGATGCTGTAGCTGCCGTCCGCTTGCGTGGTGGCGGTTCCAAGAATCACCTGGGGATTGGCATTGATCCCGCCGCAATATGCGGTGACGGTGGCGCCGCTGATGATGCCTTTCGCTGCCACGCCGCCAATGGAAGGACTCGAACCTGCCACTGCTGCCACGCCACCTCCGCCACCTCCGCCGCAGGCTGCGAGAACCGCTGCGCTGATCACCCCGAGCGCGAAAAGCCTGGGTGCGATATTCGTCCTGTTCATGATTTCCCCTGTAATTGTTTTGGAAGTTAAAATTATAGATGTTTGATCATGCTTTGATACCCTACGAAAGTAGGAATATTAATGAGAGCTTAAGGACGCTTTTTGAAGGTGGTCGCCCGATGAAGGATTGGCACGGGATTGGAATCCCGGGCATTCAGCGGCTCACGAAAAGATAAAAAATTCCGATGAGGATGGGCTGGTGCAGGAGATAGATCGCGAGGCTGTGCCTGCCGATCCGGCACGGAATTTTCATGGATGGAAAATCACCGAAAACCCAGGCGGGTCTGACCCTTTCGAAAAGCAATTTGCCTGTAAATATCCCGATCAGCACCACGCCCATCCAGGGGAAAAGCGGCACATAATCCTCGGTATAAGGCTTGTAGGTCATGAGGCCGATCCAGTTCATGAAAGGCGGATCGAAAAACGGGTTTGAATAATAAAAACCCGAGGCGATGACGAATAGGCCGGATGCAAGCGCCGGTTGCGGGAAATTCAGAAAAGGTCTTCCGATCAGACTGGCAACGAAGATGAAATGCAGGATGCCGAAATAGATGTAACTCTTCGGGAACATCAGCCAGCTTCCGAATGTGACGATCAGCGCTGCTGCAAGCAGTCTCGCCTGCCTTTTCCAGAAATGCAGCGGTTCCGTGCCGGAAGCAAGTACGAGGCTGATCCCGACCAGAAGCAGGAAGAGGCTGACGATCAGCGCACGCGACACGAGCCAGAACCGGTCATGATTCATGTCCTGATGGAGGATCCCGAAATAATTGAGGTCGAAGCAGAAGTGGTAGGCGACCATCAGGATCACCGCGAATCCCCTTGCAGCATCGACGACGGTGATCCTCTTCAAAACAACCTCAAAGCGTATTTTTCTCCGCCAATCGAAGAGCCTGTCAGCCGCAACAGTTCCAGAACCCCTTCGTTGCCTGACTGTCCGGTCCCTGAAAATTGGATGCCCTTTCTTTCCGACCAGGAACCCTTGCCGGAAAGATCGAGCGGTCCGCTGAGGGTTTCCAGCCCGATCTCGAATGCGGAGCCCGCCCCCGTGATGGTGATCCTGTAGCTTCCAAGCGGGTTGACACGGGAAAACGGGGAGGAGGCATTTTCCCATATGGCCGAAATTTGCCCTCTCGACCTGCCGGAAAAAAGAAAATCTCCTGCGCTGATCCTGATGTTTCCTTGCGGCTGAATGGACTTCATTTGCCTGCTCAAAAGGGCGAGAACGGATGCGGGAAGGTCCAGCGAGACATGTTTCATTTCGATGCCGGAAGGGCTCGCCAGGATTTCCATTCCGGAATCGAAGCGGATGTGCAGTCTGGCGAGCAGGAGTTCCATGGGAGAGACCTTCCAGGACAGGAAGCCGCAAGCCTGCCCGGAGATGCCAAGGGTTGCCGAGCCGTGCCAGAAAGTCCCCCCGGCATTTGCCAGCCGGATCGCCCCTTTCGAGAAGTGTGCTGCCATCCTGTCCATGAAGGAGGCGGGAAGGGTGATCAGCAAAAAACAGAAATAGAGGATGAGCCCGATGGCGAGACGCTTCATGATACCGCCCCGAAAATCGCCTCGATTTTTACTTTCCCCTGATTGTTCAGCCTTCTGATCCTGGCTGATTCCAGCCTGACATGGTCGCGTTGCCCGAGCGTGTCCAGCCAGGCGATCCAGTTGTCGAAGGAGACGGAAGGAAATTGCGCATGGACATGTCCGTCAGGATCGGCTTCGATTCCGGCGATCTGCATTCCGGAAGATTTCGCAAGGGAGGCGATCGATTCCTTGATGTCCTGGTGAAGAAGGGGGGATGTCTTCTTCATGCTTTCGATTTCCGATGCCTCGATGCGCATTTCGGCCACTTTCGAGCGCATGGCTGGAAGTTCGGTTTTGAGCTGCCCGATCGCTTTTTCTCCTGGCTGCCAGACGAAAGCATAGAGGAGGCTTGCAAGGATGAAAATCGATGCGAATATCAGGATTTTCCTTTCCCTTTCGACGCGCGCCATCCAGAATTTTTTCAGGCCCTCCCTCATGCATCCCCCGCATCGATATGAAGGGAGACTGCGATGTGTTCCCCTTTGGAATCCTGTTTCCTGATCCGGGCATGCATGCCCGCCTTTTCGAGCCCATTTTTGAAGGCGTCGAGCGTTTGCCGGTTCGGGAAGTCGAGCAGCAGGTCGATTCCATCCCGGGAATAATCGATACCGGACAGGCTTTCAGGCGGAAGGCTGGAAATTTGGGCTGAAATTGATGAGAGCATTGCCAGGAAATCGCCAGGTTGTCCCTCCCCGTTCGCGCGTCTCAGGTCTTCGAGCTTCCTTTGCATCTGCAGGGGGGCGTCCACCACGACCCTGGCTTCCGGAAAGCTTTTTCTGAAGATGTGATCCATCTCTGCGAGCAGGGCATGCTTTTCATGGGCAAGGCTGCCCCACTGGTAGGTGGTCAGTGAGAACTGTGTCAAAATCATGAAGATGAGAATGTAGACGGCGGGCTTGTAGGGGCGCCAGTCGAATTTTTTTCCACTCCTCGAATATACCCCTCCGAAAAGGTCCGTGCCATCGCCGGTTGCAAGCCTCCAGTCCCATGCCATCCCCTTGTGACAGGGAATGTCGAGCACCGCTTGCCACCTGTCCAGATCAGGCGGCTCCTTTGCATGAACGAAGATTCCGGAGGGTCGCTCTTCCGACTGCAGGGCGAGGCGGAGGCCGGCGGGGGGGGCGAGACCGTTCGAATCGAGCGCATGGGCCGACTCGTCCCCGAGTTTCAGGAATCCCCCGGATTCATCCAGGACCAGCGACCAGGATCCCTTCTGCAGCGGGGGCAGGAGTGATTCTGCGTACATTCTGACAGGGGTGATGCGGTCATTTTCGAGACCCGAGAGCAGGTTTTGCATCCAGTCCTTGTCGATGACTGCGACCAGGGTCTTGCCGTCGGCGAGCTTTCTGACGGGCAGGGCCCGGATTCTTTCAGGATCGGATATGATCGATTCTTCGATGGCGAAGGCTGCGATTTCGGACAAGCGTTTGGACTTAGGCAGCGATGCGTGGAGCAGGAGGATTCTTGCAGCGGGCAGAACCAGTTCAGATTCGTCGTGCTCCGGATAAGGGGAGTCGGATCCGGAGGACAGGATTCGGCCGTTTTCCACGAGCGCCCATTCCAACGAGGACGCAGGCCTGATTCTCAATACTCTCATGATGATTGCCAGACTTTCCTGGGCCAGGATGATCCTTCCCGATCCAAAAGCGTGTGCATGACAACCCTGGTTTTCCACTGCTTCACTTTCACGGTGACCAGGAAAAACTGGCTCGCCACCTCGATTTCGCCGTCCGGGACCACGATGTTCTTGCCCTGGATTCTCGAAGCAAAATCGCCTGTGGTCATAAAATAATTCTGGTTGCGGCTGTTGACGAGCTGTCGGGCCATGTCGAGAGTCAGGCCGGGGAGGATCGCCGAGAGCACTTCTGGTGGTGCCGTGTTGACGTTGATTTGGGTGGATACTGGAAGAACGGACACGAACGGCCTCAATCTCTCTATGGTTGGCTCATCGAAACCTGCTATGTCGTAAAGGTCTTCGATCCCGACAAGCGGCATATTAGCTGCCCGGTAAGGATCAGGCAATCCGGCATAATAGTTATTTTCGGCTCCTCCCGGACTCTGAACATCGCCGTCCGCATCGATCCAGTCCGCGACGGCCTGGGCGAGATCGGGATTGAGTTGCAGCAGGATCAGGAGTCTTCTGAAGTTGTCGAGTTGAACGGGATCCGTTTTTCCGTTGATGGCCAGGTTGTTGAGGTTGAAAAGCCCCTGCTGGTCGGTAATGTATCCGGAGATTTCTCCCCCATCCACCGGAATGGGAGGGGGGATGGTGGCCCAGGCCTCTCCCGGGTAATCCACGGTATTGCGCTTGGCATCGTCGTTGAGTACGGCCGAGGCGAAATCGGTTCCGGCAAGAGCGAGCCATCTTGCTTCGGCACGATTTTGTACACTCTCCAGCCTGCTGGCCCGGATCGTCTCGCGCGATGCGAGCGAGGCGGCCAGGATGGCTGCAAGTGCCACGATCAGGATCGCCATGACGATGGCGGCGCCGGACTGCTTCATAACAGGGAAAAAAGGCGCACGATTTTTTCCCCGGAAGGGAGCGTCAGGGTGGCTTCGACAGCCTTCGGTCTCGGCTGGTTGGGAAGCGGCCAGATGGTTGCCCAGTTGTTGTTGATGGCCAGATACCTGATTCTGAAATCCGCGACATGGTCGAGAAGGGTGTAGACGGCGGGCTGGATCCCGGGGGCCTGGTCGGGATGAGACCAGATGATTTCCTCCACCTTCCCCTGATCGAGCCTGTAGCCGATCCGTTGCGGCGGATTTCCTTCCGCGCCGAGCCGGGTGAAAAGCAGGTTTGCGTCGGATGGGCCGGAATAGTTCTCCTTGCCGATGAATTCGGGTTGAAGCATTCCGGAAGCATCGGTCACCGGGCGATGCGCGAGATTGGAGAGATCGCGGTCCAGCCTTGAAAAGAGCAGGGAAATGTCGCGCCATTTCCCGTTTTCGGCATCGACCTGCTTTTTCGTCTTCAGAACGGAGTCCAGTCCCCTGAAGGCCATGACTGAAATCAATGCCAGAAGGACAAGGGCAACGAGCAGTTCGATCAGGGTGAAGCCCTTGTTCATGGCATGGGCCGGGTCAGATATCCGGTCAGTTCGCTGGAGATCTGACCTGCCGAGACATGCACCACGACTTTCTTGAACAGCGGGTTGGGGGTGTCGGTGATTTCCTCGCGCCAGGAAAAATCCATGCCGTCCTGGGTTTCATGTCCGTTCAGGACGCCGGCTATCGGCCAGATCTGAAAGGCCGTGAGTTCGGCCATGCGATTTTGAGCGACCCATCCTGCGAGCAGCCGCTGCTTCAGTTCGAATGCACTTTCTGCAGCAGAGGCGGAGGCTCGCATCACCGCCGTCATGGCGATTGCGATGACGGCGAGTGCGATCAGCACTTCGAAAAGGGTGAACCCCTTGTTCATCTCACCGAAATCCTGTTCAATGCATCGCTCGAAATGACCGATCTGGATCCGTTTCTTTCGAGTGTGATCTCGAAAGGGCGATTGACGCCGGAAGGATGAAAAACCATCCTTCCACCCTCCGGGAGCAGGGCGCCCCCCACCTTCACCTGAACGAAGCCGACTCCGTTTCCAAGTACGCGGTTGCGGTATAAGTCATCGTCGGTGATCGGTTGCCAGGAACCGTCTTCGGCCTTTCGCCAGAACGAGTAGGCATTGTTCCGTTCCGACCAGGCAATTGTCTGCAACCGGTCCTGGGCATCCTCCGTGGTGGCTTCGAGCAGATCGGCAAGCCTGGCTGCCTCCATTTTCGCAGCCTGCCTGTTGTCTGGAGAAATATTTGCTGCGACGACCGCGGTTGCCACGCCGACGACGAGCAGAACGATCAGGATTTCAACGAGCGTGAAGCCGTACTGCCTATAGATTCCAGGATCCGATATCGGCATCATTGCCTTCTCCACCCGGAGCACCGTCAGCACCGAAACTGAATACGTCCACCTTTCCGTGAAGACCGGGGCTGAGGTACTGATAAGGCTTACCCCAGGGATCGACCGGAAGATGTTCCAGGTAGCCTCCTTCCTTCCAGTTGGGAGGGATGGGGGGGGTGGATGTCTTTTGGACCAGAGCCTGCAGTCCCTGTTCGGTTGTCGGGTAAGCGTGATTGTCGAGCTTGTACAGCTTGAGCGCCTGCATGATGCTGCCGATGTCCTGTTTCGCGGCGACGATGCGGGCATCGTCAGGGCGGCTCATGATTTTGGGGACGATGAGGGCGGCAAGGATGCCGATGATGACGATGACCACCATGATCTCGATCAGAGTGAAACCCTTTTGCAATCTGCCCATCGTTCCTGCCCGTATTCGGTTTAAAATAGCCAGTCCATTCCTGGCGGATATTATGAGGCATATGTTCTTATCTGTGCAACGGCAACTGGCCTGGCTTGTGAATGCCGCAGCGCTGTCTGTTTTTTGCTTTCTTGCAGCGCGCAACACATGGGTTCTGCTTTCTCCCGGGGAGGTCGTGCTTTTGCCCGAGCGACACTCTGTTCCGAACCGTCAGGCGGATGCGATCGAGGCTGTCCATGTTTTCGGGGGAGGCAGGGAGGGGCCCGCCGAGCTTCCTCCCGGGCTGAAGCTGGACGGAATCTTCACCCCCGGCAAGGGGAGTCCCGGGGCGGCCATCTTCGTCAGCGCAGGCAAGGGAAGTCAGGTCGTTCTGGCAGGTGGAGAGGTGTCTCCCGGATTTTTCCTCGAGGAAGTGGCGGGCGATCATGTCGTTCTGAAGCATGGGGGAACAAGCGTGACCCTGAGGATCGAGAAGATCGCTCCGGACATCGATCTCGGAATCAAATAACTGTGATAACATCTTCCCATTTTTCGGAAACGTCACGTGATCAGGCAACTGAAGAATCTATTGTTCATCTTCTGCATGGCTGCGATTCTGGCTCATGCCGAGGATGACGAGGTCACGCTGAATTTCGTCAATGCGGACGTCATCTCCGTGATCAAGGCGGTCGGCAAGATCACCGGAAGGAATTTCCTCATCGATCCAAGGGTAAGAGGGTCGATCAACATCGTTTCCTCCAGGCCTGTATCCCGCTCCCTGATTTATCCGATCCTGTTGTCTGCCTTGCGACTGCAGGGTTATGCTGCGGTCGAATCCAACGGGGTGACCAAGATCCTTCCCGAGGCCGATGCAAAACAGAATTCCGGGACCGTATTCCTGGAGCGCAACCCCGCGCACGGCGGGGAACTCGTCACACAGGTCTACGCCTTGAAGAACCAGTCGGCGAGCCAGCTTCTTCCCGTCCTGCGGCCGTTGATCGCCCCCAACAATGCGATCAGCGCCTATCCCAACGGCAACACCCTGGTGATTACGGACTATTCCGACAACCTGAAGCGCATCGACAGCATCCTCGATGCAATTGACCAGTCAGGCGGGCCTGAAGTCGTGCCCCTGCTTCACGCCTCGGCCTTCGATCTTGCCCAGACTGTCAACAAGCTGATGAACGATGGCGTTGTCGATGCCGGTCAGCGGATCTCTGCGGTGGCGGATCCCAGAACGAACAGCCTGCTGCTGAAATCGGGAAGCCCCGCCATGATCAACATGGCGAGAAATCTTGCGATAAAACTCGACGGCCAGACAGGCGAAACAGGCAACATGCATGTCGTCTATCTCAGGAATGCCACGGCTTCCAGTCTGGCAAAAACCCTCAGCGGGGTGCTTGGCGGCCAGGCACCTGCGTCTTCCGCTTCTCCCGGGCAACCTGCATCGGCGGTTTCTTCCGGCAAGGGCAGCATGATCGAGGCGGACCAGGATGCCAATGCGCTCATCATCACTGCGCCGGAAGCGGTCTACAACAACCTTCGTGCAGTGATCGACAAGCTGGATGTAAGGCAGGCGGAAATCTATGTCGAAGCGATGGTTGCCGAGGTCAGTGCGGACAGGGCTGCCGAATTTGGTATCCAGTGGCAGTACCTGAACGGGGTCAATGGATCAACGGCGAACATCATCGGCGGTACCAATTTCGGCACGCCCGGAGGTGGAGCGAACATCATCAGCAATGCAACCAACCTCGGGACGATCGGACAAGGCCTCAACATCGGCGTCATCAAGGGTCAGGTCAACATACCCGGTGTGGGCCAAATATTGAACCTCGGGCTGCTGGCCAGAGCCTTGCAAACCGATGCCAATGCGAACATTCTCTCCACCCCGAACCTGCTGACCCTGGACAACGAGGAGGCGAAGATCGTCGTAGGCCAGAACGTTCCCTTCGTGACCGGTTCCTACGCGCAGACTGGCGCGGCCACGACAGCCACTCCATTCACCACCTATCAGCGCCAGGATGTCGGGCTGATGTTGAAGATCAAGCCGCAGATCTCGGCGGGCAATATCGTCAGGCTGAAGATCTACCAGGAAGTTTCCAGTGTCGATCCGACCACGCTGAACAATCCTGCCGGTCCTACCACCAACAAGCGCTCGATCGATTCGATGGTCGTGGTCGATGACGGTCAGATCATCGTTCTGGGAGGATTGATCCAGGATTCCATTTCGGACAACGTGAGCAAGGTTCCGGTTCTCGGGGATCTCCCGTTTCTGGGTAACTTGTTCAGCTACCGCTCGCGTACCCATAACAAAACCAATCTCATGGTATTCCTGTGCCCGCATATCTTGCGCAATGCAAAGTCCTATGAAGGGTTGACTTCCGAGCGCTATGACTATATCAGCGGGGCTGAAAGAAAGTCTCAACCGGCGCCAAGTTTTTTGATGCCCGACATTCGCACGCCTGTCCTGCCCCCCCTGAAAAAATGAAGCCATGCAGGCCAAGAAGCTGATCCCCTATTCCTTTGCCCAGGCGAAGGGGGTTTTCGTTTCCAGCCTGGAGGATGGTCATGCCGAAATCTGCGTGAGGGATGGAGCCGGGATCGATGCGCTTGCCGAGGCGAGGCGCTCGCTGGGCATTCCCGTCCGTGCAACGCTCCTGGACGAGAAATCGTTTGACCAGAAACTTTCCGAAGTTTATTCCCAGGCCGATTCAGCCGCCCTCGACGATTTCGAGCAGCATATCGATCTTTCAAGAATGATCGAGGAAATGCCCAGGATCGAGGATCTCCTGGAGACGGAAGGAGACGCACCCGTCATCAGGATGATCAATGCGCTCCTCACACAGGCGCTCAGGGAGAACGCATCCGATATCCACATCGAAATCTTCGAAAACCGCTCGGTCGTCAGGTTCAGGCTGGACGGCACCTTGCGCGACATCGTCGAACCGCATCGCGCCCTGCACGCCGCCCTGGTCTCCAGGATCAAGATCATGGCGCAGCTCGACATTGCCGAAAAAAGGCTGCCCCAGGACGGCAGGATCGCTCTGAGGATCGCCGGAAAACCTGTCGACGTCCGCGTGTCGACCCTGCCGACCGGGCACGGCGAGCGTGTCGTCATGCGTTTGCTCGACAAGGAGGCGGGCAGGCTCGATCTGTCCAGGCTTGGAATGAGCGATGAGACGCTTTTCGGGGTGAATGGATTGATCAATCAGCCCCACGGCATCTTTCTCGTTACCGGCCCCACCGGATCGGGCAAGACGACGACTTTGTATGCAGCGCTTTCCAGAATCGATTCCCTGGCGATGAACATCATGACGGTCGAAGACCCGATTGAATACGATCTCGACGGCATCGGTCAGACCCAGGTCAACCCGAGGATTGACATGAGTTTTGCCAAGGCGCTGCGCGCCATCCTCAGGCAGGATCCGGACGTCATCATGATCGGTGAAATCAGGGACCTGGAGACAGCCCAAATCGCCGTGCAGGCCAGCCTCACCGGGCACCTGGTTCTGGCCACCCTGCACACCAATGATGCGGCGAGCGCGGTCACCCGGCTGATCGACATGGGCATAGAACCTTTCCTGCTCGCTTCCAGCCTGATCGGAGTGCTCGCGCAAAGGCTGGTGCGCAGGCTGTGCAAGGCATGTGGCGGTTCAGGCTGCAGGTCCTGCGAAATGAGCGGTTACAAGGGCAGGACAGGCATCTACGAACTGATCACTGTCGATGAAGAATTGCGTCGATTCATCCACGACGCATCGTCCGAACAGGACATCCGTTCGCATGCGGAGGCTTCCGGCATGAAGAGCCTGAGGCAGGATGGCATGCGCTGGGTGGAGAGCGGGGAAACCTCGCTGGAGGAGTTGCTGCGAGTGACGAAGGACTGATGCATGGCCGCTTTCAGGTATGAGGCCGTCGACAGGAATGGGCGTGTTTCCAGGGGGGTGGTCGAAGTGGACACGGCGCGCCAGGCGAGAGCCCATTTGAGGTCGATGGGGCTCGTTCCTGTCCAGGTCCATCCCGTTTCGGAGGAGGGGGCGTCCGGAGGTACATTTCTGAAGAAACGGTTCTCCTCCGCCCAGTTGAGCCTTTTCACAAGACAGTTTTCGACGCTTCTCGCAGCCGGGCTCACCGTGGAGGCTGCGCTGAATACGCTGGTCGAACAGGCCGATGGCGATTATGCGAGACAGGTTGTCGCGGGAGTCAGGGCTGAAGTATTGTCGGGCCAGACACTGGCCCGTGCGCTCGGAAAATACGGAAAGGCTTTTCCGGAAATTTATCGGGCACTTGTTCATGCAGGCGAGGAATCGGGTGAACTCGGCGAAGTCATGCTGAGGCTCGCCGATTATGTCGAGAGCCGCAATGCCCTTCGTCAGAAGGTGATGCTGGCCTTTCTCTATCCGGTCGCGGTCACGCTCGTTGCGATTTCTGTGATCACAGGTCTTCTGGTTTATGTCGTACCCCAGATCATCGGGGTGTTCAGGCAAAGCCACCAGTCACTTCCCTTTCTGACGCAAGCGCTCATCGCATCGAGCGATTTTATGAGGGCCACGGGCTGGTACTGGCTCGCATCGCTTGCATCGGGGATATGGGTTTTCAGCCGTGCGCTCCGTAATGAGGAACTGCGTTACCGCTGGCACGGCTTCCTTCTCAAGCTGCCCGTCGCGGGCAATCTCATCAGGGGGCTGAACACGGCCAGATTCGCCAACACTCTTTCAATACTGGTCGGCAGTGGCGTACCGCTCATCAAGGCGCTTCAGGCCGGCTCCATGGTGGTAACGAACCTGCAGTTGCGAGCTTCCATCGAGCATTCAGTGGATCTGGTGAGGGAAGGCATTTCGCTGAGCCGTGCGCTTTCGGAGGGAAAAAAATTCCCACCCATGCTCATCCATCTGATCGCGAGCGGCGAATCAAGCGGAAGGCTCGCGCCCATGCTCGATCGGGCGAGCCGTCAACAGGAGCTTGAGATGGAGGGGAGGACGGCATGGCTTACAGGTCTGATGGAGCCCATACTCATCGTGGCGATGGGCGGCATTGTCCTCCTGATCGTGCTTGCAATCATGCTTCCCATCATCGGGATGAATCAGCTGGTGCGCTAGCGCCTGCCGGGACGGCCGGGATTGAATCCCCGGGGAGCCCTTTCAGGCCGGTTCGTCCAGCATCCATTCGTAGATTTTTCAAGGTTTCGGGTACGGCGCGCCGTGTCGAAATGCGGCATGGTGTTGCGGTTCTTCGCGATCGTTTTCCGCACGGATGCGAGCTTCTCCGCGATGCGAAGGTCCTGCCGCTCCATGATCCGCTCTTGCCCATCGGAAATCGGAGTCCATATTGAAAGGTTGCAACAAACCCTGTTGGAACTGGAATGAATCCAGAATATCGGCCCCGGTTCACTGGAATTCAAGTCCTGGTGGAAAACGTTCCCCATAATCCCTATAATGAAATCGAGAGCAGTAAAACAATGCAGGGATACCGCCATGAACACGACAGAATCAAAAGAAAAACTGATTGCCGATTTCAAGGTCGTCGTTGCCGACGCAGAGGCGCTGCTTCAGGCCACGGCGAGCGAAACCGGCGAAAAGCTGGGTGAAGCTCGCACAAAACTCGAGAAGAGGCTGGAGGAAGCCAGAGGCCGGCTCAGGGAAGCGGAGGGCGTGCTTCGCGACAAGGGCAAGGAAGCGGCCGATGCGGCCGACGGCTTCGTGAGGGAAAATCCCTGGAAATCCGTGGGGATCGCTGCGGGTTTCGGCCTCGTCATCGGCATGCTGATCGGGCGTCGCTGAAATCCATGGGGGGGGGCGGCCTTCTTTCCTCGCTGAAGAGGCTGCTTGCAACCTCCATCGGCATTGCGAAAACCAGGGCGGAACTCCTTTCGGTCGAATTCGGGGAGGAGGTCGCACGGCTTTCCAGGCTTTTCCTTCTGGCCGTGCTTTCGCTTTTCTTTCTCGGACTCTCTGTCGTGTTGTTTTCGGTCCTGATCGTGGTGGCATTCTGGGACGAAAACCGGCTTCTTGCACTCGGAATGCTGGGAATGCTCTTCGCATCTTCGGGCGCATTCGCGGGTTTCCTTTTCCTTGCAAAGGCGAAGGAAAAGCCTGCGCTCTTCTCGCAGAGCCTCTACGAGCTCTCGAAGGATCTGAAAGAGCTGGAATGAATTCCGCCGAACTCGCAAGACGCAGGGAAGAACTCGTCGCAAGGTGCGCGAGGCAGCGGGAAGAATTCGCCCGAGATACGGCGGCGCTGAAGGCTCCCCTCGCGGTTGCGGACAGGGGGATGGATTTCGTGCGCTATCTTGCCGGGCATCCCGTGATTCCCGCCGCAACTGCCGCCGCATTCGTCCTCTTTCGTCCGGCCCGAGCCATCCGCTGGATGAGGCGCGGCTGGTTTTTCTGGCGCATCTACAGAAATGCACGGGAAATGCTGCTCGGCGATTCCTGAGCGAAACCATGGAAAATTTTAATTGAAATACAGGGATCTAAGGGATTTCGTCAGTCAGCTCGAAGCGCGCGGGGAATTGAAACGCGTCGGAAGGGAAGTCGATCCGGAGCTCGAAATGACCGAAATCTGCGACCGGGTGTTGCGAAATGGCGGACCGGCGATTCTTTTCGAAAATCCGAAAGGTTCGAGAATTCCGGTTCTCGCCAACCTGTTCGGCACGCCAGAGCGGGTAGCGCTCGGCATGGGGGAGGAGAACGTG
>JAJZTT010000112.1 GCA_021848705.1 Pseudomonadota bacterium
GATCTATTCGGTGATCCTGACGGTCGCCGGACTGCCTTTATGGATCAAAAAGGAGAAAACATGAACTGGGTGGATGCGCCATGCAAAATGACGGATGAGGCGGCGAGAAGCGCCGCGCTCGCCCGGCAGGGGAGGCTCACCAAGCCTCCCGGCGCGCTGGGCAGGCTGGAGGAAATCGCGGTTCAATTCGCCGCCTGGCAGGGCAGGGAAAAACCGGAAATCGGCAGCACATGGATCAGCATTTTCGCATCCGACCACGGCATCGCAGAAGAAGGGGTTTCGCTTTTTCCTCAGGCGGTGACTGCGGAAATGGTGAGGAATTTCGCGAGGGGAGGGGCAGCGATCAGCGTGCTCTCGGGAAAGATCGGCGCGCAACTGGAAGTGATCAATCTCGGAACGGTTTCCGAAGTGGAACCGCTCGAAGGCGTATTCGACGAGCGGATAGCGCCGGGAACGCTCAATTTTTCGAAGCGGGAGGCGATGAGCCGGGATGAACTTGCCACCGCGCTCGAATCCGGAAGAAGCGCTGCATTTCGCGCACAAGGCGCTTCCCTTTTCATCGGAGGGGAAATGGGGATCGCCAACACCACTTCCGCTTCGGCGATCGCCTGCGCGCTGCTGGGTGCCTCCCCCCATCTCCTTTCAGGTCCCGGAACCGGGCTCGACGGCAGGGGGGTTGCGCACAAGGCGGAAGTGATCGGAAAGGCGCTCCAGCTCCATCGCAATTCCCTGGAGAGCCCGATGGAAATTTTGCGCATCCTGGGAGGATTCGAAATCGCCGCCCTGTGCGGCGCCTTCCTCGCCTGTGCACAGTCTGGAATCCCGGTTCTGGTGGACGGATTCATCGCATCGGTCGCCGCCCTTCTCGCTTCGAGGATCCATCCCGGTTCTGCGGGCTGGATGATGTTCTCTCACGCATCAGCAGAGCCCGGGCATCGCATCGTCATGGAAGCGCTCGGCGCCACGCCGCTCCTCGACCTTGGCATGAGGCTCGGCGAAGGGAGCGGGGCGGCTGTGGCCGTGCCGATCCTGAAACTGGCCTGCTCCCTGCATGGCGAAATGGCGACCTTTGCCGAGGCGGGGGTCAGTGAACAGAACTGAGCCGATCGTGGTCACCCTGCTGCGCCACGGCGAAGTGGCAGGAAGGAGCAATGTTCTGAGGGGGATCAGCGACGAGCCGCTCACCGTGGGCGGTGCGCTGCAGATGAAGCAGAGGCTTGCGGGGATGCGATTCGATTGTGTCGCCTCCTCCCCTTTGCGCCGCTGCAGGGAATTCGCCGAAAAATATTCAAAAGAGTCGAGCCTGCCGCTCGAAATCCTGCCGGAATTCCGCGAAATCTGTTTCGGGAAATGGGAAAACCTGAGCACGGAGGAAGCCGAATCGATGGATCCGGTCTGTTTTCGCGCATTCTGCGAAACCTTCGGCATGCATGCCCCTCCGGATGGCGAGAGCCTTGCATCCTTGAGGGAGCGAGTCGGGCGCGGATGGAAAAAATGGATCGGCGAAGACCGTGGAAAAAAGCGCCTCCTCGTCACCCACGCTTGCGTGATGCGCGCGCTGCTCATGGAAATCTTCGGTTTTTCTCCTGCACTCGCATTCCGCTTCTCGCTACCCACTGCAGCCTGCCTGCGCATTTCCCATCTGGAGGGCTCGGACCCCTACCTCCTTTCCGTGAATTCATGCGCGGACTGACCCTCGCGATCGGTTTCCTGACCCGGCTTCCGGTACCGGCTGCAGGGGATTTCGATGCGGAAGCCTTTGCCGAATGCGCGAAATGGTTCCCGCTGGTGGGACTCCTGGTGGGCCTTTTCCTGGAAGCCGCGCTCCGGCTGGGAAGCCTGATCGATCCCTGGCTCGGATCGCTGCTTTGCCTCATCGCCTGGGTCTGGATCACGGGAGGGCTGCATCTGGACGGGCTTGCGGACACCTTCGATGCGCTGGGCGCTGCCCACCGCAACCGGGAACGATTTCTCGATGTGCTTGCAGACCCGCATGTGGGCGCATTCGGGGCGATGGGCATTTGTTTGCAGATCGCAACGAAACTCGTGCTGCTGATGCTGATTGCGAAAAAGGGTCAATTCTGGGTTCTTCTGGTTCCGGCGTGGGCGAGGTGGTGCGCGCTTTCCTGGGCCGGGCTTCCTTCCCTGAAAGCCGGGCTGGGGGAGAAATTCGGCTGGAGGATTTCCCCTGCATCGATTCGGTTCTGGGGTATCGTGCTCGCCGCAGCGAGCGCGGTTTCTCTGCCCCTGCTTCTAGCGCCGCTCGCAATGCTTGCCTGGCGACAATTCCTGATTCGACTGGGCGGAATGAGCGGAGACCTGCTCGGGGCGGGAATCGAGATCGTCGAGAGCTTCTGCCTGTTGCTCCTGGTCATCTCACGCGGATAGCGCTGCGGCCATCGATGCCACCGGGTGGGATTTCACCAGGGAGACGATGTCGGCATCCAGCCTCCCTTCTGCCGCTAGCTTTTCGATGTATTCGAGCACTTCTTCCATGGGGAGGCCCTTCCTGTAAGGGCGGTTCTGGACGAGAGCCTGCACGATGTCGGCAACCCTCAGGATTCTCGCCTCGATCGAAAGATCCTTTTCCCTCACATGGAAAGGATAGCCCTTTCCGTTGGGCTCCTCGTGATGATAGGCTGCCCAGAGCGCGATTTCATCGAACCCGCCGATACCGTGCAGGATCTGGTAGGTTTCGAAGCTGTGGGTGTTGATGATGAGCCGCTCATGCCGGTCGAGTTCGCCCGGCTTGTCCAGGATTTCGTCCGGAATCCTGAGCTTTCCCAGGTCGTGGAGCAGCCCTGCGATTTCAAGTTTGTCGCAGTTCTCCGCGCTCACCCCGGCGAGTTCACCGAGATGGCGGGCAAGGCGCGCCACGCCCATGGAATGGTCCACCGTGAAAGGGCTTTTCGCATCGACGATGTGGGAGAAGATCACGCCGAGTTTCCTGAGTTCAGCGAATTCGGGCTGGTAGGGCGATTCTTCGGCAAGCTTGTCTCTCAGGTAATTCTGGATCGCGCGCGGCTCGAGCAGCAGCCAGAAGGCCTCAGCCTCGGATGCCTTCAGGAAGGTTTTCACGAGGTCCGGAGAAAAATAGACGCCGGAATGGATTTCGATTTTTTTCCTGATTTCCCCGACATGATCGAAGAAATCGCTCTTCCCGTAATGGGGCGTAGCGAAGGCATCCACCCTGTCCGCCAGAAAAATCAGGTTCGCTTCCCTTTTCTGCTCTTCGCCAGCCTCGACATGAAGGAGTCTGTCCCATCGGGTGTGGTGATGGAGGATGGGAACGGCCATTCTCGCAAGCGGCGGAAAATCCTTCAGGAGAGCATGTCCTGTTTCAGCATGAACCTGGGAACCTTCCCAGTCGAATTCCGAAACGAGATGGTGATGCGTGCGGGTGGAGGAGACGCCGATGTCGTGCAGAAGCCCGAGATCGAACATGAATCTCGCTTCATCCGCGGCAAGTCCCATGGTTTGTGCGCATTCCGAGGCCATGATGCCCACCCGCTTGCCGTGGGCGACATCGTCCATTCCGACCAGATCCAGCGCATCGGAAAGCGCATAGACGATCTGGCGGAGATCCGATTTTTTGAATCCGGTAGCCACGTTTGCCCTCCTGATATCCATTGTAGCGCATCGTCAGCGATTGGGCAGGCGCAGCCAGGTCGCGTAAAGAGCGGGGATGAAGAGGACGGTGAGCAGCGTCGCCACCAGCAGGCCCCCCATGATGGCATAAGCCATCGGTCCCCAGAGAACGCTCCTGGTGAGCGGGATCATGGCGAGCATGGCGGCGGCCGATGTGAGCATGATGGGGCGGAAGCGCCGGACCGTCGATTCGCGGATCGCATCTTCGGCCGACAGGCCGGATTCCCGGTCCTGGCGGATCTGGTCGATCAGGATCACCGTGTTCCGCATGATCATTCCGCCGAGCGCGATGGTGCCCAGCATGGCGACGAAGCCGAACGGCTTGTGAAAGAGCAGGAGGGCGAGCGCCACGCCCACGATGCCGAGCGGGGCGGTGAGCACCACCATGAAGCTCCTGGAGAAGGATTTCATCTGGATCATCAGGATGGAAAAGATGACCGCGACCATGAGCGGCATTCCTGCGCGGATCGAATCCTGGGCGCCGGAGTTTTCCCCGAGTTCTCCCCCGGGCTCGATCCTGAATCCTTCCGGAAGCTGCTTCCTCA
Source organism: Pseudomonadota bacterium (assembly GCA_021848705.1). Lineage (GTDB taxonomy): Bacteria > Pseudomonadota > Gammaproteobacteria > Burkholderiales > JABEVD01 > JABEVD01. The sequence continues at coordinate 4,194 of JAJZTT010000112.1, forward strand.
GTTCGTTCAGCCTTTCGTCCACGCTCATCGCCACATCGGTCGGCTGGACTTTCTCGATCACGTCCGAGCGAACGCTCATCGAGATGTCCCTGTCCTTTCTCCAGATGATGGGATCCTCGAGGATGTAGGAAACCGAGGCGACCTGCCTGAGCGGAACGCTGCCGCCTCCTGCAGTCGGGATTTCGATCGAGCCGATTTCATCGAGACTCCTTCTTTCGGAAGGAGGCGAGCGAAGCATGATGCCGATGAGCTGATCGCCTTCCTGCATCTGGCTCACGGCAAGCCCGTCTGTCGCGGTGCGCAGCGTTCTCGCGATGTCCTCCGAGCTCACGCCGGCAGCGCGCGCCTTCACCTGATCGACCTTCACCTGCATGGCGGGGGTCTCTATTCCCCAGTCAGGATGAACGTCTCTCAGTCGGGGGTCCTTGCGCATCACGTTTGCCACCCTGTCCCCCAGGGCCTTCGCGGTTGCGAGATCGTCGCCCAGCACCCTGAATTCGACCGGATAGGTGATGGGGGGGCCGAGCAGGACCGGGTAGATCCTGAGTCGGTCAGCGGGAAAGCCGCTTGCGAAGAGCTTCCTCATCTTTTCCTGCACCCGCTCTCTTGCATCGAGATCCCTGGTGAGCATCACGATCTGGGCGAAATTCGGCCGGTAGAGCTGCTGGTCGAGAGAGAGGAAAAAGCGCGGCGACCCGTGCCCGACATAGGTCACGAAGCTGGAAATGTCCCGGTCTTTGGCGAGGATCGCCTCGATTTTTCCAGCCTCCCGCTCGGTCGCGTGGATGCTGGAGCCCTCGGGTAGCCAGATGTCGAGGAGCAGTTCGATGCGGTTGGAGGAAGGAAAGAACTGCTTTTCGGTGAGATCCATTCCGATGATGCCGAGAAGGAAGGCGGCGAAGGTTCCTGCGAGAACGATTTTCCGGTTCGAGAGGCACCAGTCGATGACCCTTCTCAGCCAGTGGTAGAAGGGGGTGTCGAATACTTCGCTCTTTTGCCCTTCATGGCTTTTCAAAAGATGGAATCCTGCGAGCGGGGTGACGAAGATCGCGGCGAACCAGGAGACGAGCAGGGCCATGGCCACCACCGCGAACATGGCGAAGGTGTATTCGCCGGTGGCGGATTTCGCTGTGCCGATCGGCAGGAAGCCTGCGGCGGTGATGAGGGTGCCTGCCAGCATGGGAAAAACCGTCGCACGGTAGGAGAAGGTTGCGGCGCTGAATCTGTCGTAACCTTCCTCCAGCTTTCTTGACATCATCTCCACCACGATCATGGCGTCGTCGACGAGCAGACCGAGGGCGATGATGAGTGCGCCGGTCGAGATCCGGTGCAGGTCGATGTGGAAAAAATGCATCAGCATGAAGGTCGCCGAGATCACGAGCGGAATGGTGATCGCGACCACCATGCCCGCGCGCATTCCCAGGCTCGCAAAGCTCACCAGCAGGACGATGGTCACAGCCTCCAGGAAGGAGCGCATGAATTCTCCGACCGCGCCCTTCACCACTTGGGGCTGGTCGGATACCCTCGCGAAGGCAATCCCGACCGGTAGTCTCGCCTTCAGCGCATTCATTTCCCGCTCCAGATCCTTCCCCAACCGCAGCACGTCTCCGTTCTTCTTCATCGATATCGCAAGCCCGACAGCGGGCTTTCCCCCGTAGCGCATGGTTTCCACCGGTGGATCGAGATATCCTCGCGAGATGGTCGCGATGTCGGAAAGGCGAAAGGTTTTCCCGTTCACCCGGATCGGTAAATTGCTTACTTCATCGACCGATTCGAAATTTCCGAGCACATGGAGCGGCACGGAGAAATCCGCGGCATGCAGCCTACCCGAATCTTCCACGATGTTCTGGGACTGGATTGCCCTTGCGATCGCCAGGGGGGGGACGCCCAGGGTGGCAAGACGCGAAGTGGAAATCGAGATGGTGATCACCTGGGGCTCCACTCCGACCAGATCGGCCTTGGCCACGTCGGGAAGACGGACGATTTCCTGCTGGGCCATTTCGGCGTAGCGGCGCAGTTCCTCCATGCCATATCCATCTCCTGTGAAGGCATAGATCGAACCGTAAACGTCGCCGAATTCGTCGTTGAAGGTGGGCTCCTCGACACCTGAAGGGAGGTCGTTGCGGATGTCGCCGATCTTTTTTCTCACCTGATACCAGAGTTCGGGGACCTCCAGGGGGGATGCGGTGTCGAGCAGCCTCAGGATGGTGACCGACTCACCGTCCCTTGAATAACTGAAGGAATCCCGGTAATAGGGCACTTCCTGCAGCTTGCGGACGATCCTCCTGGTGACCTGCCGGTCCATTTCTGCAGAGGTCGCTCCGGGCCAGATCGTCCGGATCACCATGCCGCGGAAAGTGAAATCCGGATCCTCGCGCTGTCCGAGCTGGGTATAGGAAAAGATCCCCGCCACCCCGACCAGGAAGATGAAGAACCAGCTGAGTTCCCTTTGTCCGAGCGCGAGCGCGGTGAGGTTGAAGCGGTTCTTCATGGCTTCACTTTTTCTCCTTCATGGAGCAGGTTTGCGCCCGCCGTCACGATCCTGTCGCCAGGATGAAGGCCGCCGGCGATTTCGACCCGGTTTCCATCGATTCCGGACACGGATACAGGCGCCTTTTTCACCAATCCTTCTGCATCGACTTTCCAGACGAAGGGTTTTCCTTCCCGGCCCAGCACGGCCGACAGGGGGAGCAGGGGCGAATTCCTGTCCGGTTCGAGGAGACGCGCTTCTGCGCTCATGCCGAGTGCAATTTCGGCAGATGCGTTTTCGAGTGAAATCCTGGCGTAATAGGTGCGGGTGGCGGGATCGGCGGTTCCGGAAATTTCCCGGATTCTTCCCCGCCATTTCCTTCCGGGCAATGCATTGATGCTCACCTCGAAGGTTCCGGACTTCCTGAACCTTTCGAGATCCGCCTCGGGGATGTCGATCGCAACCTCCTTTTCGTTCGAAGTGGCGAGCGCCATCACCGGCTTTCCGGCTGAAACCGTTTCACCCGGATTGCAGTCGTAACGGGTGATGATTCCGTCGCGGTCTGCAGCCAGGGTGGTGTAGGAAAGATGCCTGGATTTTCCGGATTGATCCGCTTTTGCCGCATCCAGCCTCGCTCTGGCAGAATTTTCCGCATGGATCTTCAGGTCGAGGGCAGCCCGGGAGACAAATCCCTTTTCATGCAGTTCGCGGAACCTGGCAAGATCGGTTTGGGCGAGGTTCAGCGCGCTTTGCGCGGCAGCCTCGTCGGCTTCGGCTGCACGCACCTCCAGCCGGTAATCGTCCGGCTCGATTTTCGCGAGCACTTCACCGCGCTGCACAGCTTCCCCGATGGAAACCACGCACGCCACGATCTTCCCGCCCACCCTGAAGGAAAGCGGGGATTCGTGCCTCGCCTTCACTTCTCCCGGGAGCCCGATTCCGGCTGGAGAGGTTTGGATTGAGAAGACGACCGTCTCCACCGGGCGCAACGGCTCTGGAGGAGGATCTGTCCTGGAACAGGCTGCCAGAAGCGCAAGGATCGGTGCGATTTTCTTCATTGAATCTCCTTCCCCATCGTGCCGTTCCAGAGCGCGGTGAGCGCCGCCTCGAGTTCGGATGCATATCCGGGCAGCATCATCGCAGAGACCTTCTCGCTGGTGCAGATCGGCTTGCCGCTTCCCAGGAGCTGCCAGAGGCCGAGGATGAGCGCATAGGATCTCATCAGGATGCGAACTCCTCCTTCCGGGCTTCCCAGGGAAAAATGCCTTCCCAGCAGTTCTCCTGCGATCATCAGCCGCTCCGAGATCCTGTCGTTGAAGGATGCGGATGCTTCCGGGCTGATTCCCTTGTGCATCAGCCCGGCAACCAGGGTGGCAAGCGGAAGGAATGCGGCCACTTCGACGATGTGAAGGAAGACGAGCCTCATCACTTCCTCGAATGTCATTTTCCCGGAGCTCGAGGCCTCGTCGATCAGGGCGTCGAAGAATGCATGGACATGCCGCTCGTGCGCTGCGAGCAGGAGATCCTCCTTGCACCTGAAATAAAGATACACGGTTCCCTTGGCGAGTCCGGCCTTTCTGGCCACTTCCTCCACCCTGGGCACTTTCTCGGGCTGTTCGAGCCAGAGCGAAACCGCTGCGTCGAGCAGTTGCGTGATTCTCAGCCCTCTAGCCTCGCGGCTGGCGTGCGGTCTGGCCATGCATGACTTCCGGTCATTTAACAAATCGATGATAAGTGACCAGTGGTCATTTATCAAGCCTTTCCTGGCGCATTTTTCGGGCCATTCCGGAATGTTGTAAAATCTTCCCTGTCTAAACAACAGGCGTATCTGCCTGAAGTGGCGACTCTTTCCCCGGCCCGGTCCGCGGATTCCCCGCGACACCTGTTCATGTTCCGGAATGATCGCCACCTTTGATTCCCGCATCGGGGAACGCTTTGGAGGCTTGCAATGCTGGGACTTTTGAAGTCATTGTTCAGGAAAGATGACGACTTCCATCCTTTCGAAAGGACTCTTTTCGAGGAGGTGAAATCCTTTCTTTCCCGCGAAAGCGGGGTCATGCTGCAAAGACAGATCGACATGATCAACAGGATGCACCGCTCATCCGACGGCAGGGAACTGCGTTTTTCCAGCGTCAGGCACGGTCAGCGCCATTTCGACGACAGGCTGCGTTTCCCGGTCGCGGCCAACGAATCGCTGCTCGCCAGCGCAAGACTCGGCATGCCCGGAAAACGCAGGAAGCTGAAGGCGGAAATCTGGCTTGAAAACGGCAGGGTGGCCTTGCTCAGATACGACCGGTCGCCGGAACATTTCTTTTCCGGAGAGGATCTGAGGGCCGTGCACCCCGATTTTTCCGAAGTGAAAATCTGGTTCGATCCGATGCAGGTTCCGAGCTTTTCTGCCGGGCGCGCAGTGGAAATCTCCGCCCTCACCGGCTGGCTGCACGAATGGCATGCGAAGGGCTGGGTATCCAACCTGCAGCCCCCGCTGCCGCAAACCAGGCGTGCAGC
>JAJZTT010000113.1 GCA_021848705.1 Pseudomonadota bacterium
ATCGAGACCGATTTCTACAATTTCACCGCCCTCAACATCCCGGAGGACCATCCGGCGCGCGCGATGCACGACACTTTTTATGTCGACGATGCGCATCTGTTGCGCACCCATACTTCCCCGATCCAGATCCATTACATGATGGAAAACGAGCCGCCGGTGAAGATCATTGCGCCGGGAAGGGTGTACCGGGTCGATTCGGACGCGACGCACTCGCCGATGTTCCATCAGGTCGAGGGGCTCTGGGTCGACGAGCACGTCAGTTTCACGCATCTCAAGGGCGTGGTGGCGGATTTCCTGCAGCGCTTTTTCGAGCGCAAGCATCTCAAGGTTCGCTTCCGCCCTTCCTTTTTCCCCTTCACGGAGCCTTCCGCTGAAATCGACATGGGTTGCGTGTTCTGCGAAGGAGAAGGCTGCAGGGTTTGCAGCCATACCGGCTGGCTGGAAGTGGGCGGATGCGGCATGGTGCATCCCAACGTATTGAAGCATGTGGGCTGGGACAGCGAGAAATACCTCGGTTTCGCTTTCGGCATGGGACTGGATCGCCTCGCCATGCTGAGATACGGCGTGAACGATCTCAGGCTGTTTTTTGCCAACGATCTCAGATTCCTGAACCAATTCAAATGAAGATATCAGAAAACTGGCTGCGCGAAATCGTCTTGACCGACCTTTCCGTCGACGAACTCTCCCATCAGCTCACCATGAGCGGAATCGAAGTGGAGTCCGTGGAAAAGATGGCACCGCATTTCGAAAACGTGGTGGTGGCAAAGGTATTGTCGGTCGAGAAGCATCCGGATGCGGACCGCCTCAATGTCTGCCGCGTGGACGCAGGAGGAGAACCCCTGCAGATCGTCTGCGGGGCACCGAACGTGCATGCGGGTGCGGTCGTTCCCTGCGCAATGATCGGTGCAGTCCTTCCCGGGATCACCATCAGGAAGGCGAAAGTGCGCGGCATCGAATCCTCCGGCATGCTTTGCTCCGGGAAGGAACTCGGAATCGAGTCGGATATCGACGGGCTGCTCCTTTTGCCCGAAGATGCCCCAATCGGGCAATCCATCCGCGAATACCTCGATCTCGACGACACCATTTTCGAACTGAAGCTCACCCCGAACCGGGCGGATTGCCTCGGCGCCTTGGGCGTCGCAAGGGAAATTTCGGCGATGACCGGGGCCGTGCTGAATTTTCCGCAAGCGCTGGAAGTCGAAGCGAAATGCGAGGACACCTTCCCAGTCAAGGTCGATGCGAAATCCGCCTGTCCGCTCTATCTGGGCCGGGTGATCCGCGGGGTGGACGGAAAGGCCTCCTCCCCTGAATGGATGAAAAGACGCCTCGAACGAAGCGGAATCCGCCCGAAGAATCTGCTTGTAGACGTCACCAATTACGTGCTGCTGGAATACGGACAGCCGCTGCATGCATTCGATCTTTCGAAGCTCTCCGGGGGGATCGTTGTACGGTTCGCCGTTGAGGGCGAAAAGATCGAACTCCTCAATGGAGAGGAGCGCGAACTCGGATCGAAGAACCTCGTCATTTCCGACGAAAACGGTCCGGTCGCGCTTGCAGGAATCATGGGCGGTGCGGCGAGTGCCGTGTCGGACGCTACCTGCGACATATTTCTGGAGGCCGCATTTTTCGATCCCGTCGTCATGGCGAAGGGAAGGATGGCGAATCTTTCCTCGGACTCCTCCTACCGCTTCGAGCGCGGGGTGGATTTCGGCAAGACCCGCGAAGCATTGCAACGCGCGACTTCCCTCATTCTTGAAAATGCGGGGGGGATTCCCGGCCCGGTTCTCGAAGCAAAAGCGCAGTTGCCTGCCCGGGATCCGATCGTGCTCAGGCTTTCCAGAATCGCAAGGATCGTCGGGCTGGAGATCGGTTCCGAAAAGGTCACCTCCATCCTGGACAAGCTTGCGCTTGAATATTCGCAGCAGGACGAAACCTTTTCGGTGACCCCTCCTTCCCATCGCTTCGACCTGAAGATCGAGGAGGATCTCGTCGAGGAAGTCGCCCGGCTCTACGGCTATGACAACATTCCCGCAGTGACCCCGCAAGCTTCCATGGAGATGCTGCCTTCGAACGAGTCGGCACGTTCGCTTTCGGAAATCAGGAAACAGGTTGCTGCACGAGGCTATACGGAGGCGATCGGCTATGCATTCGTCGATACGTCCTGGGAAGCCGATTTCTGCGGAAATCTTGAACCGATCCTGCTGAAAAACCCGATCGCAAGCCAGATGAGCGCGATGAGATCCAGCCTGATCGGCGGGCTCATCGACTGCCTTTCCTATAATCTCAACCGGAAACAGTCGCGGATTCGCGTTTTCGAATCCGGCTCGTGCTTCTTCAGGGATGGGCAAACCTATGGCCAGAAGGACATGCTTGCAGGTCTTGCCTACGGGGCAGCGCTTCCCGAACAATGGGGCGCGGAATCCCGGAGCGTCGACTTCTTCGACGTGAAATCCGACGTGGAAACCCTTTTCTCCCCTTCCCCGCTGCGCTTCGATGCTGCATCCCACCCGGCCTTTCACCCGGGAAGATCCGCATCGATATCGCTTGCCGGAAGGAAGATCGGGGTGATCGGCGAACTCCATCCGAAATGGGTGCAGAAATACGATCTGCCGAAGGCGCCGGTTCTTTTCGAAATCGAACAGGACGCGCTCGCTCTGCGCGCAATTCCTGCATATTCCGAAATTTCCCGGTTCCCTGCAGTCCGGCGCGACCTCGCGATCATCGTCGACGAGAAGGTCGAGGTTCGCGACATCTTCGATTGCTGTCGCGAAACGCTCCCCGGCCAGCAGGTCGATCTTTTCGACGTATATCGCGGAAAGGGGATCGACTCCGGCAAGAAAAGTCTTGCTTTTCGCATCACGATGCAAGATACTCAGAAGACCCTCCAGGATGTCGAAGTCGACGCCGCAATGGCGCAACTGGTTGACGTGTTGGGGAAAAGATTTGATTCAAAGTTACGTGTTTAGGGAGGCCGCATGACATTGACCAAGGCAGAACTGGCAGATCTTTTGTTCGAAAAGGTTGGCCTCAACAAGAGGGAAGCCAAGGATCTGGTGGAGTCCTTTTTCGAGGAGGTGAGACTCGCCCTCGAAAATGGCGAAGAAGTAAAACTTTCCGGTTTCGGAAATTTCCAGTTGAGGGACAAGCCACAGCGCCCCGGCAGGAATCCCAAGACCGGGGAAGAAATCCCGATCACTGCCCGACGTGTCGTCACGTTCCATGCCAGCCAGAAACTGAAGGCGCTTGTGGACCAGAGCGACGATGGAAACAACGGATAATTCTTCCCTGCCGCCGATTCCCGCCAAGCGCTATTTCACGATCGGCGAGGTGGGCGAACTCTGCAACGTCAAGCCGCATGTGCTGCGCTATTGGGAGCAGGAGTTCATCCAGCTCAAACCGCTCAAGCGGCGCGGGAACCGGCGCTATTATCAGCATCACGAGGTGCTCCTGATCCGCAGGATCCGGGACCTGCTCTACGAGCAGGGATTCACGATCAGCGGTGCAAGGCAGCGCCTGGAAAGCGATTCCGCTCATGCCCCTGAAGAGACGGAAGACGAGATGCTCAAACTGAAACGGGAGCTCAAAAAGATCGTCGAGATGCTGGAGCGTTAAGCCTGAATCTGTTATAATGCTTTTCTTTCGGGGCGTAGCGCAGCCTGGTAGCGTACTTGCATGGGGTGCAAGTGGTCGGAGGTTCAAATCCTCTCGCCCCGACCAAATTAAACAGGCACTTAGGGACCGTCGAAAGACCGTCCCTTTTGCTTTTCAGGAGGACCATGAATTTCCTTTCCGGCCTCGATGAAGACATCAAGAGCATCCTGCTCGCGCAGATCCGCAACCTCTGGACGCATACTTCCACTGCTCTCGAAGGCAATAGCCTCACTTTGGGCGAAACCGCATTCGTTCTCGAGGAAGGGTTGACCATTGGCGGCAAGCCTTTGCGAGATCATCAGGAAGTTTTCGGGCATGCCAGGGCGATCGATCTCGTTTACGGACTGATCTCTGCCGGGAAGATCGACACGGAAGATCTTTTCACGCTGCACAAGGCGGTTCTCTCCGAATCCGTATTGGACATTTTCAAGCCTGTTGGAAACTGGAAGAAGCAGCCGAATTACACCAACTATATCGGAGCGGATGGAAAACAGCATATCCGTGAATATCCGGCGCCGCTTTGCATCCCCGCCCTGATGTCGCAATGGCTGGAAAGGCTCAACGAAGCGCTGTCCGTGCCGTCCGGCACGCCCATTTATGCCGATCTCCACCTGGACTTCGTGACCATCCATCCCTTTTTCGATGGAAATGGACGTCTGGCAAGACTGATTTCCAATCTGCCGATATTGCGTGCAGGTCTTCCGCCGATCGTGGTGCCGACCGAAATGAAGCTGGAATACCGGCGCAGCATTTCGGATTACCAGTCGACGATCCCCGGTCTCGAATCCCTCAAAGACCTGAATTTGCTCCCGAACAACGAAGAGAGAAGGCGGTTTGCAGATCTTTGCAGCAACTTTCACGAACCCACTCTTTCCCTTCTCCGAGAAGCCAGAAAACTTCAGGAAAAACGCCTGATTTCCTGAATGTTTTCGAGATCGATGTCCGGAAGATGGGCAAGCACCTCCTCGAAAGTATTGTGGCGGGTCAGCGCTTCGACCACGACGGGCAGGGGCTTTGCGAAAATTCCGGGAAGGAATTTTCCTTCCGGAAACGCCAGATGCCGGGCGGGAGGTGAGAATTTTGCATCCACCCCCGGCTTGTTCCCTCTCGCATCGACAAGGTACCAGTAACCCAGATGAATCGCATTGAGCCCGTGCAGGCAGTAGGGCGGGCCCTCCTCTCCTACCGGAAGACGCTGGGAGCATAGTCCTGCCGGGATGCCGTTCGCTCTCAAAAGCGCTGCGAGCAGGTGGCTTTTCGCGTAGCAGAATCCCGTGCCGTGAAGGAGCACATCGGAAGCCGTGCAGGTGACGGGATTTAGCTGGAAGTCGATGCTGTGACGAATCTGGTCCCGAACGAACACGAAGCAGCGCTTCGCGATTTTCTCCTCGCAGTCCGCGCCTTTCGCAAGATGCACGGCGGTCTCGATGATGCGCGGATGCTTCCAGTCGATGCACTCGCTTTCTTCGAGAAATGCGCTATCCAGGGGTTCTATCGATTGTTCGGTCGCAGCGTTCATCGCCGTATTCCTTGCATGGAGTGTAAAAAAAGGCCACGGGGTTGAGCCGTGGCCTTTTCGGAATTCCGGATTTTCAGGTGGTCACCCGGGATCGGACGAAACGACGCGGCACGGCAATGATGGCGCGCTCGATACGTCGGATGTTTCGGTTCAGGGAGTTCATGGTCGTATCATTCTGCTGCCCGGATGCGGAAATGTCAACCGCATGAGTCAAGTCAGGATTTCAGCATGGATCCGCCGATTTCAGTCATGGGGCGATTCAGGAGGAAGCGCGCCGATCACTTCCTTATCGAATTTTTCGAGGTCCGGCATCATGTCCTGCACCTTGCGGTCGGTGCGGTAAACCAGGTCGCCGTTGCGGATGGCCGCAGCGATCACCATGACCGGAAGGCGCATTCCGTATTGTCCGAAATATTGATCGACCCCGTCCGAGATCGCAGAGGCAACCCTCATCATCCTGAAAGGGCGACCTCGGGCGGCCATGATTTCCTCTGCCGCCTGCTCGTAAGCTTCCACGATGCGGCGAGCATCCCGGCCGCGAACCGGGTCGGACAGAATGGAGGAGCTCAGGCTCATTCCCCCGAGAGGCAATTCCCCTTCCTGCCAGCCGGAATCACCCGCGAATTGCGCCTGGACATCGATGGATTTTTCGATGGTCACGCCCTCCATCCGCCCTTCCATGACGATCCCGGAAGCCGCCGGATCGGCCATGAAGAGGGCGCTGGCCGGACGGCTTTCGGCCGGGTTGCCGCTGCCGTCGTCGAGCTTCGCCCTCGATACCAGGACCTTCGCCGCATCCATGGCGGGAAGGTAATACACCCTGAAGTCGCCGTCCGGATAGACCCTGCGAACCACGGGAATCGTTCGGTTTCCAAGGACGATGCGGACCGTTTTTTCCGAATGGGTGGAGGGATCGTAACCTGCCCGTTTCATGAACGCCTTGAAGAGAAGATCCGGACCGCCATCACGCCCTCCCCCTGTCGGCCCGCTGATCAGCAGGTTGCTGCCGGAGAGATCGGCGAGGCGGGAAACATGCAGGGATTTCGGTGTCAGCATGAAAAATCCCCGCCAGTAATCCACGGACACCAGCTTCAGGTCCGGCACGAACTTCCTGTCCGCTTCAGCGACCCAGGTCATGGACACGAGCCCGTCCGCCCCGGAGAGCGTTTTCGTGATTTCTTCGCCGTTCCTGGCTGGGATGAGCCGTACCGGCAAATCCGGGTGATCAGACATTGCCAGCAAAAGTGGCAGGACGGAAGGATTGGGCGTTGAGACGATGCGGATGGGCGGCGAACCGTCGGCCCGTGCCGGACCCGACATCAGAACGCAGATCGAGAGTCCGAGCGCAATTTTTCGCAATGCGTCACTGAACATGAAGTTTCTCCGGTTGAAATAAAACAGAGGCGGCTTTCCGCGACCGTGCGGCAGTTTACCGCGATGCATTTGCCCCGAACCGGTTGCCGCCCATGCGCGAACGCATTCTTGATTTCATGTCGGCCATTCTTCCCTGCATGTTGCTTTTGATCGAATCCATGGCAGACTGACGTTGTTGCTGCGTCATCGCTTTCATGGGCTGCATGCGCTGTTGTGATTCCCCTGATGGGGTGGAATCTGCAAGGCATGGCGCGGCGAGCACAAGGGCTATGCAAAATACGGCGAGTCTGGATTGTTTCATTTTCATCTCCTCGATAAAGTCGATCAGGTTGGCAGTCATCCTAATCCCGATAATGTGTCCGCTTTGTTTCCGCGCATTCCGGCCCGGGCTATAATCGTCAGGCCCGGCCACCATTGCCTACACGATGCAATCTCCCCTGCTGCTTCTCATCGACGACGACGTGCTGCTCACCCGGCGGCTGGAATCGTATCTCCGCGGTCTCGGCTACCGGACGCGGGCGGCCCATCGCATCGAGGCGGCGCAGGACATAATGGAAGAGGAATCCCCGGATCTGGTGATTCTCGACTGGAACCTTCCGGATCGCGACGGGCTGAGCCATCTCCTGAAATTGCGCGCCGCAGGCTCCACCACCCCGGTGCTGATGCTCTCCGGCAATGTTTCGGCAGGTCATCGAGTGGCAGGCCTGCGCGGCGGAGCGGACGACTATCTGACCAAGCCCTTCGACATCGACGAACTCGTCGCACGCATCGAAGCGCTGCTGCGCCGCTTTGCACCGGCCCGCCGGCCGGCATCCCCGGCCGTCTCCTTCGGCCCCTACCGGTTCGACATCGGCGCGGCCATCCTCAGCAGAAATGGAGAACTTGTTTCCATCTCGGCCGCCGAACTGGAATTGCTGATGATCTTCTGCCGCAACGTCAACAGGGTGCAGAGCCGCGAACGTTTGCTCGAACTCACCGGCGATCTCGACGGAGAACGCCTCGATCGCAGCATCGATCTCAGGGTCGCAAGACTTCGCGAGCGAATCGGCGACGATGCGCGCGCCCCCCGCTGGATCGTCACGGTTCGCGGCCAGGGATACCGCCTCGACGGCGAACTGGATTCAGGCGATGCGGACCGGAAGGCCTGAGGCGAGGCTGCGCGCCTTCTTCTTCCTCCGTGCCTTCCTGGCGTTCGCCCTGCTGCTTTTCGCGGTGGGGCTGGCCGGATACGGACTGGTGGTGCGGCCCGTGCTGGACAGGCACGCGACCCGGATCGCGGCCGATCTCTTCCCCCGTGCGGGCGCCTGCGACGAATCCGAGCTTCGCACCCGGGTCGCAAGTCTCGCCGGAATGAAAATGGAAGCGCCCGGAACAAGCTCGTCCTGGAGCCTACTTCCCTTCGATTCCATGCTGGCGGAGCAGGTTCTGGCGAGGATCGGGGCGCCCGTGGTCGCAGAAAGCTCCCTTTCACGGCTCGCCCTGACCTTTCCCTGCGGCAAAACCCGGATCACGCTGAGCTTCGATCGATCGGAGATGCTCGGTGCGGTGCCGAACCTCGCCTTTTCCTTCTGGATTGCGGCCCTGCTTTGCGGCGCCCTGGCGCTTGCGGCCCTGCTTTCCCGATCGTTGAGCGGGCCGCTGAGAAAGCTTGCCTTCCATCTCAGGGAAACCCCGCTTGGCGGAGAAATGCAGTCCGCTCCCGACACCGGGATCGCGGAGCTCAACCGGCTGGCGGAAGAAATCGATTCGCTGCGCGGGCGAGCGGCCGGCGCCGTTGCTGCGCGCTCCGCGCTCCTGATGGGACTTTCTCATGATTTGCGGCGGCCGCTCGCCCGCCTGCGTCTGGTGCTGGACACGGTGGCCGAGCCGACGAAAGACGATCTCGTGGAACTGCGCGCCGATACGCGCGAATTGCAGGATGCGCTCGACGAATTCATGCGCGCCGCCAACGCGATGGCTTCCCCGGTCGCAATCGACGGCGGGATGGAGGGCTGGCTGCGCCTGCAGCGCGCCTATGCCGACCCCAGGTTGACTTTCCACGGGGAGCAGCGAGCCTGCCCGCCGCTCAACACGGCAGCCCTGGTGCGCGTGGCATCGAACCTGATCGACAATGCGCTGCGCCATACCGACGGGCCGGTTCGGGTGACCTGGTCGGAAGGCGGATCCTGGCGGCTCTGCGTTGAGGACCGGGGACCCGGTCCCGGCGCGAACGCATTTCGGCCTTTTTGCAGCGGCAATCCCGGCGATGGCAAACATGCCGGACTCGGGCTTGCGCTGGTCACGGTGCTTTGCGAGCACAACGGCTGGCGCCTCGATCACGGCCCCCTGCCGCAAGGCGGCTGGCATTTCTGCGTGGAAGGAAAATAGACTCCTGGTTTCCGTCTGGTGCCAGGAACCACCCTTCGAGTTGCCACGGGCTGGATGTCCGGTTTCGGAATTGAGCAGACAATCCGTGTGTAGTTGCACGGACAATTGCCCGACCAGATCGGAAAGTCGGCTCTAGCAGCCTGTCGGACTATCGGGTCAGTCGTGAGATAATGAGAGATCGAATCTTCTGGATCAGCCATGAGCAATTTTCGGCCTGTTGATCGCCATACGGCGTACCTGCTTCCACCATCGATCGATG
>JAJZTT010000114.1 GCA_021848705.1 Pseudomonadota bacterium
CTCGCCGGTTCCGGCGAAGAGCACGGTATGATCCCCGACGATATCCCCGCCGCGCACCGTGGCGAACCCGATGGTGGAGGAGGATCGTTCCCCGGTCACGCCTTCCCGTCCATAGACGGCGCATTCACGGAGATCCCGCCCCAGGGCTTCGGCCACCACTTCGCCCATCTTCAGCGCGGTCCCGGAAGGCGCATCCACCTTGTGGCGATGGTGCGCCTCGATGATTTCCACGTCATATCCATCCCCCAGCACCTTCGCTGCGATTTCCAGCAGCTTGAAGGCAAGGTTGACCCCAACGCTCATGTTCGGCGCGAACACGATGGGAATGTCGTCGGCCGCCTCTGCCAGCCTGGATTTTTGCGCATCGTCCAGCCCGGTGGTGCCGATCACCATGCCCACCTTGAGCTTCCTGCAGAGCTCGAGGTGATGCATGGTGGCTTCTGGCCGGGTGAAATCGATCAGCACGTCCGCGCCGGAGAGCGCAGCCTCCACATCGGAGCGGATCGCAGTCCCGCAGGAAGCGCCCACCAGATCCCCGGCATCACGCCCCAGAAACTCGCTCCCTTCGCGCTCCAGCGCGGCATGCAGGACCAGCCCGGGGGTTTCGAAAACGGAGGAAAGAAGGCTCCTCCCCATGCGCCCGGAGGCGCCAGCAATGACGATTCCGGTCATGTTCACAACCACCTGAAGAGTCTGGAGAAGAATCCCGGCTTGGAAGGCGTGTAAAGGGACGGCGCCTTCGGCATTCCCTTGCCCACCACTTTCGTCAGGCTGTCGCCCTCGAAATACACGGACAGCCTGTTTTCCTTCACGCTGCCCTTTTCGTCGTTGTAGTAATACACGTAATCCCAGCGGTTCGAGTGGAAGGGATCCTTCACCAGCGGAGTGCCGAGAATCGACTGCACCTGGGAGCGGGTCATGCCATCGCTGAGCGAGTCCACTTTTTCCTGGGTCACGTAATTGCCCTGCTGAATGGGCAGGCGATATTCGTGCAGATATGAACACGAGGCGAGAAAAAGCGTGAACAGGATGAGTGTGATTCGCATGGCTGTTTCAAATGGCGTTCAAACGCTATATCATACAGGAAAACCTGTAACCGCACATGAGGCCCACGTGAGTAACGCAAACGACCTGAAGAACATCGGACTCAAGGCAACCCTGCCGAGAATCAAGATACTCGACCTGTTCGAAAACAGCCCGGTACATCACCTCACCGCAGAAGACGTGTACAAGCAGCTCCTCACCGAAGGAATGGACACCGGCCTCGCCACAGTCTACCGGGTGCTCACCCAGTTCGAGCAGGCCGGACTGCTGGTGAGACACCATTTCGAGGGAGGCAAGGCGGTCTACGAACTCAACAAGGGCAACCATCACGACCACATTGTCTGCCTGCAGTGCGGTCGCGTGGAGGAATTCTACGACCCGGAGATCGAGAGAAGACAATCGAAGATCGCCAAGGAAAAGGGATTCGTGGTCACGGACCATTCCCTTTACCTGTACGCTGACTGCGTGAAGCAGAACTGCCCCTACAGGGAAGACTGAAATCCCAGCATTTCACGGGCATGACTTCTGGTCGTGTCCGTGATCGCAACGACCCCCAGCATTCTCGAGATTTCCTCGACCCTGCCTTCCGCATCCAGAATCTTCGCCCGGCTCACATCCTTCTCCCTTGAAATCGAGAACTGGTGATTCGCCTGCGATGCGACCTGGGGCAGATGGGTCACGCAAAGCACCTGGCGGCTCGCTCCGAGCCTCGCCAGCATCCTGCCCACGATCTCGGCGACCCCTCCCCCGATTCCCACATCCACCTCGTCGAAGATCAGGGTGGGAACGGTGCCGCCCCTTGAACCGATCACCTGGATCGCGAGGCTGATCCTGGAAAGCTCCCCGCCTGAAGCCACTTTGGCGAGCGGCCTGAATTCGGTTCCATGCGACCTCACCAAGAATTCGACCCTCTCCAGGCCGTGCGCATCCCCCTCCTCCAGGGCTTCCAGAGATACGGAAAATGCTGCCCCGGCCATGGAAAGGTCCTGCATCGATTCGGTCACCTCGACGGAAAGCCTTTTCGCCATTTCCCTCCTCGCCTCGCCGAGCTTCGTCGCGAGGGAAAGATAGTGTTCGCGGGCATCCCGCTCCCTTCCAAGGAGCGCCTCGAGATCGGAGGATTGCTGGATCTCGGCCAGTTCCGACCGGGATTTTTCAAGAAGGGAAGTCAGCTCTTCCGGCTTCGCCCGGTATTTCCTGCAGATGGAATGCACCGCGTCCATTCTCGCCTCCAGGGAAGCGAAACGCTCCGGATCCAGATCGGCGGAATAATGCCGCAGGGAATGCAGCGCCTCCCCGAGCTGGATCTGCGCGGAATCGATCAGGGACCGGATCGGGGAGATCGCAGGATCGAATTCCTCGAGACCGGCAAGCCTGGAATCGATCGAAGCAAGCCTCGCAAGGCAGGAATCCTCGGATTCTCCGATGAGGTCCTGCGCGAGACTGGTTCCCTCGATGAGGCTCGCGGCATGCGCAAGCTTCCTGTGTTCAGACAGGGTTTCCTCCCAATCGGAAGGATCGAAGGACAGGGAGGACAACTCCTGCACCTGCCATTCGAGCTGCCCGCGACGGGATTGCGCCTCCTCGCGATGCGCTTCCTGCCTCTCCCGGATCCTGCGCGCCTCCGACCACTTCCGGTACGCTGCAAAAACCTCCCCGGCAAGCACGCCGGCCCCGGCGAGGGTGTCGAGCATTTCCTTCTGCATCAGCGGCTTTAGCAGGGATTGGTGTGCATGCTGGCCATGGATATCGACGAGATGCTCTCCCGCTTCCCTCAACTGCTGGAGCGTCACGCTCCTGCCATTGATCCAGCATCGCGACCTTCCCGTCGCATCAATGACCCTGCGCAGCAGGCAGACCCCCTCGTCTCCGTCGAGTTCCGCATCGACCAGCCATGCGCAGAAGGCGGCAAGACCGGATATGGAGAATTCCGCCTCGATTTCGGCTCGATCCGCCCCCGCCTTCACCACCGAAGCGTCGCTGCGCTCGCCGAGCACCAGCGCCAGCGCGTCGACCAGGATCGATTTCCCCGCTCCGGTCTCCCCGGTGAACACGGTGAAGCCGGAAGAAAATTCCAGTTCGACCGCTTCCACGATCACGAAATTGCGAATGGAAAGTCGGGCGAGCATCAGAAGCTCTCGCTCCAGTGCAGTTTTTCCCGAAGGGTGTGAAAGTAGTTGTGCCCCTGCGGATGGAGAAGCCGGATCGGCTTTTCGTGCCGCTGCACCAGCACCCTGTCCCCTTCCGCAAGATCGAAATGCGAATGGCTGTCGAAATGCACCCTGGAGTCTCCCGAGCGGCACATGAAGATTTCGATGTGGGAATCCCCTCCGATCACGATGGAACGGTTGCTCAGCGTATGCGGATTCACGGGAACCAGTTCGAACATGGGCAGCCCCGGATAAAGGATCGGTCCTCCCGAAGAAAGTGCATAGGCGGTCGATCCGGTCGGAGTGGCCACGATCAGCCCGTCCGATCGCTGCGTATAGACAAACAGCCCGTTGATCCTCACCTCGAACTCGATCATGCTGCTCGAGACGCCCCGGTGCACCACGACGTCGTTGAAGGCGAGACCGGAAAAAAGCGGCACATCCTTGCGCACCACCGAAGCTTCGAGCAGCATCCTGTGCTCGGTGACGAAAGCGCCGTCCAGCATTGCGCCGATGGTCTCCAGCATGGATTCCAGGGTGATGTCGGTGAGGAATCCCAGCCTGCCCTGATTCACGCCGACCAGCGCCACATCGTGGGGTGCAAGGGTACGCGCGATGTTGAGCATGGTGCCGTCCCCGCCCAGCACGATGGCGAGGTCTGCGATTTTGCCGATGTCTTCGAGTTCGAGCGCGGTGAAATCGCTCCCCGAGACATTGTCCGCAGTGAGCCGGTCCTGGACCACCTTGACGCCCCGCTCCTCCAGGAAATTGCCGAGGCGGATCAGGGGTTCGGCGATCTCCGGGCTCTTGTATTTGCCGATGAGCGCAACGGTATTGAAAAGCTTTTCCATTCGTGAATTAAATCATGCGGACAGGACAATTTCAAACGAATCCGAGACTCGCGCGGATGCCATCCTTTTCCGTCTTCAGACTCCGGATGCCGACGAAATCGAACACCCTGTATTTTCCGAAAGATGCGGAAAGCGTTTTCTGCAGGGAGGGAACCTTGTCGAGCAGGATGCCCACCCTGTCCTTGTCGACGACGAACCAGGGCTTTCCGGAAAATGCCGATTCCAGGTGCCCGACTCCCGAGACGCCTTCGAATACGGCAATCGCGATGGAACCGAAGATTCGACCCAGAAGGGTGTCGCTCGCGGATTGGGTGGATTCAGAGTATTGCATCCAGATGGTGCGTTTTGGCCAGTCAACCTCCATGAATCTGAAATCGATGGAAAGCAGCGCATCCACCTTGTCATGCACGAGCAGGGTGAGCGTTCCCTTTTGTTCCGAAAGCTCGAGATCCTTCACCTCCGCCTTCGAAGGATCGAGCGACTTTCTGATCTCGTCGAGGAGCAGCGCGCGCGGCAGGAAGACCCCCTGTTTGGAAAATCCGGGGAGCTTGCCTTCGCTTTTCAACTCTTCGATCGTGCCCAGGGCATTGCCGGCCAGAGCTTCTCCGGAAACGGCGAGCGCGAGACAAAGCAGCAGGATGCGGGTCATGTTCATGCGCCAATGATAGCATGCATCAGGCGAGCAATACCGCCACGATGCCGGTGATGAAGATGCCGTCGAAACTTCCCGCGCCGCCGATCGAGGCATAGGGTGCCCCCATCTTCCTCAGGTCTTCCAGGTGAAGGAGGTCGGAGCCGATCAACACGCCGAGGGTGCCGCTGATATAGGCGAGCGAGGGGGCGTCCTGCGCATCGAGCAGGTAGGATACCGCAGCAGCTGCGATCGGGGCGAGAAACACCGGCATGCCGATCCCCACCCCGGGAACCTGCCTGCTGATCCTGTAACAAAGCAGGGAAACCAGCAAGACCGCGACGGAAAGCCTGGTGAAGTCGAGCGGATGATGGCCCATGAGGTAGATGCAAAAGGCGACCGGCACCACGCAGCCCCCCACGTTCACGTGAATCGACACTTCCTCCCCGGGGGATTCGCCCTTCATCCTGAAGAGCGGAACATTCACCATGCTGCCTGCCAGGATGGTGGCAAACAGCAGGTAGGCGGAGTGCGCGGAAAGTTCGAGCTTTTCGAAGGCGATCGCGAGCACGCCGACCTGAACGAAAGCCATCAGGAACATGAATGCCGCGAGGAGCAGCAGAAAGCGGACCGGCAAGACGCCCTCCCTTCCCCTTCAAATCGGATTGGACCGGATCCTCCGGCCGGAATTCACTCCACCTTCCCGGCTTTCGCCAGAAAGCTCTCCGCCATGGTCTTGTACAGCGGAGAGGGGCAGACGATCCTGGAGACCGCATAGGCGATCACCGAGGCGGTCATGAGCGGAATGGTCATGGTGTGATTGTCGGTCATTTCCATCACGATGACGAATGCGGTGATGGGCGCCTGGACCACTCCTGAAAAATAGGCGACCATGCCGAGGGTGGCAAGGGCCCCGGCAGGCGCATCGGTGAACAGGCTGGCGAGATTGGAGCCGAAGCCTGCGCCGATGGCGAGGGAAGGTGCGAAGATTCCGCCCGGAATGCCGCTCAGATAGGAGACGATGGTCGCGAGCATCTTCAGGATCCCGTAATCCTGCGAAACGTTCTCCGTTCCTTCCAGGATATGCTTCGCCTCGGTATATCCCGTTCCATAGGTGGCGCTTCCGGAGAGGATGCCGATGACGGCGAGCACGAAACCGCATGCCGCTGCGAACTGGACCGGCTTCTCCCGCATGAAGCGGACCGCCTTTTCGGGCAGCATGCGGTTGGCATTGATCAGCGTCATGCTGAAGATCCCGCCCATGATTCCACCCGTGATTCCGCAGGCGATCACATACATCCAGCCCTGGGTGAAGGAAACCGAGTCGTTGGTATGCCCGAAATAGGTGTAGTTGCCGATCATCGCAAGGGAGGCCATGCCTGCCAGGATGATGGCGGTGAGCACTGCGCCGCTGGTTCTCTCCTCGAAGGAACGGCTCATTTCCTCGATGGCGAAAACGATCCCGGCGAGCGGGGTGTTGAAGGCTGCGGCGACGCCTGCCGCACCGCCTGCGAGGATCAGGCTGCGTTCCGCATCGACCCGGGAAAAAAACCCCAGCCTGCCCAGCGCATGCATGATCGAGGCGCCGATCTGTACCGTCGGTCCTTCCCGGCCTGCGGAAGCGCCCGAAAAGAGCGCGAGCAGGGTCATGAACATCTTGCCAGTCGCGATCCTCAGGGAAAGTACGGACTCACGCGCATCGGCATCGGAAATCTTGAGCGCGGCAATGGTCTGGGGGATGCCGCTTCCCTGCGAGCCGGGGAAATATTTCCTGGTGAGGAAAACCACGAGTCCGAGCCCGAGCGGAGAAACCAGGAGGGGAAGGAAGGGGGAGACATCCAGCAGCCTGTGAAAGACTTCGTTGGCATAGGCGGTCACGACCGCGAACAGCACGGCGACCGAGCCCACTGCAATCGCTCCTCCCCAGAAAATCAGGCGGCGCTTCCAGTGACGCAGCGAAAACCATACATATTTCGATCTTCTGTACAACCGGTTCGGCATCATGCTCGATTTTGTCCTTCCATCCCTAATAGTCGCTGGTGATTCCCGCACGCAGCAACAGGCGATGGATCACCCACATTCCGGCTGCCGAAACCATGAATATCCCGAGCCAGGACCGCGAACCGATGACTGCGAGTCCGAAAAACCCGTTCAGGACCGGCGTGTTCACAGCCAGGACGTGGAGCACTACGCCTCCCGCGAGGATCGCCCACACCCCCCATCTTTGCAACCTCCCCGCCGCTGCGCTGCGCTCGATCGCCGATACATGGAATACAACGTAAAGACCCATGAATACGATGACCGATACTGCTGCAGTTTTGTCGTACTGCGTGCCTCCATCCAGAAAATGGAAGTTCACATAGGCGAAAAGGGTGAAAAATGCCATGGCGAAACCCGTCGTCATGGCGAACTTGGTCGTCTCGAGCAGGAAATGCTCGACCGACTGCCTGTGAAAAACCGGGGTCATGAAGGTGAGGATGGTGGTCGGGATGCCGATGGTGAGCAGGTCGATCCAGGTGATGTAGCGCGGACTCAGGGGAAACTCGAGCCCGACGAAGCCGGAGAACAGGATGAAGAACAGCGTGTACACATTCTTGGTGAGAAAAAGGCGCGAAACCCGCTTGATGTTGTAGATGATCCGGTCGCCTTCCTCTGAAGCGGCGGGCAGGTAGGTGAAGGCATCCCTGAGGAGCACGATGTCCGCCACGTCGCGGGCGGCGGCCGCTCCGGAATTCATGGCCACGCCGATATCGGCCTGCTTGAGCGCGAGGATGTCGTTGATGCCGTCCCCCACCATCCCGACATATTCACCGGAATCCTGGAGGCATTTCACGATCTCGAATTTCTGCTGGGGGTCGAGGCGTCCGAAGAATTGCCCGCGCGCGACCGCCCGCCTGAATTCCTCCGTTCCGGCGGGCGCGAGCTCCGCCCCGTTCAAAAGATCGCCATGCGCGGTGATCCCGGCCTCTTTGGCGAGCGCCGCGACCGTCTCCGGATGATCCCCGGACAGGATCCTCAGCCTCACATTCCGGTTTTCGTAAAAACGGATCGCTTCGGTGACATCCTGCCTCAATTCGTCCTTCAGGGTGAGGAAGGCGAGCACCCTGAGCGAGTTTCTTTCCGGAAGCGCCTCCCTGGTGGAGCAGAAAGCCAGCACGCGCAACCCCTGCTGGCGGAATCCCTTCAGCATCGATTCCTGGGAAGCATTGAGGAAACGGCCGCAAAGCGTCTCCGGAGCCCCCAGCCAGAGGGAGATTTCCATCCCATCCAGCCTCACCCTCGCCGCGCTCATCTTGTATTCCGAAGAGAACGGGAATTCCTCGATCAGTTCGCAGGGAAGACCGGGATAGCGGGTTTCGATCGAAAGCACGGTCTGGTTCTTTTCGTGGACTGCGCCCATGAAGCAGCGCAGGCTGCGCACAGTCTCCTCGTATTCGGAGGTGAGGAAAACCATTTCCTCGAAATTGAGGCGGTTGGTTCCGAGCGTCCCGGTCTTGTCCATGCAAAGCGTGGTGAGATGACTCATCGATTCGATCGAGCAAAGACGCTGCACCAGCACCTTGCGCTTGGCAGCGCGCAGCGCTCCGAGGGCGAAGGCCAGGGTCAGAATCAGCACCAGACCTTCCGGGACCAGTGACTTGATCACCGTCACGATCGAGAGGATGTTCGAGGCGAGCGGAACCTGCTTGATGTAATTGGCAAGAATCAGCAGCATCACGAAAAAGACCATCACCACGGTGAGCACCTGGATCACGGAATTGACGTCGTGCTGCAGGGGGGAGCGCACCACCTTGAACTGTTTGGCCTTGTCCGCGATCTCGTTGGCGCGCGATGCAGAGCCCACTCCGGTGGCGACATACTTTCCCGAGCCGCGTACGCAATAGCTTCCGGAATAGACGGGATCTCCCGCGACCTTCCTGACGAGACGGGATTCCCCGGTGAGCAGGGATTCGTCCATGAAGGCCGGATAATCCGAAACGAACACCCCGTCCGCCACGATCTGGTCTCCTGCGGAGAGCAGCACATGGTCGTCGAGGACGACGTCGTCGCTCTTCACTTCCTCGTTTTTTCCTTCGCGCAGCACCACTGCGGATCGCTTCCTGAGCAGCGCGATCCTGTCGAGTGCCCACTTCGCGCGCAACTCTCCGGAAATGCCGACCATCATGTTTCCGAAAGTGACGACGGAAAGGAAGAAGGCGTCGCTGTAGGAGCGGATCGCGAGCAGGGCCGCGATGGAGCCAGCCAGCACTCCGTTGAACAACGTGACCACATTGCTGAACAGGATTCCGGAAACCGGGCGAGACGTCGCCCTCCTGACGCCGTTGACTCGCCCCTCGCGCACCCTTTGCAGGACCTCTTGCCTGGTCAGCCCCCCTGGGCGCTCCAGCAGGGGATCATTTTCCTTGCGCATCGGGCCTCATGACAAAAGCGGACGGGGTG
>JAJZTT010000115.1 GCA_021848705.1 Pseudomonadota bacterium
TCAGTGGTAGAGCACAACCTTGCCAAGGTTGGGGTCGCGAGTTCGAACCTCGTTTCCCGCTCCAAACCGGCTTCATCGTTTGGATTCTTTTCGCTGTAGTCCGCTTCATCATGTTTCTGTTCGTTTCCGCTCAGCCTGCAGTCATTCATCCCGTGAAGTTCCTGGAAAGAAAATCCAGTCATGCATGACGAAACAGGAGTCCCGCCCCGGTCCCTTCGAAACAAACTTCGCTACGAGCGGGATTTCATCGATGCGGTGCTGCAATCAGCGGGAAGCGTGATCCTCGTCATCGATCGCAATGGAGCGATCGTGCGCTTCAACAAGGCTGCAGAGGCTTTCACCGGATATTCCTTCATGGAAGTGAGGGGCAGACCCTTTTTCTGGAAAAACTTCCTGCTCCCGGATCAGCGGGAAGGGGTGGAGGAGGTTTTTCATTCCGAATTTTCCGAAGTGAAGCGTACCGGCCACGAGAATTTCTGGGTGAGCCGGAGCGGCGAGAAGCGTCTCTTCAGATGGGACAATGCGGTGATCCGGGACACGGACGGTCCTTCCCACCTGATCGCCATCGGCACAGACATCACGGAGATTCGTGAAGCCGAAATCAGAATCATGGAAAGCGAGAAGCAGCTGCACGAAATCCTGAATCTCAGCCCGATCGCGGTCAGGATCGCAGTGAACGGCGGGAGGAAGGTGGCCTTCAGCAATCCGCGCTATTGCGCACTGATCGGGAATCCGCAGGCAGCCGGGGAAGATCCGCAAAAATATTATGCGAGGGAGAGCGAATACCGGGAGGTTCTTGCGGAACTCGCGAACGGGAATTCCATCATCGACCGTGAAATGGAGCTTTCCATTCCCGGAAGCCCTCCGGTCTGGACGCTGGCTTCCTACATGCCGATTCCCTATCAGAAGGAGATGGCCGTTCTCGGCTGGTTTTACGACATCACCGATCTGAAGTCGATCAGCCTGAAGCTTCAACAGAGCGAGAGCGAGTATCGCCGCCTGATCGATTTTCTTCCCTATGGCGTCCTCATCCATCAGGGCGGGAAAATCGTTCTGGCGAATCTTGCAGCAGCGAAACATTTCGGTTCCGTGAGCCCTGAAAAACTCCACGGCACCCCGGTGATGGAAAGGGTTCATCCTGAATTCATCGAGATCGTGCGGAAAAGGGCGGAGGCTGCGCTTCTGGGGAAGAATTCCGGCAGCATGGAGGAGAAGCTTCTCCGTCTGGACGGATCCTTCTTTCATGCAGAGGTTTCGGCCCTTTCCGTCGAATTCAACGGACGTCCCGCTTCCCTTGCCGTTTTTGGCGACATCACGGAGAGGAAAAACCTTCTCGAAGCCTTGCGCAAGGAAAACGAAAAGAATCTGGCCCTGCTTCGCAATGCCAGCGACGGAATCCACATCCTGGATCCTCAGGGGAATGTCCTGGAGGTGAGCGATTCTTTCTGTTCGATGCTCGGCTACAGCAGGGAGGAAATGATCGGGGCGAATGCCTCGCAATGGTATCTGGAAGAAGACCTGGAAGGGGGAATCAGGGAAAGGCTGGGGAGGCAGGAGAGGACCCAGTTCGAAACCCGCCACAGGCTGAGGAATGGAAAAATCATCGATGTCGAGGTGAGCGCACTTCCGCTCGAACTCGATGGAAGGACGGTCCTCTTCAAATCCTCCCGTGATATCACCGGGCGCAAGAGGCTGGAAAAATCGCAGGCGACCCTTGCCAGGGCCTACAGGCTCCTGAGCGATGCGGGGGATGTCATCATGCGTGCGCAAAGCGAGACTGAAATGCTTTCCAGCATCTGCAGGCTCATCGTCGAAGTGGGCGGCTACGTGATGGCATGGGTGGGAATTCCCCAGCAGGATGAAGGAAGTACTTTCAGACCGATCGCCCAGTCCGGTTACGAGGATGGATACCTCGGCAGCGTGGTCGTTTCCTGGGCGGACAACGAGCAAGGGAGGGGGCCGACCGGGAAGGCTTTCAGGACAGGGAAGACGCAGGTGAACCAGAATTGCCTGCTCAACCCCGAGATGGCTCCATGGAGGAATGCCGCGCTCGGCATCGGATACCAGGCGAGCATTGCTCTTCCCATCCTGGAAAATGGCAAGCCGGGAAGTGTCCTCACCATCTATTCCAGGGAAGCCAGCGCCTTCTCGGAACAGGAGGTCCTCCTTCTCGAACATCTCACCAGCAATCTTTGCTTCGGCATCCAGGCGCTCAGGGATTTCCAGGTGCGCAGGCAGGCCATGGAAACGCTCAGGATCAATGCAGGGGTGTTCGAATCGAGCCAGGAAGGAATCCTGATCACGGATTCAGAAAACCGGATCGTCGATGTCAATCCCGCCTTCTCCTCGATCACAGGATATTCCAGGGAGGAAGCGATCGGGAAAAACCCGGGGATGCTCGAATCCGGCCTTCATTCCGAAGAATTTTTCCGGGGAATGTGGGCTGCCATCCTGAAGGATGGAAGATGGAGGGGGGAAATCTGGAACCGCAACAAATCCGGGAAGAACTATGCCGCGCTGCTTTCCATCTCCGTGGTGAAGAACGAGGATGGAGAGGTCATCCGGCATGTCGCCGTGTTTTCCGACATCAGCCAGATCAAGCGCCACGAGGCTGAACTCGAGCAGATCGCGCATTATGACCCGCTCACCGGTATTCCGAACCGGATGCTGCTCGCCGACAGGCTGAAGCATGCGATTGCGCAGGCGAACCGCGAACAGAACCTGCTGGCGATCTGCTACATGGATCTCGACGGGTTCAAGCCGGTGAACGACAAGTACGGACATGAGACGGGCGACGAAGTCCTGATCGAGATCGCGAGGCGCATCAGCAAATCCATCCGCGGCGGGGATACGGTGGCCAGGCTGGGCGGAGACGAATTCGTGATCCTTCAGACGGGAATCGAGAAGGGGGACGAATGCGTGGCTTCCCTGGAAAGGCTGCTCTCCAGGATCTCGGAACCGATCCTCATCCGGGGAGCGAAACTGGAACTCGGCGCGAGCATCGGCGTGGCCATCTACCCGCTCGACAACGAGGATCCGGATACCCTGCTGCGCCATGCGGACCAGGCCATGTACATCGCCAAGCAGTCGGGAAAGAACCGCTTTCAGATCTACGACCCCAATCTCGACCAGAGAATCCAGGTGCAGCTCTCCTTCCTCAGGCAGGTCAGGGAGGGGCTGGAGGGAGGGCAGTTCGAGCTCCACTACCAGCCCAAGATCAGCCTGAAAACCCATGAACTGCACGGGGCGGAGGCGCTGATCCGCTGGAATCATCCCGAGCGCGGCTTCCTTCTGCCAGGCGAATTCCTCGGGACGGTGGAAAACACCGAACTCGACATCAAAATCGGAGAATGGGTGATCGAGCAGGCCTTGAAGCAGATGGAAGAGTGGCGGAAATCCGGCCTGGAAATCCAGGTCAGCGTCAACATTTCCGCCTACCATCTGGAATCGAGGGATTTCGTCAGGAATCTGGAGCGTGCGATCCTCACCCACCCCGGGCTTCCACCCGGAAGTCTGCAGATCGAGTTGCTGGAAACGGCCACCCTTCAGGATATTGCGCTCGTCAACGAGATCATTTCATCCTGCAGGCAATTCGGCGTCAGCTTCGCCCTGGACGACTTCGGAACGGGGTATTCCTCACTTTCCTATCTCAGGAAGCTGTACGTGGATGCGATCAAGATCGACCGCACTTTCGTGAGGGTGATGCTGGATGATCCGGGCGACCGCGCGATCGTGCAAAGCGTCATCTCTCTTGCAGGAACATTCGGGCGCCATGCCATAGCAGAGGGCGTGGAGACGGAGGCGCATTACAGGGCGCTTCTCGAAATGGGCTGCGAATATGCGCAGGGTTTCGGAATCGCCCAGCCCATGGAGGCGCAAAAGTTCCTCGAATGGAAGGATCTGCGCGAAAGGGACAGGTCATTCCTTCCCCCATCCGGTGGTTGCGATTCCTTCGCCTAGATCGGCTTCGACCAGCCTGCGGCGGACTTCCATCAGTCTTGAAATCAGCGCTGGCTCGCATCTTGCGTAGGCCTCTTCATCCGGAATTCGGTTCACCACCACGCCGAGGAGTTCCGTGATCGCATTGCCTATGGAATTCTGGCTGATGGTGACGATGAGCTTTCCCTCTTCGTTCCGGTAGAGGATCTGCTTGAATGCGGGCTGCCAGCGGATGGCGTTGGCGTATTTCGCATCGGCGATGCAGTGGTCGCGAACCTTCTTTGCGGTCCTCATGAAGTCGTTGTCGAAAAGAAGTACGTCCTCCACTTCTTCGGGAAAATGCACATCGGGCAAAATGGGCGCATTGTGCGTCGAGACCTGTGAAAAGAAGGTCCTGTAGAAATCGATGAATCCCTTCAGCACCTCGTCGTATTCCTTCCAGAAATGAAGGTCGCGAAGGGCATCCGCCCCACCTGTCACTTCCCAGCTCGGCAACCCCTGAGGGTATCCGGTGAGCCGGATGCAGGCGTCGGCATCGCTCGCTGACTTCAGGATTTTCAGGTCGAGCGCGCGCTCGAAGAACTCGCGATACACGTCCCTCATGTAAGCCTGGAAAAGACTGTGCTGCCCGCCGTCGGTGAGATTGGGATTGGCCGGGTCTGCCAGTTTCGCTTCCCGTAATTCGGTCATCGGAAAAACGATGAAATGGTTGTGCAACATCCGGATGCTCGGCACGCCCGGCGAAGTGAGCGGCCATGTGGCATCGAGACTCGCTTCTCCCGCGAGGATCAGCGCATCTTCCGGGTCGGGCCAGGATTCCAGCATGTAATCGATGATGATCCGGTTCATCCTGTTCCATTCATGCTTCACGTTTTCCGCTACCTGGGTTCGCCTCACCGGGCGCCCAAGGGGATTCAGGATGAGTTTGGAGGTGTTGTAGAGGATCGAGCAGTCGAATTCCTTGCTGTGACCGAGCGCCTTGCGGTAGAGGAGCAGATTTTCCGGCGTGACGAGCAGCCCGTTGTTGTTCGCCAGATCGTCGAGATTTTCGGTGCTGTTGAAGAATTCGTTGGGCTTCATCCCCTCCGGAATTTCGAGCGGAATCGGCCGGAAAGGGGTGATGATTTCTCGTGGTCCTTTGCGCATCCTGCCTCCTTGAAGGTCATCCTGTCGCAACGACGCCCTGGTCGTGAGTCGATCAGAACATGCTAACATGCCAATGCTTTGGAGCGGAAGGCCCGGCCGGTCGAAAGTGGAAAATCATCCGCTCCGGGCACCCTGTCAAAGTTGACAGGAGTACTCAAATATTTCTTGCCAATTCCGGGAAGTGTTGCTAGTTACAAATATACGGTTCGACATATGTGACTGAAAAGTAACGCTCGGGAATTTCATGATGGATCCGCTGATCCTCTTCAAACTGGCTGAATTTCACTTTGCCCTGAAGCTGGATCATGTGGAAAGGGTTGTCCATTCCGTTGAAATCACCCCTCTTCCAGGCGCGCCCCGCGTCATCGAAGGCGTGTTCGATCTGGCAGGAGAAATCATTCCGGTCATCAACATGCGAAGGCGCTTCGGCATGGCGGACAAGCGCATCGCGCTCACCGACAGGATCATCATCGCCCGCCCTGGCCGCAGAGTGGGGCTCCTCGTCGACGAAGTCGGGGAGATCGTGCCGAAGTGCGATTTCGTGCCCGCAGCAGGCATCTCTTCCGGCCTCGTTTATCTCGAAGGCGCGATGTACAGGGAAGAGAATGTCGTCGTCATCACCTGCCTGGAAAGATTCCTTTCCGCCGAAGAATCGGTCGATCTCGAAGAATCGCTCGGGGAATGCCATGCAGATTCCTGACCGGATTTACGAGCCTCTTCGGGATCTCATCGCTACCGGAACGGGGCTTCATTTCGGGAAGAGGCGGGATCTCGAAGCGGCCCTCTCCAGGGCGGCGCAGAAGCTCGGCTTCGACAATGTTTCGGAATGCGCGAACTGGCTGCTCTCGGCGTCGCAGGGAACGCAATCCATTTCGATGCTGGCCGAGCATCTCACCGTAGGCGAGACCTATTTTTTCAGGGATGCAAAGCTCTTCGGTGTTCTGGAAAAAAAGGTGCTTCCGGAATTCGCCTTCACCGGCAGGACGGTCAGGATCTGGAGCGCGGGTTGCTGCACCGGGGAGGAGGCGTATTCGCTTGCCATTCTGACGGACAGGATGGGCATTTCCTCGGAAATCCTGGCGAGCGACATCAACGGCGGGTTCCTTGAAAAGGCCAAAATGGGGCATTACGGGGAATGGTCTTTCAGGGACTGTCCGGCCTGGGTCAGGGAGGGCTATTTCGAGAAAAGGAATAACGGTTACCGGATCGACGCAAGGATTGCGCAGAAGGTCAATTTCTTCCGTCACAACCTCGCAGCAGATCCCTTTCCGGCGGGAATGGACATTGTTTTCTGCCGCAACGTGATGATGTATTTCGGCGAGAAGATGGTGAGGCGGCTTGCGGAAAACCTGAAATTGGCGGTAGTGGAAGGCGGAATTCTAGTCGTGAGCCCTGTCGAAGCCGCAGATGATTATTTCAAGGGTTTTCAAAGGGTGGAAATCGACGGCGCAGTGTTTTACGAAAAAAAAGCTCCTGAACCAGTGCTTTTTTCCTTCTGGAATCAGGAGATGGGCGAATTTTCCGGGATGGCGAATGTGCAGGAGAAGACGCCGGATCCGGCCGAAATGGCGAGGATTTTCGCAGACAAGGGAGAACTCGGGGAGGCGGAAAAGTGGTGCAGGCGTGCGCTGGATGAGGATGGGATGGATTTTACGGTGCATTACCTCCTTTCCAGGATCCTGCACGAGAAAAGGGAATTCGTCCTGGAAGAAGAGGAACTCGGAAAAGTCCTCTATCTTGCGCCCGATTTCATCCCCGCCCATGTCGCGCTCGGCAACCTCAAAAAAAGTGCGGGGCGAAATCCGGATGCGAGCTTTTCGAGGGCGTTGTCTCTTTTGAGTCTTCTTTCGCGCGACGACATTCTGCCCGACTCAGGGGGAATTTCGGCAGGGCGCCTCGCAGAAATGGTGAGAATTGCAAGGGGAGGCTGAATGGATTGGGGGGAAGTTCACAGGCGGATCGGGGCCTCCATGCGACAGGAGCGCAGCGAGGAGGAAGTCGCCCGGATTCTCGGCGTGCGCGCGAGGAAGCTCGCATCCGGGAAGTGGAAGGAAGAATCTTCGCTCGTCGAATGCATCGAGTTCGCTGCATCTTCCAATTCCTTCGTCATTGAAATGGAGCATGTCCGCGAAATTTGCCAGCTCGATGCCATCACTCCGCTTCCCTGCACGCCGGATTTCGTTCTTGGCGTCAGCAATGTCCGGGGGGAAATCGTTTCCGTCCTGGACATTCTGGTCCTCGTCGGCATGCAGCCGGAGACGGAGGATCACGACCGGCTGATCGTGCTCGATGCAGGCGATCTGCGTTTCGGGCTCGCAGCCGACTTCATCCTCGGCGCGAAATATATCCGCAGGGACGAAATTCATCCTTCCCAAAGCTGCAAATTCCTGTACGGCATGCTCGGAAGAGCCATGGTGATCGATGCAGGCCGGCTGATGAAAGATCCGGGAATCATCGTGAAAGAAGATGTGGATTATCGATAGGGGGATCTCATGGAAAGATGGACAATTGGCGCGAAGATATCTGCAGGATACGGGCTCGCTCTACTGATGCTGGTCAGCATTGGAATCGTTTCCTGGCGGAACACGACTGCAATGATCGAAGGAGCAAGCCTCAGGGGGCACACCGACGAAGTCATCAATTCGCTCGACAATCTTCTTTCCGCACTGCAGGATTCGGAGACCGGGCAGCGAGGCTATCTGCTGGTTGGAGAGGAAAGCTACCTGAAACCCTACAGGGACGGGGTGGTCAACGTGAACAGCGATATGCAGCGGGTGGCCGATCTCGTGTCCGACAATCCTGTGCAGCAGAAGCGCCTTGCAACCCTTCGACCGCTGGTGTCTGACAAGCTGAACGAGCTCGCTGAAACGATCGATCTCATGAGGGCGAAAGGGAGCGATGCAGCGATGCAGCTCGTGAAAACCAATCGCGGAAAAACCGAAATGGACGACATCCGCAATCTCATCGGCCTGATGAAGGCGGAGGAAAACAACCTCCTGGAGAAACGCAACGAATTCGAGGAACGAAGCGCAAGAGCCACCAGCGCAGTGGTGACCTACGGCATTCCGCTGGCGATCTTCATTCTCTCGGTATTCGGTTTTGCCATCACCAGGGCGATCACGAAGGTATTGAAGGATGGCATCGGCAAGATCGCGGCTTCCTCGAGCGAATTTCTCGCCACCACAACCCAGGTTGCATCTGGCGCAGCCGAGACGGCCACAGCCGTGAGCGAAACCACTGCAACCGTGGAGGAAGTGAAACAGACCGCACAGCTCTCCAGCCAGAAAGCGCGCAATGTTTCCGATGCTGCCCAGAAGGCAGCTCAGGTTGCGCTTTTCGGAAAGGAGTCCGTGGGGGCTGCCGTCAGGGGGATGCAGGACATCCAGGATCAGATGGAACAGATCGCGCGAAGCGTGGTGAGGCTGTCGGAGCAGAGCCAGGCCATCAGCGAAATCATCGTCAGCGTCAACGATCTGGCCGAACAGTCCAACCTGCTCGCGGTCAATGCAGCGATCGAGGCCAACAAGGCTGGGGAGCAGGGCAAGGGATTCGTGATCGTTGCCCAGGAAATACGCAGCCTCGCCGAGCAGTCGAAGCAGGCCACGGCGCAGGTGAGGGCGATACTCACCGACATCCAGAAGGGAACATCGACTGCCGTGCTCGCAGCCGAGCAGGGAGCGAAGTCCGTCGATGCGGGCATGAAGCAATCCAGGGAATCCGGCGAATCCATCCGGCAACTCTATGAAAGCATCGTGGAAGCCTCCCAGGCGGCAACCCAGATCGCCGCCTCCAGCCAGCAGCAGATGGTCGGGATGGACCAGGTTGCGATGGCGATGGAGAACATCAAGCAGGCCAGCGCCCAGAATGTATCCGGAACCAGGCAGGCTGAATCTGCTGCAAGGGGACTTCACGAACTCGGAATCCGGTTTGGAAGCCTGATCGGAGCGAGGGCATGATCGATGCCGAATTCATGGCGAGGCTGGTTGCGACTTTCCAGG
>JAJZTT010000116.1 GCA_021848705.1 Pseudomonadota bacterium
CCTCACCGTGAGCGGAGTGATGCTGCTTGGCGCGAAGCAGACCCTGCACGGCCTCGCCCAGAAGCTGCCGGCCGGAGAAATCGTGACGGGCGGGAAATTCCTGGTGCTCACCGGGATCGTCCTGCCCTTGCTTCCCAATCATCCCGTCACCACGCTGAGCGAGATCACGCCCCATCAGGTCTGGCTCGCCGTGGTGGTGGTCTCCACCCTTTCCTATGCAAGCTACATGATCAGGCGGTATGTTTCGCCAGAGAAGGGATTGCTCGCCGCTTCCGTGCTGGGCGGGCTTTATTCCTCGACTGCGACCACGGTGGTGCTGGCACGCCAGGGAAAGGCCGGCGCCTTTTCCAGATACGAGATTCTCGCAGGGATCGTTCTGGCTACCGCGCTCATGTATCTGCGGCTATGCGTGGTGGTCGCGGTTTTCAATCTTCCTCTTGCCGTAGTCATCTTGCCGAAAATGTTCGCACTTTTCCTTGCGGGAATGTTGCTCGCCTGGCTCTGCAGGAGGAAAGCCGGGGCAGTCGCGCGGGGCGAGCAGATGGAGATGCAGGGCAATCCGCTGGAACTGAGCGCAGCGCTCCTCTTTGCCTTCCTGTTCGTGGCGATCTCGCTCGCATCCACCTGGGTGCGCTCCGTTTATGGGGAAGCAGGGATCTACTGGCTGGCCAGTCTGGTCGGCGTCACCGACATCGATCCCTTCGTGCTCAGCCTGGCACAGGGCGGCGCCGGGGGAATGGCGATGGCCCCCCTGGGGGCCGCCATCATGGTGGCAGCTTCTTCCAACAATGTGCTGAAGGCAGTCTACGCAGCGGGTTTTCTCGGAGTGAGGGCAAGCCTTCCCGCCTCGCTTTCCCTCCTGCTCCTCTCGGGACTAGGGATTTTGCTCGCGTTTTACGGACTCTCCTGATCAGCCGTGTTTGGCTTCGAAATGGCGGATCATGGATTGCAGTTCAGCTGCGGTCCTGGTGAGCTCCAGTGAAGCCTGTTTCGCCTCCTCGGCGAGTCTGGAATTGTGCTCGACCAGGGTGGAAATGTGGTCGAGATCCCTTGAAACCTGGTCACTGGTGGCCGATTGCGCTTCGGCAGAGTCGGCGATATGCTGTGCGCCCGCCGTCACCTGTTCGCTCGCCTGCATGATCTGGTGCAGGCCTTCGGTATTGGCATGGCTGAGCTCGATGCTGATCCCGACTTCGGAGACGGCCTGATCCATCGCTTCCACGGCAGTCTGGGTGACATCGTGGATCTTGCCGACCATTCCCGTGATGTCTATGGTGCTGGAGGTCGTCCTTTCGGCGAGCTTCCTGACTTCGTCCGCCACGACGGCGAATCCCCTTCCCTGTTCGCCTGCGCGCGCCGCCTCGATTGCGGCATTCAATGCAAGCAGGTTGGTCTGGTCGGCGATTTCCTTGATGACCTTGGTGATCTTGCCGATCTTCTCGATCTCGTCCTTCAATTCGAGGATGGTGTGGCCGGAAGAGCGGACTGCATCGACCACGTGCGCAGTCGTCTCGCGGCTCTTTTCCATCCTGGTGTTGTTTTCGGAAATGATCTTCAGGGTGGCGACTGCCGCCTCGGCGGAATCATGCGAAGCCCTGGCAACTTCGGTCACCGAACGGGTGAAACCGGCGATATTGCCGGAGATGCGCTGCACATGATTCTGCTGCTCCATCGAATGCCCTGCGACCTGGATGACCTGGGAATTGAGGCTGGTGCATTTTTCCTCGATGCGGGCTGCGGCAAGCGCCATTTCGTCGATCATCACCTGGATGTGCGCCTGCATGGTCTGCAGCTTGCATAATAGTTGCCCCGTTTCATCCCTGCCGGAAATGTCGATGTCGGAATCGAGATTTCCCCGGATGATGCTTTCGAACTGGTCCATCGCACGGTCGATGGGTTTTTTCACGAACACGGTGACGCATCTTCCGATGAAGACGAACAGGAACACCTGCAGCAGGATTTGCCCTGCAACGAGTTTCATCCGGATGTTCCTGAGTTCGGCAAAATCGGTGCTGAGGTCGATGCGGACGTCGGAGGCGCCGTTCACGCTCCCCACTTCGACCTGGTGGCATTTCAGGCAGTCGGTATGGTGAAAGTTGTGGCTGACAATGTAGGGGGTGACTGCGCGAAAGATCGGAGTGCCTTGTTCATTCCGAATGAGGGCGTAATAGGGCGTTTTCGATTCGATCGCATGCCTTTCGACATCATCCTGGATGTGTTCCTCGGGCAATCCGGGACCGAACTGCTTCACCACCTGTGGTGCTCTCACCAGACGTGCCGACCGGATGTGACCGCTCGATTCGATCTTTTCGATGAGGAGCTTCCTGTTGGCCACATCGCTGATCGTGCCCGATTCCATCAGCAGGTTGGCGCTGTCGATGATCTCGTTGGCGATCTGTTTTGCCCTGTCCTGCGCGGAAGAGACCGTTTTAGCCTCGAAATGTTCGGATATCCAGCTTTGCGCGCCCAGGAGCACGACGAGCAGGGTTCCCTGGATCAGGATCTGCAGCTTGGTTTTGAGCCGAAGATTGCGGAACCTGTATTTGTCGAAGCGGGAACCGATCTTCGCGCCCGTGGTGTTCAGTTGCGCATAATACGCTTCCGCCGCACGGATCTCTTCCCGGGTGGGCTCTTCCCGAACCGACATGTAGCCGGAAATGGCGTCATGTTCTCGTATCGGAACGACCAGCGCCTTCACCCAGTAATAGTCGCCGTTCTTGCAGCGATTCTTGACGATTCCGCGCCAGGGATAGCCTTCGCGGATGGTGTCCCACAGCCACTGGAATGCCTGTGGCGGCATGTCCGGATGACGGACGATGTTGTGGTTTTTTCCAACGAGTTCTTCGCGGGAAAAACCGCTCATGTCAACGAACGCATCGTTGGCGTAAGTGATGATCCCCTTCAGGTTGGTTTTCGACACCAGACGGAATTTTTCCGGAAAAGGCTTCTCGACCTGAGTGACGGGAAAATTCTTTTTCATGGACGTACTCTCCCGATGATATGCTCTTTTGTCGGAAAAAAATCCGAGAACTTTAATGGGAATGAATCCCTCTTAGCATATTGTAAGGATCCTCGGCCAAAAACCGCGGATTGTCAAGGAGCTGGAATCAAGAATGAAAACGGAATTGTTGCTGCCGGCCGGCAGCCTGGAAAAAATGCGGGCCGCCTTCTCTTTCGGGGCGGATGCGGTCTACGCGGGTCAGCCCCGTTATTCTCTCCGGGCCCGGAACAACGAATTCGGGCTGGAGGAACTGGAGAAGGGTATTCTGGAAGCCAGAACCCTCGGGAAAAAATTCTATGTCGCGAGCAATCTTATGCCGCACAACGCCAAGGTGAAGACCTATCTCGCCGACATGGAAAGGGTGGTCGAAATGAAGCCCGATGCCCTCATCATGGCCGACCCGGGCCTCATCATGATGGTGAGGGAAAAATGGCCGGATCTTCCGGTGCATTTGTCGGTTCAGGCCAATACCGTCAATTATGCATCGGTGCAATTCTGGAAGCACCTGGGACTCTCCAGGGTGATCCTCTCCCGGGAGCTTTCTCTCGAGGAAATCGCGGAAATTCGCGATCGCTGCCCGGACATGGAACTCGAGGTGTTCGTGCACGGTGCCCTGTGCATCGCCTATTCCGGAAGATGCCTCCTTTCAGGGTATTTCAACCACCGGGATCCCAACCAGGGAACCTGCACCAATTCCTGCAGATGGGATTACAAGGTTTCGCCGGCAATGGAAGACGAAGGTGCCGGAATCGCGAAAATCGATTTCGACTTCGAAAGGGAGAGCGCGAAGTTCGCTTCCTTGGGCGGGCAGGAGCGCCATCCCCTTGCAGAGCGGGTCTATCTCATCGAGGAATCGAAGCGTCCCGGTGAACTCATGCCGATTTTCGAGGACGAACATGGCACCTACATCATGAATTCGAAGGATCTCAGGGCGGTGGAGCATGTCGGCAGGCTGGTGGCCATGGGGATCGATTCCCTGAAAGTGGAAGGAAGGACGAAATCCCTTTACTACGTGGCGAGAACCGCGCAGGTGTACCGGCGCGCGATCGACGATGCGGCAGCAGGCAAACCTTTCAATCCCGCCCTCCTGCCCGAGCTCGAGGGACTCGCCAGCCGGGGCTATACCGACGGATTTTACGTTCGCCATCACACAGGGGAATACCAGAACTACATGAGGGGACATTCCGAATCGTCCAGAAGCCTGTATGTGGGGGATGTCCTTTCGATCGAAAACGGCCTTGCCGAAGTCGATGTGAAAAACCGCTTCGAAGTCGGGGACAGGCTGGAAGTCATCCATCCCTCCGGAAACCGGGTGATCCTGCTGGAGAAAATGCTTGATCCGGAGGGGGGGGGGATTTCGGTCGCAAAAGGGGCCGGGCACAGGGTGAAAATCCCAATGGATGAAGGGCTTGAGTCCGCCCTTCTGGCGCGTTTCCTGTGACGGTCATGAAAGCATAACAAATACGGATTACGCTATCAGGGTTATTCCACGGCGAATTTTTTGTGCTACGATTTCCATAAGTCTTTCTTAATATTTCTACACCATGTCCGAAAATATCATCGATGAAAACGACGGCGCGGATCTCTCGAGGCGGGATTTTCTCGGGACGGTGACCGCAGGAGTTGCGGCGGCGGGAGTGGCGGCAGCCTGCGTTCCCTTCGTGAGCAGCATGAATCCATCCTCCGACGTGCTGGCGAAGGCCACCACCGAGATCGATCTATCCGGCATCGCTCCGGGAGAAGAGAAAACCTTCCCCTGGCAGGGCAAGCCGGTTTTTGTGGTGCACAGAACGCCGGACGAAATCAAGGCGATGGAGTCTTCCAATGGCGGAAAGGATCCGGAAGCGGATTCCAAGCGCGTGCAGAAACCGGAATGGCTGGTCGTGATCGGCATCTGTACCCACCTGGGATGCGTTCCGAACAAGACCGAGACGGGATGGCTTTGCCCCTGCCATGGCAGCGTGTATGACAATAGCGGCAGGATCATTTCGGGGCCGGCTCCCCGGAACCTGGATCTTCCGCCCTACCATTTCGTGTCCGAAAACAAGATACTGATTGGAAAAGCGTGATGAACAAGATCATAAACTGGATTGACGCCCGCTTCCCCCTGAGTTATTTCGTCAAGCACGAACTCACCGGTTATCCCACCCCTCGCAATCTGAGTTACTGGTGGGGCTTCGGTTTCCTGGCAGGCTTCGTGCTGGTGATCCAGATCGTGACGGGGATTTTCCTCGCCATGCATTACAAGCCGGATTCGCATCTCGCCTTCGATTCCATCCAGCACATCATGCGAGAGGTCAATTACGGCTGGCTGATCCGCTATCTGCATTCGACCGGAGCATCCGCATTCTTCGCGGTGATCTACACGCACATGGCCAGAACGCTCTATTACGGATCCTACAGGAGGCCGAGGGAACTGCTGTGGTGGACAGGGCAGGGGCTGCTGCTGCTGCTGATGGCCACCGCGTTCATGGGATACCTGCTGCCATGGGGGCAGATGTCCTACTGGGGCGCACAGGTGATCACGAGCCTGTTCAAGGCGACTCCGGTCTATGGAGACGAGATCGTGACCTGGCTCCGCGGCGGCTTCACCGTGGATGATCCCACGCTCACCCGTTTCTTCGCGCTGCATTACCTGTTTCCCTTCCTCATCTTCGGCGCCGTGGTGATCCATCTGGTCGCGCTGCATACGGTGAGAAGCAGCAATCCTTCCGGCATCAACCTCGCCGACAAGGACAACATTCCCTTCCATCCCTACTTCACCATCAAGGATCTGTTCGGTCTCGGCATCTTCATGATCGTCTACCTGCTCATCGTGTTCTTCAAGCCGGATCTCTTCATCGAAGCGGCCAACAACATCCCGGCCAATCCGATGCAGACTCCTGCGCACATCGTTCCGGAATGGTATTTCCTCCCCTTCTATGCGATCCTGCGCTCGGTTCCGGATCTTGCGGGTGGCGTGGTGGCGATGGGGATCTCGGTGATGATCTTCGCAGCGATGCCCTACCTCGACCGCTCCAGGATCACGGGGGGCGCGAGATACCGGCCGGTTTACCGCGCGATGTTCTACATTTTCCTGATCGACATCTTCGTTCTGGGCTATGTGGGCGCTCATCCTCCTTCAGGAACGCTCAAAATGGTCGGCGAGATCTGCACCACGATCTATTTTCTCACCTTCCTGCTTCTACCCTTGATTTCCAGGTGGGAAGAAAAATTTGTGCTGGCAAGGGGCCTGCCGCCCGCAGTGGAGGCGATGGCCAGAAAAGAAATCGCGGAGGCGGAAGGAAATGCGTAAATCGATATTGGCCGGGCTCCTGTTCAGCCTGATGATCCCTGTCGGCCATGCCGCCGACCAGGCGCAACTGAAACGCGGCGCGCATGTCGCGCTCGAGGTGTGCAACGGCTGCCACAGCCTGAAATACATCAAGTACAACGATCTGTTGAAGATCGGCTTCACCAAGGCCGAGGTGGATTCGATGCGCGGCGACAAGCCGATGGGGGAGTCGTTCCAGTCCCAGATGGATGCGGCGACCGAACTCGGCATGTTCGGAATCGTCCCGCCGGATCTTTCGCTCATGGCGAAAGCAAGGGAGGGCGGTGCGAAATATATCTATGAACTGGTGACCGGCTTCTATACCGATTCGAAGGGGCAGACGGCAAACCATGCCTTCCCGGGGGTCAAGATGCCGGACGTGTTCATGATTGCCCAGGCGGATGCGGCGAGCAGGAAGGAAATCGAAGCCAAGGTTCGGGATGCGGCCGCCTTCCTCGACTGGGCTTCCGACCCTTATGCAGAAGAGCGCGTCACGCTCGGGAAATACGTGATCGGCTACTTCTTCGTGCTCACCTTCCTGCTTTATCTGCTCAAGAAGAAGATCTGGAAGAGGCTCAAATAATTCAGTCGAAAACCACCGTCTTGCCGCTCGTGACGATGATCCGGTTTTCGAGGTGCCAGCGCACGGCACGGGACAGCACGATCTTCTCGAGATCCCGGCCCTTCTGGACCAGGTCCTCGAGCGCGTCGCGGTGGGAAACCCGGATCACGTCCTGCTCGATGATGGGACCCTCGTCCAGCAGGTCCGTGACATAGTGGGCGGTGGCCCCGATCAGCTTCACCCCGCGCTCGAAAGCCCGGTGATAGGGCCTCGCTCCATGGAACGCGGGCAGGAATGAGTGGTGGATGTTGATGATGCGCTCCGGGTATTGCGAGACGAAATCGGCGGACAAGACCTGCATGTAACGGGCGAGCACGACGAAATCGATGTCGTACTTCTTCAGTAGTGCGAGCTGGGTTTCTTCCGCTTCTTCCTTTTTCCCTTTTTCGACTTCCACAAGATGGAACGGGATGCCGTAGAAGGCGGCGAGATTGCGCGTTTCCGCATGGTTTCCGATGACGAGCGGGATGTCGCAGCGGAGCTCGGAGCTTCTGTGCCGGTAGAGCAGGTCGACCAGGCAATGGTCGTAGCGCGAGACGAAAATCGCCATGCGCGGCCTTGATCCGGACTCGTCGATCCTCCAGTGCATTTCGAATTTCGCGGCGAGCGGGGCGAAGGCATGCCTGAAGTCGAAGAGGGACAGATCGAAACCCTCGATTTCCCACTCGATTCTCATCAGAAACAGCACGCCGTCCTGATGCTGGTCGGCATGGACGATGTTCGCGCCGTGCAGGTAGAGGAATTCGGAAATTCCGGCGACCAGTCCCTTGCGGTCCGGACAGGTGATGAGCAGCGTGAAAGTGGGTTTGTTGTTCATGGGCATCTTCCGAAAATGGCATTATACTTTCGGCTATTTCATCCTGCATGAACTTGAAGATTCCCCCGGCTTCGAAGGCGTTCCTCATCCAGCTTGCCGCATTCCTTGCGGCCCATTCTTTTGCGCCGCCATGGTCAACGTTGCAGCTTTCCCTGCTCGAAGGATTTCTCGCAGCCGTTTTTTCCCTGCGCATGGAAAGATGGTGGATCCCGATCCAGTTCTGCTTCGCCCCTTTCGTGGTGCTGGCGCTGGAAATCGGAATCGATCCGCTCTGGTACCTTGCCGCATTTCTGGTCCTGGGGCTCGTCTACTGGAACGTGATGACGACCCGCGTTCCGCTCTATCTTTCCGGGGAAGCCGTCGCGCGGATCCTTGCGGATGTGATTCCGGATGGCGCTTTCGAATTCGCAGATCTCGGGTCCGGAACGGGCGGACTGATCGCAAATCTTGGCAGGCTGCGTCCGGAAGGGCATTATTTCGGCATCGAAATCGCGCCCCTTCCCTTTCTTCTCGGCAGGATCCGCCACTTCGGAAATGCCGGCGTCGAAATGAAATGGGGAAGTTACGAAAGAACCGATCTTTCCCGATTCGATGCGGTCTATGCCTTCCTCTCGCCCGTTCCCATGCAGGATCTCTTCACGAAAGTGCTGAAGGAAATGAAGCCGGGCTCGATTTTCGTC
Organism: Pseudomonadota bacterium; assembly: GCA_021848705.1. Classification (GTDB taxonomy): domain Bacteria; phylum Pseudomonadota; class Gammaproteobacteria; order Burkholderiales; family JABEVD01; genus JABEVD01. The sequence goes on from JAJZTT010000116.1 coordinate 8,434, forward strand.
AGCAATACCTTCGAAGTGCCCGGGTTCCCGCCCGACGAGATCCTGGAAGCGGGGGGGAGGAAGCTTTATCTTTGGAGAATCAGACCGCCATCGGCGCCGTCAGCGGTGCATGGTGGAGATAGTCTTCCAGGGTGAAATCCGAAGGTTCCACTTTTTCCAGCCATTGCGGCTCGTATTGTCCCGTTTCCGCAAACTGCGGAATCCGATCGGAGAGGACGAGTCTGGGGGCGGGATAAGGCTCGCGCTTCAGCTGCTCCTCGAGCATCGGCAAATGGTTTTCGTAGACATGCGCATCGGCGATGAAATAGGTGAACCAGCGTGCCCGGTAGCCGGTGAGCCGCGAGACGAGTTCGAGCAGGACAGCTCCTTCAGCGAGGTTGAAGGGGGCGCCGAGGCCGATGTCGTTGCTCCGGATGTAGAGGCAGAGGGAAAGTTCCCTTTTGGCCACATTGGGCAGGAACTGGTAGAGGAGATGACAGGGGGGGAGGGCCATCTCGTCGAGTTGCGCAGGATTCCATCCATGGAAGAGAATGCGCCGGTCGGTGGGGTTGTTCACGATGGTGTCGAGGCATTGCCGCAACTGATCCACCGCCTTGTGCAGCAGCACTTTCCGCCTTCCCTCTTCGGAAAAACTCGCGACCATAGATCG
>JAJZTT010000117.1 GCA_021848705.1 Pseudomonadota bacterium
CGATCTAGGACGGTAGCAGCGCTGTGCAACCCCGCCCGCCCGCCAACTGGTGTGGCGGCTCATCGGTTCGGATTCGAGCAGGATTCCTCGCATCATTTTTTCCCGGCCAGCGTTCCTGCGATCGATCCGATCGAACCCGCCCCCATCACCAGGACGACGTCCCCATCCCGCGCGACATGGCCGATCGCTTCCAGGATCTCCTCGCTCGTTTCCGCGAAAATCGGCTCCACCCTGCCCTGCACCCTGACCGCACGTGCGAGAGACCTTCCGTCCGCAGCGACGATCGGCGCCTCTCCAGCCGGATACACTTCGGAGAGCACCAGCGCATCCACCGTGGCGAGCACCTTCGCGAAATCCTCGAACAGATCCCGGGTCCGGGTATATCGGTGCGGCTGGAAGGCGAGCACCAGCCTTCTTCCCGGATAAGCCCCTCTCGCAGCGGCGATGGTGGCGGACATTTCAGCGGGATGATGGCCGTAATCGTCGACGAGGGTGTAGCTCCCTCCCCCTTCTGCAGGAATTTCCCCGTAATTCTGGAACCGCCTGCCCACCCCCCTGAATTCGGAAAGCGCCTTGGCGATCGAATCTTCCGGCACCCCCAACTCGACCCCTACCGCCACAGCAGCGAGGGCATTTTTCACGTTGTGAATTCCTGGGAGATTGAGCGTCACGGGGAAGGAATGGCTGTTCAGCGCCACCCGGAATTTCATCCTGCTCGCGCTGTGCTCGATCTCCTTCGCCCGGATCTGCGCTCCTTCATTGAGCCCGTAGCCGATGAAGGTCCGGGTGATTCTGCCGCTGATTTCGGCCACGTTCTCGTCGTCGGTGCAAAGCACCGCCACCCCGTAGAAGGGAAGGTGCTCGATGAAATCGACGAAAGCCTGCTTGAGGCGCGAAAAATCGTGCCCGTAGGTTTCCATGTGGTCCGCGTCGATGTTGGTGACGACTGCGATCACGGGCTGAAGGTAGAGGAAGGAGGCATCCGATTCGTCGGCCTCCGCCACGATGAATTCCCCGGTGCCGAGCTTCGCATTGGCTCCCGCGCTGTTCAGTCTGCCCCCGATGACGAAGGTGGGATCCATCCCTCCTTCCGCGAGCACGCTTGAAACCAGGCTGGTCGTGGTGGTCTTGCCGTGAGTGCCCGCGACCGCGATTCCCTTCTTCAGCCTCATCAGTTCGGAGAGCATCATCGCCCTCGGCACCACCGGGATCCTGTGCTCCCTCGCCGCCGCCACTTCCGGGTTGTCCTGTTTCACCGCGGTCGACACCACCACGGCGTCCGCTCCTGAAATGTTTTCCGCAGCATGCCCGATGCGGATCGCTGCGCCGAGCGAAGAGAGCCTTTTCGTCGCGGAATTCTCCCCGATGTCCGAACCGGACACGACATATCCGAGGTTCATCAGCACTTCCGCGATTCCGCTCATTCCCGCCCCGCCGATCCCGACGAAGTGGATGTGATTGATCTTATGCCGCAATGTCCATCCTCCTCATGCCGCAAGCTCCCTGCAAATCCGTCCGACTTTTTCGGTCGCGTCGATCACGGCGAGCCTTCTCGCCTTCCTTCCCATTTCCTGAAGCCTTTCCCTGTCCAGTTTCGTAATCATTGCCGCGATTTTTTCGGGTTCCAGTTCGTTTTGCGGAACGAGCCAGGCTGCGCCCGCATCCGAGAGATAGCGGGCATTGGCGCTCTGGTGATCGTCCACCGCATGCGGATAGGGGACCAGGATGGAAGGAAGCCCAGCCGCTGCGATCTCGGCGACCGTGAGCGCCCCGGACCTGCCGAGAACCAGATCGCATTCCGCATAGGCCTTCGCCACGTCCGAAATGAAGGGAACCACTTCCGCATCGCACCCCGAATCCGCATAGGCGGCCTTCACCCTTTCGCAATCGGCTTCCCCGCTCTGGTGCAGCACATCGGGACGAAATTTTTCCCCGATCAATGCCATCGCCTTGGGCATCGCATCGTTGATCGCGCGTGCCCCGCGGCTTCCCCCCATCACCAGGAGCTTCAGCCTTCCTTCGCGGCTGCCCATGGAAAGAGCGGCAATTTCCTTCCTCACGGGATTGCCCACGAAGGTCCCGCCCGGAATCGCGTCCGGAAACGCAACCAGCGTCCTTTTCGCAAATTTCGAAATCACCCGGTTCGAAAGTCCTGCGATCGCGTTCTGTTCGTGGATCACCAGCGGGCACCCCAGCAGGAATGCAGCGACTGCGCCAGGAAACGATGCGAATCCGCCCATTCCGAGCACCACGTCCGGTTTTCTTTTCCTCAACACCGAAAGCGCCTGGATGCAGGCGAACAGCAGGGTGACTGGAAGGAGCGCCCATCTCGACAACCCGCTCTTCCTGACCCCGGACATCTTCACATATTCGATTTCGTATCCATGGTCGGGCACCAGCTTTGACTCCATCCCCCCCCTGGTGCCGAGCCAGACCACATCGAATCCGGATTCCTTCATCTCTCCAGCGACCGCGAGTGCCGGAAAAATATGCCCTCCCGTTCCTCCTGCCATGATCAGGATCGTCTTCACGCAGCCTCCCCATTTTCGGTGAAGACTAATGCGTGCGAAGCGCGCGTTATGTCGGAGCCAAAAATATGCCCTCCCGTTCCTCCTGCCATGATCAGGATCGTCTTCATCAGAACGCCCTCCCCTTCATGAGCTGGCGATTCTCGTAGTCGACGCGGAACAGCACTGCGAGCGCGAGGCAGTTGGCGACGATTCCGCTTCCCCCGTAGCTCAGCATGGGGAGCGTCAGCCCCTTGGTCGGCAACACCCCCATGTTCACCCCGAGATTGACGATGGCCTGCACACCGATCCACACCCCGACTCCCTGCGCCACCAGTGCCGAAAAGTATTTTTCCATCGACGCCGCGGTGCGCCCGATCATGAAGGAGCGAATCACGAAGGCTGCGAACAGGCCGATCACGACCGCGATGCCGACGAATCCGAGTTCCTCCCCGATCACGGCGAACAGGAAGTCTGACTGGGCTTCCGGAAGATAAAGGAGTTTCTCCACGCTCGCGCCCAGCCCCACTCCGAGCCATTCCCCCCTGCCGATCGCGACCAGCGCATGGCTCAACTGATACCCTTTCCCCTGCGGATCCGCCCATGGGTTCATGAATCCGACCACACGGTCCATCCTGTATGCCTTGCTCAGCACGAGCAGGGTGAACCCGACCGCAGCCAGGACGAGCAAAGCAGTGAACAATCTTCCGTTCATTCCTCCGAGGAAAAGCGCAGCCATGGTGATGACCGTGATCACAGCGAAAGCGCCGAAATCCGGTTCCCTGAGCAGCAGCATGCCGGTGAACAGGATCACGAAAAGCATGGGCGTGAACCCCTTGCTCAGGTTGTTCATGTAGGCGGCCTTCCTCACCGTGTAATCGGCCGCATACAGCACCACGCAAAGCTTCATGAATTCCGAAGGCTGGAAATGGGCGAATCCGAGCGGAATCCATCTCGTGCTTCCATTGGCAGCCCGACCGATTCCCGGAACCAGCACCAGCAGCAGCATGAAGGCCATGAGCATGAAAATGTAGGGCGCATATTTCTGCCAGATCCGCATCGGAACGTGAAAGGCGGCATAGCCTGCCGCGGCTCCGGTCAGGATGTAGGCCGACTGCCGGACGAGATAATAGGCGGGGAAACCCTTCCTCGCATCGGCCACCGCGATCGATGCGGAATACACCATCACCAGTCCGATCCCGAACAGGAACAGGACGATCCAGAGCAGCGCCTGGTCATATTCGCTTTCCTGTTTCAGCGCGACAGACATGCTTCCTTCTCCAGTTTGCGACAGGATTCGACGAAGACTTCCGCGCGATGCGCGTAATTCCTGAACATGTCGAAGCTCGCGCAGGCGGGGGAGAGCAGCACTGCATCTCCATCCCTTGCTGCATCGAACGCCATCCTCACCGCCTCATCCAGGCTGTTTGCGCGCAAGTGCGGCACTTGTCCGCCCGAAATCGAACGCCCGATGACATCCGCATCGCGCCCGATGAGCACAACCGCCCGAGCATGCGCCTCGATCGCGGGCTTCAGAAGCGAGAAATCCTGCCCTTTTCCCTCCCCTCCCAGGATCACCACGGATGTCCCGCCCAGGCCGGTAAGGGCTGCGACCGTCGCGCCGACATTGGTTCCCTTGGAGTCGTCATAAAAGCGGATTCCACCGATTTCACAGACCTTTTCCACCCGATGGGGGAGTCCTGAAAATTCGGCGAGGGCTGCGGCGATTTTTTCTTCTGCAATGCCGATCGCCTCGCAAAGCGCGAAGGATGCGAGCGCATTCATCGCATTGTGCAGCCCTTCCACCTTCAGTTGCGAAACCTTCATCAGCTTCCTCGCTCCGTTCGCGAGCCATTTTTCTCCTCGCGATTCGACGATTCCGTATTCGCCATCGGATGCTGGAACGGAGGAGCCGAATGTGAAAACACGCCGCCCCGGCAGGCGCATCGCCATGATGGCCGGATCTTCCCGGTTCAGAACCTGCACCCCTTCCCCGGCGAAGATCGCCGCTTTCGCCCTCGCGTATTCGTCCATCGTGCCGTGCCGGTCGAGATGGTCCTCGCTGAGATTCAGCGCGGCCGATGCGTCAGGAGACAGGCTTCGCAGGGTTTCCAGCTGGAAGCTGGAGAGTTCCAGCACATAGACCTGCGCGACTTCCTCCAGGGTGTCGAGGACAGGAAGACCGATGTTTCCCGCCACCACGGTGGCAAGAGCGGATTGTTCGCAAATCCTTCCGACCATGGCGGTCACCGTGCTTTTGCCGTTCGATCCGGTGATGGCGACGACTTTCGACGCGGGGTGCCTGGAAGCGATCTCCCTCGCGAACAGCTCGACATCCCCCGCCACGTCGATTCCTGCTGCCATCGCCTTTTGCACCAGCGGCTCATGGATCGAGATCCCGGGGCTCAGCACCAGCAGATCGATCCCCTCGAGGATTTCTTCCCGGAAAGGACCGCAAAACACCTTCATCCCGGGAACCGAGCGGGGAGGCTCGCTCCTGGTGTCGGCCGCGGAAACATCCGCACCAACCGATTTCAGCCATCTTGCAGCCGAATATCCGGTTTCGCCGAGACCGAGAACCAACGCCCTTTTGCCCGAGAATTTCATTTCTCACCTCAGCTTCAGCGTGGACAAGCCGAGCAGCACAAGCATCATGGTGATGATCCAGAAGCGCACCACCACCTGCGTTTCCTTCCATCCCTTCAGCTCGAAATGATGATGGAGCGGCGCCATCCTGAACACGCGCTTTCCGGTGAGCTTGAAGGAAGTCACCTGGATCATCACCGAGAGCGTTTCCACGACGAACACTCCGCCCATCATGAACAGCACGAGTTCCTGGCGTACGATCACGGCAATCAGGCCGAGCGCACCGCCCAGGGCGAGCGCGCCGACATCCCCCATGAAAACCTCTGCCGGATAGGCGTTGAACCAGAGAAAGGCAAGTCCCGCCCCGGTGAGCGCGCCGCAGAATACGGAAAGCTCTCCAGCGCCCGGAATGTGCGGCACGCCGAGATATTTCGAGAACACCGCATGGCCCGCCACATAGGCGAAGATGGAGAAGGCGCCCGCGACCAGCACCGTCGGCATGATCGCAAGTCCGTCCAGCCCGTCGGTGAGATTCACCGCATTGCTCGTTCCGACGATCACGAAATAGGCCATCAGCACGAAGCCCGCGCTGCCGAGAGGAATCACCAGATGCTTGAAAAACGGAACGATGAATTCCGTTTCAGCGGGCAGGGTGGCGGTTCTCGCGAGATAGATCCCGACTCCGATCGCGATCAGCGACTGCCAGAACATCTTCGCCCTCGCCGACAATCCCTTCGGATTTTTCTCCACCACCTTCCTGTAATCGTCGATCCAGCCGATCACGCCGTATCCCATGGTGGTGATGAGCGTCACCCAGACATAGCGGTTGGCGAGATCCCCCCAGAGCAGGGTGGAAATCGCGACCGAAACCAGGATCAGCGCGCCGCCCATGGTCGGCGTTCCCGCCTTGGCGAGATGGGTCTGCGGGCCATCGCTGCGCACCGCCTGCCCGATCTTGTACGCCGTGAGCTTACGGATCATGGCCGGACCGACCATGAAGGAAATCCCGAGCGAAGTCATCGAGGCGAGCACGGTCCGCAACGTGATGTAATTGAACACGTTGAACGTTCTGATGTCGTGCGACAGGGCTTGCGCCAGCATCAGGAGCATGAGCCTGCCCCTTCTTCCATTTTTTCCACCACCTTCTCCATTTTCATGAACCTGGATCCCTTGACGAGCGCCGTGACCTCCGGCCCCATCCTGGAAATCGCCGCGACGGCGAGTTCCGCCGCATCGAAAAAGGACTGAGCCCCTTCCCCGAAGGATTCTGCCGCCCTGCGGCTCGCCTCCCCCAGCGTGAACAGGCAGTCGATCCCTGCGCGCTTTGCATCCACCCCGATCTGCGCATGCAGCGAAGCGGACTCGCGCCCCAGTTCGCCCATGTCTCCCAGCACCAGGATCCTTTTCCCGGGCTGCGCTGCGAGCCAGGAAATCGCGGCGCGCACAGAATCGGGGTTGGCATTGTACGTGTCGTTGACGAGGACTGCACCGCCTCTTCCCTTGCCGATCTGCATCCTGCCGGGCACGCCGCAAAATGCCGAAAGCCCCTTCGCGATGTTCGCGGAAGGAATCCCGAGCGCGCAGCAAACCGCAGTCGCTGCCAGCGCGTTTCTCACGTTGTGCAGGCCGGGCACGCAAAGCGAAACTCCGATTTCACCCTGAGGGGTGAAAATGGACAGATCGCTGCCCGACCTGTGCAGCAAATATTCCGCCCGGACATCCTTCCCTTCCAGGCCGAATTCGATTCTTTTCCTGTTTCCGGCCAACTCGCGCCACAGGGGGGCATGGGGATCTTCGGCATTGATCACCGCAACGGCCTCTTCGCGAAGGTTCTCGAAAAGCTCCCCCTTCGCTCTTGCCACGTCGTACACGCTGCCGAGCCCTTCGAGATGGGCGCTCGCCGCATTGTTGACGACGGCAACGTCCGGGTTCGCGATTTTGCAAAGATAGGCGATCTCTCCGGCATGGTTCATGCCCATTTCGACGACTGCGAAGCGATGACGGCTGCAGAGTCCGAGCAGGGTCAGCGGAAGTCCGATATCGTTATTGAGATTTCCCTTCGTCGCGAGCACCTCTCCCTCGGTCCCCAGGATCGCGGCGATCATTTCCTTCACCGTGGTCTTGCCGTTGCTGCCGGTCACTGCCACGACCGGAACCGAAAAGCGGCTTCTCCAGTTTGCGGCAAGCCGTCCGAGCGCGATCCGGGTATCCTTCACGACGAGGAGAGGGATCTCCGAATCCACTTTTTCCCCGACGATCGCCGCAACGGCGCCCGCCCTCGCAGCGTCGGGCAGAAAATCGCTTCCCCTGAAGCGATCCCCGTCGAGCGCAACGAAAAGGTCCCCCTTCCCAAGCTTTCTGCTGTCCGTGGAAACCGCTCCGAAAGAGGCGTTTTCGCCGATGAGTTCGGCATCGAGGACCAGCGCGGCTTCGACGAGATCCATCATCTCATTCCCCATTCATCGATCGCAGCCCTGGAAATTTCCAGGTCGCTGAAGGGAAACTTTTTTCCGGATATTTCCTGGTATTCCTCGTGCCCCTTTCCGGCAATCAGGATCATGTCGAACATGGAACTGGCCAGGATGGTCTGGCGGATCGCCTTTTCCCGGTCGGCCATCACGCAGTAATCCCCCTCGATCCCTGCGATGATCTCGGAAATGATCGCCCTTGGATCCTCGCTTCTCGGGTTGTCGGAAGTCACGACCACGTGGTCGGCGAGCCTGGAGGCGATCCTGCCCATGACCGGACGCTTTCCGGCGTCCCGATCCCCCCCGCAACCGAAAATGCAGATCAACCTTCCCTTCGGGGCAACTTCCCGCATCGTGGAGAGCACGTTCTCGAGCGCATCCGGGGTATGCGCATAATCCACCACCACGAGGGGCGCGCCTCCTCCTCCCACCTGTTGCATTCTCCCCGGAACGGGAGCGATTTCCGCAAGGGCATTCACCGCGCTTTCGAGATCGTAGCCGCTCGCCAGCAACACCGACAGCACGCCCAGAAGATTGGAGGCGTTGAATCTGCCCACCACAGGGGACTCGATCACGCCGTTTCCCCAGGGGGATTCCACATCCAGGGAAAGCAGCCCTCCGTGCATCCTGAGCTCTCCTCCCAGCACCTGCATCGAATCTCCGGTATTCACAAAGCCGTAGGGGATCTTCTTCGCTGCCGATTCCCTTTTCTTCAACCCTGCCGTGAAAGGATCGTCCGCATTCAGGATCGCGTATTTCAGCTCCGGGCGCATGAACAGGCTCGCCTTGGCTGCGCCGTAGGAAGCCATGTCTCCGTGGTAATCGAGATGATCGCGGGTCAGGTTGGTGAAGAGCGCGACGTCGAACTCCACTCCCGCCACCCTTCCCTGGGAAAGCGCGTGGGAGGAAACCTCCATCGCCACGCAATGCGCCCCTTCCTTCAGGTATTGCGCCAGAAGTTCCTGCAGGAGCACCGGATCCGGGGTCGTGTTGGAAGTTGGGGAGAGCTTTCCCGGAAACCCGTTGCCGAGCGTCCCCACCACCGCGGTCTTCTTCCCCAGCTTCGTCATCGCGCTGGCGATCCAGTGGGAACAGGATGTCTTTCCATTGGTTCCGGTGACGCCGACCACCCAGAGTTTTCCGGAAGGATTTCCATACACCCGGCTCGCGATTTCTCCGGCCTGCTCGCGAAGCCCGCGAATCGCGAGATTCGGAATGTTCCAATCCTCTTTCCAGGAAAAGCCTTCTTCCTCCCAGATCACGGATGCCGCCCCTGCCCGGATCGCGTCGGCGATAAACAGCCTTCCGTCGAGTTTCTCCCCAGGGTAGGCGACGAAGGTGTCGCCAGGAGAAACTTTCCTGCTGTCCGTGACCAGACGGGTGATGTTCATTTCTTCCAGCTTCACATCGCCCAGATC
>JAJZTT010000118.1:0-5791 GCA_021848705.1 Pseudomonadota bacterium
TGAGCGGGATCCTGTGCCGATAAGCGGTCAGGAGGATTCCGCTGATCGATTCGCCGTTGTACACGAGCGGATCCGGCACGGCAAGCAGGACATCGCATTTCGGAAGAAGGCTGCGCAGCCTGAAGAAAAGATTCGCAGGATCGGAAAGCTCTTCCGGAACGATTTCCAGCCCCACATGATCGGCTGCCTGACGGAGGGCCGGGAGAAGGCTGCGCGAATCCGGGCCGAGAAGGACCCCCACCCTGCTGCTTTGCGGCAGGGCAAGACGGATGAGGCGCAATTGCCGGTCGATCGGCTGGTCGATATAGATCGCGGAAGATCCCTCCCTCGCCCGCCCGACGGGAAGATGGCTGCGAGCCGGGATGAAAAGATCGAGAACGGGAATGCGGGGATCGAGTTTTTCCGCGGCCTTTGCTCCATCCACGCCGAAAGCGACGACCAGGGAATTTTCCTGGAATCTCCCGTCGAATGGATGATCGGAGACTTTCGCATTCGCCCCCGATTCGATCGCCTTGCGGACGACGGCAAAAGTTTCAACCGGGATGTTCGAATGGATTCCCGCGAGAAAATACACTTGCAGCGGGGAGCAGTATGCTGGCACGGAAAGCATCCATGCCAGCAACCACAAAAAGGAAGTCCTTTTCATCTACATGCCGACACTGAACGTCATGAAGACATGCCGGTCGAACAGGTTGAGCGTCCTGAACTCGGCATATGGCGTATTCATGAGATTCTGGATCACGAGCGCAAGCTCGGCGGACTTGTCGGCAAGACTCATTCCCTTCGCAATCCGCAAATCGACCCGGCTGTAACCACCAATGTATTGTCCGGGCCCCAGCGCATTCACGCCCCCCTGCCTGGTATAGACGCAGCTTGTCTCGAACCTTCCCGGGAAGCGGTGCATGGCGATGAGGTTCACGCTGTTTTTCGGCATCGACTGATTGTAGGTTTCAGGATAGTTTCCCGTGATGATCTCATGGGCAACCCCGGCGGAAAGCCTGGAATCCTCCTCCGGATTCCAGTTCAACTGGACTTCCCCCCCGCGACCGTCCGCCGTGCCGTAATTTCCCAGTGTCCTCGGGAAATTCACGGGCAGCACCGCGATCAGATTGTCATAATGATCGCGGTAGATCCTGGCGTCGACCACCAGCTTCGATGCGTAGAAATCGCCTACGTAGCCGAAATCCCCGGACCGGATCCTTTCCGGAAGGAGGTCCCCGGGGCTGTAGAACCTCGGAACCACATAAGGACCGAGCACATAGACCATGTTCGCCTTCTGTTCGAACATGACGGGAGTTCGAACCGCCGAAGAATAACTCGCCCGCAGCGTATTATGTGCATCGAGGTGATAATTTGCTGCGAGTTGCGGGGAAAAATCGCTGCCCGTGAAGCTGTTGTGCTCCAGCATGCCGCCGGCATTGAACGTCACCTTCTTCGCGGGTCGCCATTCACCGTGCCAGAAAATCAGCTGACTGGGTTCGACCATCCTGCCGGTCATGTACAGCGGGGCGACCGAGGAATCGATGCGAAGGGATCCTCCCCAGACCTGCCTGAACGATGGGGAAAGACTCGCGGATTGCTGGTATTCGAGATGGTAGCGCTCGCCCGCGATGCCGGCATTGACCGGATAGACCGCATTGCCAGGGAGCAATCCTGGAAGGGTCGAGTAGGTGTCGTAAAGGCGCTGGAATTCATGATAGAAATGAAGCGACAGGTCGTCCCCTCCATCCAGGTTCCTCACCCATTTGAGATCCTCGTAATCGCTGGAATTGGTGGAATTCCTGGGCGGATCGGACGGATCGACGACCAGTCCGGTGTTTCCCGGGTTGCCGAGCCCCTGGATCGATCGGGCATACCCTGCCCTGAATTCAAGCGAATCGAGCGGGTCGATTTCATAGGATCCGTTCAGGTTGACAAGCCCGGTGCGCTGCGTGTCGTTGACCAGGGAAAACCCGGAATCGGTTCGGTAGCCCGTCGCGAAGCGGTAATCCAGCTTGCCTTCGCTGCCAGCGTACCTGAAGAATCCATCCCCTATCCCGTAATCCCCCCGGGTGATGGAATAGGCGGCTCCCCGCTCGGTTTGCGGATTTTTCGTGGTGATGCTGATCACGCCCAGAAAGGAATTCGCCCCGTAGGCAGCCGCACTCGGCCCCCTCACCACCTCGATTTTCTCGATGTCGTCCACGGTGATGGGCAAAACGCTCCAGTCGACTCCACCGGTCGGCGGCATGTAGACCGATCGCCCGTCGACGAGCACCTGCATTCTTCTGGAATACTGGTCGGACATGCCGTGATAGCTGACGATGGGCTGATGGCCGTTGTAATCGCTCACGTAAAAACCGGGAACGAGACGGAAAAGATCGGCGATGTTCCGGTATCCCGATGCCCGGATCATTTCCCGGTCGATGACGGTCATCGAGGAAGGAGCGTCGCTGAGCGGCTGGCTCAGGCGGGAAGCCGAAAGCACCACCGGCATTTCGGCAAGGTAATCGTTCTCGGTGATGTCGGCGGCATTCGAAAGCGATGCCGCCAGGGAGAACAGCAGGAGCGACGCCCTTCCGAACACGAAACTCAGCCGTGCCAGTGGCGCACCCTACCCACGTCTACATGAACGAAATTGGAACGAGGATAATATCCCACCCCCCCCAAACGGAGATCGAGCGCCACCTGGTGCAGTACCGCAAGATCCCTGCCGGGCAGGCAGATGTCGGCCGCCATTCCCTGCATATGCAGGCTGTGCTTTGCGACACCGCTGCTTTCCCTGCGCAGCATGGCGTTGGTTTTCGGGGAACGGTATCCGGAAATGACGTGAAAGGGCTGGGATCCGCCCAGCCTGGCGCGGATGGAATGCAGCAGATCGAACAGGCGGGTATCCATCGAAATGGCGTCTCCGGTCCTGAAATCGCGCAGGACATGATCGATCTCGCCGAGGGATTGCCCAAGATAATTGCCTTCGGACCAGTAGGTGGTCTCGAGTTCCTCTCCGGTATGGATGTTGTAGAGGGAAAGCTTCCTGTCCTGCATGGAAGCAAAGGCTTTGCCGGCGGACATGGAAAGGGCGCCTGCCGCGCCAAGCTTCAGGAATGACCTTCTGTGCATCAGTGAATCCCTTTTTTCTCCAGGGTCACATCGCGCGCCACGCCTTCGTGGGCTGCAATGACCCTGCCGGCAAGTTTCCAGTCGATGGACGATTCGAGCGAGCCGGCCAGCTCGTGCGCCGCTTTCAGAAAATCGAATCTTTTCCTGTAGATGTCAGGATCGGATTCCATGAAGATGCTACCATCACCGAGCCTTGCAATCAACAAGGGCTGATAGATCAGCCTGCCTCGCGTGCCCTTTCCCACCTTCCCGAAGAGCGCTTCAATGGCATCCGGCTCCATTCGGATGCATCCATGGCTCTGGAAATGGTAGACGCTTGCTGGCGCAATCGTGCCGTGAATTCCATATCCCGCAATGCTGAGCCCCATCCAGTATTTCCCGAGGGGATTCTCTGGGCCGGCGGGAATGCGGGTGATCACCGGCTTGCCCTCCCGGGCCATTTCAGCCTGGATCGATTTGGGGACGATCCATGCCTTGTCCTTCTCGTGATCGACGATGATGAATTCTCCGTCCGGGGTGGGCCAGGAAGGCTTTCCGAGTCCGACCGGGGCGGCAAAAACCATTTTCCCCTCCACGAAATGGAACAGCATGCGCTGGGGAAGATTGACCAGGATGCCGTCTTCCATACCTGTGGGAACCACATGGCGGTTGTCGATCGAAAGGCGCATCTCGGGCACCAGCCTGGCATTGAATTTCAATCCGTTCGAGTTGGCGATGAGCTTCGGAGATTCCCCGAACTTCGCCCCGATCGAAGTGAGGGAATCCCCTTTCTGCACCGCATATTCGAAAACGCTTCCGGTGAGCATTCCGTCCGCCGCGCTTGCTCCGGCAGCAAAAATCATCATCAGGATCAGCAGGATTGCCGGCATGATAATATCCGTACATGAAATATAGAAAAATTCATCCCTGGGACCTTTCCCCGAAAGATGCGATCGCAGTCCAGGAAACCCTACGGCACGAACTCGTTCTTTCCTTCGAGGAAAAACCGGTTGCCCGCATCGCCGGCATCGACGTCGGTTTCGACGGGGAATCGGTGTTTGCAGCCGTAGCGATACTGGATTTTCCCGGTCTCGACCTCGAAGAATACGCGATCTCCAGGCTTCCCGCCACTTTCCCTTACGTTCCAGGACTGCTTTCCTTCCGGGAAGTCCCGGTGGTGCTCGATTCGCTGGAAAAACTCGAAAAATGGCCGGATCTTCTGCTCTGCGACGGCCAGGGGATCGCCCATCCCCGGCGACTCGGCATCGCGAGCCATCTCGGCCTCCTCACCGGGATCCCTTCCATCGGGGTCGCAAAAACCCGTCTCGTCGGCACCCATGGGCCGATTCCGGACGAAAGGGGAGCCTGGGTGCCGCTCATGGACAAGGGGGAAGTCATTGGAGCGGTGTTGAGAACGAGATGCGGCGTGAAACCGATCTATGTTTCTCCGGGCCACAAAATGGACCTGGAACACGCAATTTCCTTCACGATGGCAGCGACAACCAGATACCGCCTGCCCGAGACGACCAGATGGGCGCACCGTCTCGCCTCCAGGAAGCTCAAACCCACCTAACCGGGCTCGATTTCCGTCGCGATCCGGGCAAGATCCAGCAGGCTCGCAGAGCCGGTTTTCTGCATGACCCTGGAACGATGGATCTCGACCGTACGGTGACTGATGCCGAGATGTCTTGCGATTTCCTTGTTGGAGCAACCGGACACGGCCAGCTTCATGACGTCCCGCTCGCGATCGGTGAGATTTTCCAGTCTGGAGGAATTGAGGCGTGCCTGTTCCAGCTCCTCGTGCCTGTGGTCATCCTGTTCGATCGCAGCCTCCACCCTTTCGAGCAACAGGTTCGCATTCACGGGTTTGGTGAGAAAATCGACCGCGCCCGCCTTGATGGCTCGAACCGTCATGGGAATGTTCCCGTATGCGGAAAGAAAGATCACCGGAAGGCCGATTTCCCTCCTGATCAGCTCCTGCTGGAGGGTGGTCCCGTCCATGAATGGCATGTGCACGTCGAGAATCGCGCAGCCGCGCGTATGTTTCGAACAGGCCCCCAGAAATTCTTCTGGCGATGAAAAAGAGACCGGTTCATAGCCTGCGATCGACAGCAGCATGCCCACCGCATCGCGAACGGCGGCATCATCGTCGACGACATACACCCGTTTCTTCATGTTGCCAGGGGAATGGTGAAGTGAAAGGTCGCGCCGCGCCCGAGACCTGCCTCGAACCACAGGTTTCCTTCCTGCGTCTCGATCAGGGAACGGCTGATGGCCAGCCCCATCCCGATCCCTTTCTGTTTCGTGGTATGAAAAGGCTCGAAGATCTTCCTCGTATCGGAAAGCCCCGGCCCGATGTCCTTCACCGAAACCTGGATCACCCCCTCATCGGGGTGTGCCAGTGCGGTGAGGGTGATCGATGGATGCTCCACCCCTGCCTCTTCCATGGCCTCCAGGCCGTTGTGAATGAGATTGACCAGCACCTTTTTGACATGGATCGGGCTGGCGAAAACGGGCGGAAGGTTTTCCTCGATCCTGAGCGCACAATGGAAATTCGCCTCCCTGTCCGATCTCACGTAGGATAGTGCATTGAGGATGATTTCCTTCAGATCGAACGCTTCGGACGCATGATCCCTGTCGTTCAGGAACTCCAGCATTTCGCGGATGGAATGACCGGCGCGCTCTGCCTGCTGCCCTGCAGATTGACGCCACC
>JAJZTT010000118.1:5801-8916 GCA_021848705.1 Pseudomonadota bacterium
CCCTTCCTCGAGCATACGGATCGCCGCGCCATTGTAGGCTGAAATGGCGAAAAGCGGCTGGTTGAGTTCATGCGCGATGGCGGAAATGGTCTGGGTGACGACCTGCCATTTCTGTAATTCATCGAGCTCCCTGCGGCGATCGATGAGCTCCTTTTCCATCCTCTTCAACTCGGTGACATCCTGGATCGCGCCCATCGAACGCAGCGCCACGCCGTTTTCCCCGAACTCGATCCTGCGCTGCTCGGCCACGTGCTTGATCCTTCCGTCCGGAAGCAGCAGCCTGTGCGTGATCCCGTAGGGAACGTGCTCCTCCAGATGACGACGATAGGCGAGAATCACTGCATCCCTGTCTTCCGGATGGATTATGTCGAAAAAGACGTCGCAGGCTGGCGTGACACCCTGGCCGTCCATTTCGAAAATCCTGAAGAGCTCTTCCGACCAGGAATGCCTGCCGGAGGAAATGTCGAGCTCCCAGGAACCGATCCTTGCATTCCTCTGCGCCTCCTTGCGCCTCAACTCGCTCTCGAGAAGTTCCCTCTGGATGCGCTTGGACTCGGTGACATCCTCCGCGATACCGGCGATCCTGTAGATCTGTCCGGACTTGTTGCGCACCGGGAAGGCCCGGTCCCGGATCCAGCGCAAATTTCCATCCGGATTCCTGATCCGGTATTCGACATTGTATTGCCCGGAAGACTGCAGGGCGACTTCCTGCATCACCCGTTCCCTGTCTTCAGGAACGATGTCATCCATCCAGGAAAAAGGGGATTCGAGCAGGCTTTTGCAGGTTCTTCCCCATACCCTTTCATAGGCGGGACTGATGTAGAGCATCTCGCGCTTGTCCGGGGTGGTCAGCCAGAACACTTCCTGGATATTCTCGGCAAGCTGCCTGAAGCGATTTTCAGCCTCGTTGAAATGGAAAGTGGCGACGGTATACTCCTCCCCGCCTGATTCGAGCTTGCAAAGGCTGATGCTGAGCGGAAGCTCGCTCCCGTTCTTGGTGAGGGCAACGAACTCGAGACCGCTGTCCATCGCGCGGCGCTTCCTTTGCCGTGCAAAACCGCAACGCTGCGCACGGTGGTTTTCCCGGTATCTTTCCGGGATCACCGATTCGACCGGTTTCAGGTGGAGTTCCTCACCGGAATAACCGAGCAGTTGCTCTGCCGGCCGATTGACCAGAACGATCCGGCCCTGCAAATCGACCACCAGCATGGCGTCAGGCGCCATGCTGAAAAAAGAAAGGAAGCCGGTCTGCTCGAAAGGCATTGATCCTCACTCCACGAAAAACCACCCGGGATGCAACCATCCAATCCCTTCAAAGGGAAAACAATATGACAACCCGGACTTTTTCGCAAGCCTGTGCAAATCCCCCTACGTGCTCGCACGTATTTCATCCCCTGCAAAACCGGAGTTAAGCTTTTCACAAATCGATGCTCGGCACGGGCCGCCATATAATACGTTCACGGGGAGAGCAACCATGATTGAAGATACGCATGAAAACGAAGAAGAGCAACGTGCGGAAGAACCGGATCCATTCCTTCATACGTTCGATGCGATGCAGATCTATATCGACAACATCCGCAAAAAACCCCTTTTGCAGTGCGACGAGGAACTGAACCTGGCAAGGTGCGCCCGGAACGGGGATTTCTCGGCTCGCCAAAAAATGATCGAGCACAATCTCAGACTGGTCGTGAAGGTGGCCAGACACTATGCCAACCGCGGGGTGGCGCTGCTCGATCTCATCGAGGAAGGCAATCTCGGCCTGATGCATGCCCTCGAAAAATACGACCCTGAACTCGGTTACCGCTTCTCGACCTATGCCACCTGGTGGATCAGGCAGAACATAGAGCGCGCCATCATGAACCAGTCGAGAACCATCCGCCTGCCCGTGCACGTCGTCAAGGAAATCAATTCGGTGCTGAAGGCAAGGCATGAACTCGAAAATGAATCCGCCGGGGATCTTTCCGACGACAGGGTGGCCGAAAAGCTCGGCATTCCCGTGGAAGACGTGCGATGGGCGCTGAAGCAGAACGAGCGCACGATTTCGCTCGACGCGCCGCTCGACATCGACCCCATGCTTTCGGTGGGCGAATCCATTCCGGACGAGCAGAATCCCCTCCCCGACGAACTGCTGGAAAACGCAAGAAGGGAGGAACTGGTTGAGAAATGGCTTGCGGATCTCAACGCGAGACAGCGGAGCGTAATCGAGAAACGTTTCGGCTTTCACGGCGAAGAAACCATGACGCTCGAGGAAATCGCGAAAAGCATGGAACTCACCCGGGAGCGGATCCGGCAGATCCAGATCGAGGCCCTCGCGGTCCTCAGAAAGCAGTTCCAGAAGGAAGGAATCAGAAAGGAAATGCTGCTCTGACCGTTGACCGCCTCGACATGTTCGATCCGGCGCAGACAATCCGCCAACCGGCCACGTTGGCGGGGCATCCAGTCCTGAACGGCGCCCTCCAGTTCCTGGAACTCGGTGTTTTTCATCGCAACACCTATCTCGTTGATTCCCATAATTTCAGTCTGGGCCACGAAAGAATGGTGATATAGCCAAACATTTCGGACTCACAACACATCATTTCAAAGTGTAATATAGTGTAATGCAGTGATTTTCGGTGCAGAACATGGGTTATCATTGCGCTCGAAAATCAACTTCGACAGTCAGGCCATGTCATTACGATCCGAGAATCATGTCCGATGCCGGGCGGCAGCCCGCATCGGCTTTCTGACCATCCTGCTTTTCACCACTATTCACTGCAAGGCGGCGAAACCCTCGCACCGTGCGATTCCGGTCACCGCCGCAACCGCCGCGAAGAAGCCCATGCCGGTGTGGGTGGAGGCCCTCGGGACGGTGTTGCCGAAAAGCTACGTGAACGTGATGCCCAGAGTGGCCGGCCTGCTGCAAAGCATCAATTTCCGGGAAGGGGAGAAGGTCAGGGCCGGACAGGTGGTCGCAACGATCGATCCACGTCCTTTCCGCATCCAGGCGGACCAGGCGCAGGGGCAACTCGACCGCGATGCGGCGCAGCTTGCCGGCGCCCAGTCCGATCTTGCCCGCTATGAAACCCTGCTCACCCAGGATTCGATCTCCGCTCAGCAGGTCTATGACCAACGCGCC
>JAJZTT010000119.1 GCA_021848705.1 Pseudomonadota bacterium
GCTACAATTCCAACGGATACAACGTGACCCTGTCCCAGCCGCTGTTCCAGATGCAGAGCTGGATCGCCTATGACGAGTCGAAGCTTCAGGTCGCAGCCGCAGAAGTCGAATTCCAGTCCTCGCAGCAGGACCTGATCCTGAGGGCGGCGAGGGCCTATTTCGATCTCCTTCTCGCGCAAGACAATGTGGAGCTCGTCGCGGCGCAGAAGAAGGCGATTTCCGAACAGCTTGCCCAGGCGAAGCAGAATTTCGAGGTGGGAACGGCCACCATTACCGATACCAATGACGCACAGGCCCGTTACGACCTCATTTCCGCTCAGCAAATCGCGGCCTTGAGCGACCTGGAAATCAAAAAAAGGGCGCTTGCCGTGCTGATCGGCAGGATGCCGGGGGCGCTGGATCCGGTGAATCCGAAATTCGAGCCCGCTCTTCCGGTTCCGGACGATGCACAGAAATGGGTCGATGCCGCGCAGAAGGGGAACCTCCAGCTTCTCGGCAGCCAGATCCAGGAGCACCTTGCAAAGAGGGAAATGGACAGGAGGAGGGCCGGGCATTATCCCACCCTCAGCATCGTAGCCAATTACGGGCAAAACAATGCAAACGGCGGCATGCTCATCAATCTAGGCACCAGGATCAATTCCGATGCGATCGGCCTGCAGCTTTCCATGCCGATCTACCAGGGTGGGGCGATCAGCTCCCAGACCAGGGAAGCGGCTGCGAATCTGGAAGGGGCGAAGGACGCACTGGAGAGCGCGAGAAGGAATGCCGAACTCAACGCGCGCCAGGCTTTTCTGGGGGTTGCCAACGGAATGGCGCAGGTGAGGGCGCTGGAGCAGGCCATGGCTTCCAGCCAGACCTCCCTCGAATCCACCGAACTCGGGCGTCAGGTGGGAGTGCGCACTTCCGTCGACGTTCTGAATGCACAGCAGCAGCTCTACTCGGCCAAACGCGATCTCTACAAGGCGAAATACGATTACCTCGTGAGTGAACTGCAACTGAAGGCCGCGTCCGGTACCCTGCAGTTGTCGGACCTCGAAGCGATCAACCGGGCGCTGCACTGATCCCGGAACGGCATGATTTCCTGGCTGGATTGACCTGCCCTTCCCGGCGCAGATGCCGATAAGACCGCAACGACGTACACTCGCTTGCGAATGGTTCCTCTCCATGTGGTGATACGAAAGCACTGGCGCCTTCGAAGTCGACGGCACGTCCGGCTGGAATGGTCTCAAGAGCGCGATCAGAGCCCGAGCTGCGATCCTGCGCCGAACAACGTCGCTGCGCCAAGGAGTGCGAAGATGGCGGCGGCGATCGAATGAACCAGCTTCATCGGGATTCTGGTTGCGAGTCTGTCGCCGATGAAAACGGCTGGAACGTCTGCGAGCAGCATCCCCAGGGTGGTGCCGATGACCACCAGAAGGGGAGTGCCATAATGCGCTGCCAGAGCGATCGTGGCCAACTGGGTCTTGTCCCCCATTTCTGCAAGGAAGAAGGTGACCAGCGTTGCGCCGAAGACGCCGAGCTTGCCGACAGCCGAGGTCTCTTCCTCCTCGATCCTGTCCGGGATCATGGTCCAGATTGCCATTCCGATGAAAGACATCCCCAGGATCCAGCGGAGGATTTCCGGGCTGACCGTGGCGGTGATCCAGGCCCCGAGCGCGCCCGCAAGTCCATGGTTGACGATGGTGGCCGCCAGGATGCCGAGAATGATCGGAACGGGCTTCTTGAAGCGGGCTGCCAGAAGGAAGGCCAGCAACTGGGTTTTGTCGCCGACCTCTGCAAGGGCGACGATTCCGGTCGAAACGAGCAGGGATTCCATTCCGTATCTTTCAGTGGTTCGGTGTTTGGCCAATCAGGGCGGGCGCAATCAGGTTCATGATCCTGTCGGCCGCGCCCCGGTGAAGCGATGAAAAGAGAAGCCCCGCGTTTCCCATTGCCTTCAGCGAATCCCGATCCTTGAGGAGACGTTTCGCTTCCTGTGCCAATTGGGCAGCATCTTCCACCCGGAGTGCTGCGCCCGACTCGATCGCATGTCGCGTCGCTTCCTCGAAATTGAAGGTGTGGGGCCCGACCAGTGCCGGTTTTCCGAGCATCGCAGCCTCGATCAGGTTCTGCCCCCCCAGGGGGAGAAGGGATCCTCCGATGTAGGCGAGATCGCAGGCGGAATAATAGGCGGGCATCTCCCCCATGCTGTCGCCCAGGAAGACACGAGTTTCCGGAGAGACGGGCCTTCGTTCGCTTCTCCTCACGAAAGGAATGTTCCGGTCTTCCAGCAGTTTCGCCACTTCCCCGAAGCGCTGAGGATGGCGCGGAACGAGGAGCAGCAGGATTTCGTCCGTCCCGGAAAATGCATCGAGGATCCGCTCCTCCTCTCCTTCCCTGGTGCTCGCGGCGAGAAAGACCGGCCTGTCCCCGAGAAAAATCCGGAAATCCGGGATTTTTTCGGGAAGTTCGACGTCGAATTTCAGGTTTCCGCAAACAGGGACATGCTTTGCGCCCAGAGATTCCAGCCTTTTTGCATCCGCCCCGGTCTGAGCCGCGATTCCGGAAAGTTCGCGCAGACCGGTTCCGGCAAGGTTTCGAATCCTTTCATATTTCTTCAGGGATTTTTCCGACAGCCTGGCATTCACGAGGTAGAGGGGGACGGAGGCATCCCTGCAGAGATGGATCAGGTTGAACCAAAGTTCGGTTTCCATGAGAAGTCCGATCTTCGGCCTGAAATGATCGAGAAAGCGCTTCACGGCGAATGGATAATCGTAGGGAAGATAACAGATCGTCGCGAATTTTCCATATAGAAGCTCCGCGGTTTCCCGTCCGGTGGGGGTCATGCTGGTGATCACGATGGGAAGAGCCGGGTGCGATTTCGCGATTCTTTCGACGAGCGGCGCGGCTGCGCGGGTTTCTCCGACCGAAACCGCATGCAGCCAGATCGCTCCCTCGGCTTGCGGCTGGGGATATTTCCCGAAGCGCTCCGGGATGTTCTCGAGATAGCGAGGCTCCCTCTTTCCCCTTCTTCTCAGCCTCATGAGCACGAATGGACGGAGGAAATAAAGCAGCAGCGTATAGAAAAAGCGATTCATCTGCCGAGCAATTCCACGCAGGCGCAGTGAACCCGGTCGACAGAAGGGGGGCCTTCCTTTCCGCCCAGGTTGACATGCTTTCCGGCCCCGAGAATTCCGGTGAGCCCGGGATCGGTGGAGCAGTAGATTCCGACGACAGGCACATCGAGGGCGGCCGCGAGATGGGATAGCCCGGTGTCCACGCCGACCGCGATCGCAGCGCCGGAAATCAGTTCGGCGGCATTGCGCAGGCCGAGCCTGTCCGGCACGACGGATCCGGGGATCAAGCCGGAAAGTCGCTCGCTTCTCTCCCTTTCCTTCCCGCTGCCCCAGGGAAGAAGGATTTCCATTTCCAGCCTCTTGCCGAGCTCAACCCATCTTTCCTCCGGCCACAATTTGTCGTCGCGGCTGGTTGCATGCAGGAAGATTGCGCGCTCCGGCATTTTTCGGGTCAGCATTGCGATCCCGTAGTCGAGAGGAAGGTCTTCCAGGGAATATCCCATGCATTTCGCAGCCAGCAGCCGGTTGCGCGTCACTGCATGCAGCTCGCGAGCAACCTGCAGTTTCCTGTCGTAGAAAAGGGAGGCGATGGGTTCACGGGCCGAACCGGGATCGTAACCGCAGATCGCGCCATGGGCGAATTTCGCGATCGCCGCGCTCTTCAGAAGACCCTGCGTGTCGAGGACGATGTCGTAGCGCTTCTCCGCGATTTTTTCGCGGAAAATGGAGATTTCCATTCTGGTGTCTTTTCCCAGAAGATGCTTGCGCCAGCGGCGGATGGCCACCGGGATCACGTTTTTCACGCCGGGGTGCATGGCGGGGATTTCCGAGAAGGATTCCTCAACCACCCAGTCCATCGATGCGTTCGGGAAATTGGCACGGATGTCGGTTGCGACCGGTAGATTGTGGATGACATCCCCCATCGAGGAAGTCTTGATCAGCAGGATCTCGGGCATCTGGCTGGAGGTTCTTCCCTCAGGCCCGGGCGATGACGTTCGCGCCTTCGCGGCCCCTGTCTGCGCCGCGCACTTGCGGCGGGGTGGACATTGTTTGTACGATTGAGGAACCGATCGAACCCACGGCCATTTTTCGGAAAAATGAAAAGAAAAGAATCGTACACCCAAATCCGGCACTTTCATAGATCGCTGGCAGCGCTTTGCCTTTTCATCTCGGTGGGCGTCCGTGCGGAGGGGTTCATTCCTCCGGAGCCCGCAACCGGCCTTGCAAGGATCAACCGCGCCGAAGGATACGGCGCGATGGTCGCTGCGGCCAATCCCCACGCGGTGAAGGCGGGAATCGAAATCCTGAAGGAGGGGGGCAGCGCGGTGGATGCTGCGATTGCCATGCAGATGGTGCTGAACCTGGTGGAACCGCAATCCTCCGGGATCGGCGGGGGCGCCTTCCTGCTCCATTATTCGAAACAGGATGGGAAAATTTCCGCGTTCGACGGACGGGAAACCGCGCCGAGGGAGGACGGCCCAGATCTCTTCCTGGACATGAACGGAAAACCTCTTCAATTTTATGCGGCGGTGGTGGGAGGGAAATCGGTTGGCGTTCCGGGAAACCTGAGCATGCTGGAACTCGCCCACGAAAAGTATGGGAAGCTTCCCTGGGCGAAACTTTTCGATCCCGCGATCCGCCTTGCCGAACAGGGCTTTCCGATTTCCCCGAGGCTGCATTTCCTTCTTTCGAAGGACAAATTCCTTCCCGGTAATCCGGCTGCGCGCGCCTATTTCTACAGGCCGGACGGAACCGCGAAGGAGGTTGGAACCGTGCTGAAAAATCCTGAGCTCGCACGCGACTTCAGGGAAATCGCGAAGGGAGGGGCAGATGTCTTCTACCGGGGAAGGATCGCGCGCGACATCGTGGCAGCAGTCAGGGGGCAGGTGAAAAATCCCGGGAAGCTCTCCCTTTTCGACCTTGAGAATTACCGCGCAGTGGAACGGGAGGCGGTCTGCTCCGCATACAGAAAATACCGGGTCTGCGGCATGCCCGCCCCCAGTTCCGGGGGCATCACGGTTCTGGAAATCCTGGGTCTGTTGCAGCGTTTCGACATGGGCGGAATCGAGCCTGAATCGGCCAGGTCGATCCACCTCGTGACCGAAGCGGAAAGGCTCGCCTTCGCGGATCGGAACCGCTATGTCGCGGATCCCCGGGACACGATCATTCCCGACCTCCTCGATCCGGGATACCTGGAAAAGCGTTCGGCCCTCATCGAACAGGATCGCTCGATGCAGAAAGTGGAGCCCGGAAATCCGCCCGGATCCGGAAGGGTGAGAACGGCAGGTGCGGATGCCCCGGAATTTCATTCGACCAGTCATCTCTCGATCGTCGACCGGGACGGCAATGCGGTTTCGATGACCACATCGATCGAGGACGGATTCGGAAGCCGCATCATGGTCGACGGATTCATGCTCAACAACGAGCTCACCGACTTTTCCTTCGAGCCGGAAAAGGATGGAAAGCCTGTCGCGAACCGGGTGGGCCCGGGAAAACGTCCGAGGAGCTCGATGGCGCCCACCCTTGTCTTCGACGAAAATGGCGGGCTTTATGCAATCGCCGGATCTCCGGGCGGTCCTTTCATCATCGATTATGTCGCGAAAATCCTGATCTCCCTCATCGATTGGCATCTCGATCCGGCAAAGGCGGTCTCGCTGCCCAATTTCGGAAGCGTCGGCGGGCCGCTCTTCCTGGAGAAGGACACTTCGCTCGATGCGCTTGCCCCTGTCCTGGAGTCGATGGGGCATGTGGTGAAAATCGGCGAACTCAACAGCGGAGCGCATGTCGTCGAGAGATGGAATTCTGGTTGGGCGGGAGCCGCAGACCCGAGAAGGGAAGGAATGGTCGAAGTTTTTCCTTGAGTAATCGAGAATTGTTCCTATTATAGGAGTATCGAACCGTACATTTGGAGGCAAGCAAAATGGAAACGTTCGTCGATACTCTCCGCAGCACCTGGACCTTCCTTCTTCTCCTCGCCTTCCTTTCCCTCCTGGGATTCGTCTTTTTCGCCGGAAGCTGAAGGAAACCATGGAATTCAGGGAAGAATCGGATTCCATGGGCGCAATCAGGGTGCCCGCATCTTCCCTGTGGGGGGCGGGTACCGAAAGGGCGAGACAGGCGCTCGCCGCCAGCGGAAGAAGCATTCCGCCTGAAATGATCCACGCGCTCGGGCTGGTGAAGGCTGCCTGCTCGAAAGTGAATCTGGGCCTTTGCAAGCTCGACCAGGGTCGTGCGGACCTGATTTGGCAGGCGGCCATGGAAGTTGCGTCCGGAATCCACGACAAGGAATTCGTGCTGGATCTTTTCCAGACCGGCTCAGGAACCAGCGCCAACATGAACGCAAACGAGGTGATCGCCAACCGGGCGAACGAACTGGCCGGTTTCCGGAGAGGGGCGAAGTCCCCGGTCCATCCGAACGATCACGTCAACATGGGGCAGTCGAGCAATGACGTGTTTCCGACCTCGATCCATGTCGCGGCCAGCATCCATGCGAGGAAGCACCTGATTCCATCGCTCGCGAAACTGGAAAGAATGCTCGAAGCGAAGGCTTCCTGCTGGGACGGAATCGTGAAACCCGGAAGGACGCACCTCATGGATGCCACTCCGGTCAGGATGGGGCAGGTGTTTTCCGGCTATGCGGAGCAGGTGAAGCTCGGCAGGGAGAGGATCGAATCCTCCCTGGAAGGACTGGAATTTCTCGCCATCGGCGGCACTGCGGTGGGAACCGGGCTCAATACACGCCACGATTTCGGTTCCCTGGTGGCAAAAGCGCTCTCCGAATCGACGGCAATGCCTTTTTTCGAAGCGGAAAACCATTTCGAGGCGCAGGGGGCGAAGGATGCGCTGCTCCAGCATTCCGGATCCATGAAGTCTCTCTCGGCCGGATTTTCCAGGATCGCGAACGACATTCGCCTCATGGGGAGCGGACCGGACTGCGGCCTCGGGGAGCTTCGCCTTCCCGGATCCTCGATCATGCCCGGCAAGGTGAATCCGGTGATCTGCGAGGCGGTCATCCAGATGTGCATCCGCGTCATTTCCAACGATTTTGCAATCTCCCTTTGCGATTTCGGCGGGGTCGGACCGATCTTCGAACTCAATGTCGCGATGCCGCTTCTCGCGGATTCGATCCTGGAATCCTCGCGGCTTCTTTCCGAATCGGCCCGCCTCATGAGCGAAAAGCTCCTTGCAGGAATGGAAGTGAACGAAGCTCATTGCAGGGAAATGGCCGGAAAATCGCGCATGATTGCGACCCGGCTCGCCTCCGTGATCGGATACGATCGGGCTGCGGAAGTGGTCCGCAGGGCAGGGGCGGAAAATATTTCGATCGGGCAGGCAGCAGCCGGTCTCGTCGAGGCGGAAAGGCTGGAGGGTTTGCTCGATCTTTTTTCGATGACTCGTCCGGAGGAGGAATGATGGAAGAAACGATCGTTTTTCATGAACTCGTCAGGAAGGTGCAGGATTACGAATGGAGCGAAGTGGAGCACGAGGTTTCCCTCGTGCGTTTCGACCTGGAAAATCACGGCATGAGGCATCTCGGGCTTTCCGCGCGGATCCTGCAGCCGCTCGGGGGATGCTGCGCCACTGCGCATCTGGAAATTTCCAGGCCTTCCAATTACGACGGAGCGCTGGATTTCGAGGCGTTCAGGGAAGCGGCGAGCGACTATTACCGGGTGGCCTGCAGCGAAGGGGTCTCCGGAGAGCATGAATCCTGGCGCAGGGAGGTCGCCTACCGGCTCTAGTTGTCCTGTTCAGGACACCTGCTTTTCATGCAGCAGTCTGATCACCTCTTCGTCCTCGATCTGGGGAAAACTTCTGTAGAACTGCCCGACCGCCTGGAAATTTTTCGGCGTATCGAGGCAGATGGTCCGGTCTGCGAGCGCCTGCACCTTTTCCAGCGTGTCGGGGGGGGAGACCGGAACGGCGCAGACCAGCTTTCCAGGCTTTTTCGCCCGAAGCGAATGCAGCGCAGAAATCATGGTCGATCCGGTGGCCAGCCCGTCGTCCACCACGATGACGATCCTGCCTTCCGGATCGATGGAGGGCCCGTAGCGCGACCGCCTGTTTGCGAGTACGGCCATCTGCAGCGCCTTTTCCCGCTCGATGTAGGCGGGTCCTGCCCCTTCCCCGTAGGCGTGTCCTGCGATATAGCACCAGCCCGTCTCGTCGACCGAGCCCACCGCGAATTCCGGATTGTAGGGGGAGCGCAGCTTGCGAACCAGCACGACATCCAGCTCGCCTTCCAGACTTGCCGCGATGATCTTCGCCATCGGAACGGCGCCCCTCGGTATCGCCAGAACCAGGGGGTGCTTCCCCCTGAATTCCCCGAGTTTTTCAGCCAGGAGCCTGGCCGCATCTTCCCTGTCAGCGAACATCTTCCATCCCCCTATCCGATTCTAATTGGAGGATAGCAGAGAATGCGCGATTAGCCGAAGACGGGTTGCGAATCCAGAAGCTTGTTGACGCCCGGAAGCGGACAATCGAGCAAGGCATTCCTGAAGGCATCGACCGCCTGGGGACGGTAGAAGCTCTTGCGCCACGCCAGCAGCACATGGCGGGAAGGAACCGGCGAAGAGAAAGGCCTGATCTCGATGAGCGGATTCCTGCATTCCTCCGCATCGGCGGCCGTGGAGGGAAGCACGGTGATTCCGGAGCCGGAAGCGACCATGTAGCGGATGGTTTCGAGCGAGCTTCCTTCCACGGTCTTTTGCAATCCGGAAGAAGACGCAATGGTGCGGCTCAGCGCGGAACTCGCCTGGAGCACCTGGTCGCGGAAGCAATTTCCCGCTGAAAGCAGGAAGAAATTGTCCTGGGCGAGCTGGGATGCGGAAATGCTGGCCTTGGAGACCCACTTGT
>JAJZTT010000120.1 GCA_021848705.1 Pseudomonadota bacterium
TCCGATCTGAAGATCTGGGTGACGATCTGCTGGCCGATGTTCTCTCCCGAACTCACCCGGCTCACCACGAGACCGGCCGCGGTCGAAATCACCAGGGAAGGAATCTGCGCGACCAGCCCGTCGCCGATGGTGAGCAGCGTGTAGGTTTTCGCAGCGGTCGCCACATCGAGATTGTGCTGCAGCACGCCCACGATGAGGCCACCCACCACGTTGATCAGCATCACCACGATTCCAGCGATCGCATCGCCTCGCACGAATTTGCTCGCACCGTCCATCGAACCGAAGAAGTCCGCCTCCTGCGCGATGGCCGCCCGCCTCTGTTTCGCCTCTTCCTCGCCGATCAGCCCTGCATTGAGGTCCGCGTCGATCGCCATCTGCTTTCCGGGCATGGCATCCAGGGTAAAGCGGGCCCCCACTTCCGCAATCCGGCCGGCGCCCTTGGTGATCACCACGAAGTTGATCACCACCAGGATCACGAAAACCACGATGCCGATCATGTAGTTGCCGCCGACCAGGAAGTGTCCGAATGCACCGATCACCTTGCCCGCGGCATCCGGCCCGGTATGGCCGTGAAGCAGCACCACCCTGGTCGAAGCGACATTGAGCGAAAGCCTCAGCAGCGTGGTGATGAGCAGCACCGAAGGGAAAGCGGAAAAATCCAGCGGTTTCAGCGTGTTCATGGCCACCAGCAGAACGATCACGGAAAGCGCGATATTGAACGTGAACAGGATGTCGAGCAAAAAGGGCGGCAGCGGCAGCACCATCATCGACAGGATCATGACGATGAGCACGGGGCCGGCGAGCCCCCTGAGCGCTGCCGCATTGCGGAACGAAAGGAGGGCCAGGAGGTTCTTCATTCATCCTCCCCGGGATCGAGTTCCGCCGGCACCGCGAGATGCGAAGGAGGAGAAACGGTCATGCCCTGGCGAAGCTGGTAGACATAGGCGAGCACTTCCGCCACCGCCAAATAAAGCGGCTCGGGAATGTCATCCCCCACGTCGGTGTTGAAATACAGGGCGCGAGCAAGCGGAGGCGCTTCCAGGATCGGCACGGAATTTTCCTCGGCGATTTCACGGATCCGGATGGCGAGCAGATGCGCGCCGCTGGCCACCACCTTCGGCGTGGGCATGTCATCCCGGTAGCGGAGCGCGACCGCATAATGGGTCGGGTTGGTCACGACCACGTCCGCCTTCGGAATTTCCGCCATCATGCGGCGTCGAGCCATTTCACGTTGCTGCCTCCTGATCCTTCCCTTGACTTCCGGATTACCCTCGGTTTCCTTGGCTTCCTTGCGCACTTCTTCCTTGGTCATTTTCAGCTTTTTGCCGTGATTCCAGA
Source organism: Pseudomonadota bacterium (assembly GCA_021848705.1). GTDB lineage: Bacteria > Pseudomonadota > Gammaproteobacteria > Burkholderiales > JABEVD01 > JABEVD01. The sequence continues at coordinate 1,339 of JAJZTT010000120.1, forward strand.
GCTGGAAGGGAACGTCGACCGCGACGATCAGCATCATCGAACCCAGAATTGCAAAAAAGGTGAACATGGCCAGATGCGCGAAATGGGCAAGGGCCGCGTGCATCGGTTCGTGAACGAGCCCGAGGAACGCTGCACGATTGTACCAGATCACCCATACCGCCACCCCGCCGATGAGGATGGATTTCAGGATTGCCTTGGCGAGCTCGACAAAGCTCGTGATCGAAAACAGCCTCGAAATCCCCTCGATCGGATTGAGCTTGGAGAGATCCGGCTGCAGCGGTTTGAGCGTGAACACCCAACCGTTCAGGAGCAGCGGGGAAGCGAGCACCACGACGATGACCAGCAGGAAAAAAGGAAGGAAGGCGAAAAGCACATCGACTGCAAGGGCATGCAGCCTCTCCAGCATTCCCAGGGGGTTTTCGAAGGCGAGAGACCTCCCGACCACCATTCCCTGCGACATCATGCCGGAAAGATGCTCCATGATTTTCGATCCCATGCCCCAGAGTGCCCCCCCGGAGGCCAGCAGAAGCACGAAGGTGGTCAGTTCCCTCGAATGGGGGACCTGGCCCTCTTCCCTCGCCTCCTGCAGCCGTTTGGCCGAGGCCGGCTCGGTGCGTTCTAGATCGCTTTCCTCTGCCATTTTTTTCCGGAATCAATAGAGGGAATCGAAGAACCTAATCCTGTTTGTCACCTCAGTATCATAATTGCATGTTTTTCTTGAAAAGTAAAGGAAATACAACATCATCCGCCATGCCGCGAAAGCGCCCAGGAAACATGTTCCCGGATCATGGAATCCTCGCAACCAGCCCTTTCTTTCAGTGCAGAAACAACAGGTTGCGATCCATTCGCATTCCCCAGGGCGACCGCGATATTCCTGAGCCATCCACGGTAGCCGATCCTGCGGATCGCACTGCCCTGCATTTTCGACTCGAATTCGCTTTCCGTCCACCTGAAAAGTTCGACGAGCCCCGCCGAATCCAGCCCGTTCCTGACCGAAAAGTCGGAATGTTGCGCAGGCTTTGCGAAGCGATTCCAGGGACAATGGAGCTGGCAGTCGTCGCACCCGTAAATCCGGTTGCCGATGGCCGCCCTGAATTCGACAGGAATGGATCCGGGATGCTCGATGGTGAGATAGGAGATGCAGCGCCTCGCATCCAGGAGATAGGGCGCGATGATCGCCCCGGTCGGACAGACATCGATGCATTTCGTGCAGCTTCCGCAATGCCCGCTGACGCGCTCCACCGGCCCGAGCGGCAAGTTCGTGTAGATTTCGCCGAGGAAGAAGAAGGATCCGCCCTCCCGGTTGAGGAGCAGGGTGTTTTTCCCCCGCCATCCGATCGAGGCATTTTTCGCGAGCTCGACCTCCATGACCGGCGCACTGTCGACGAAGGCGCGCCCGTCGAATCCGGAAAATTCGGCAGAAATCCTTTCCGCCAGCCTGGCAAGCCGGGCGCGCACCACCTTGTGGTAATCGCGCCCCAGCGCATATCTGGATACATAGGCCTTTTCAGGATCTTCCAGCACATCGAGGGGATCTGCGCAATGTTCCGGAAGATAATTCATCGCCACCGATATCACGCTCGCCGTTCCAGGGTGAAGCCGTTCCGGGGCGAGCCTCAGCATGGCATGTTTTGCCATATAATGCATTTCTCCGTGGAACCCCGCTTCCAGCCAGGAAAGCAGTCGTTCTCCAGCACGGCCGAGATCGATCCCGGCAAAACCCACGGCAGAGAAACCGAGCTCCATCGCCCAGGACCGGATTTTTTCTTCTGCTGAAACAGGAAAGGTATCGAATTGCATGAAAAACTGAACCTTCATCTCGGAAGCGAAAAGGATACCGAGGCGCTCGGCGCGAAAATCGCCCAGACCCTCCGCCCCGGCCTCGCAATCTTCCTGGAAGGAGATCTCGGCGCAGGAAAGACCGCGCTCGCCCGCTCGATCATCCGCGCTCTCGGACACGAAGGCAAAGTGAAGAGTCCGACCTATACACTTGTTGAACTTTACACGATTTCTGGGCTAAACTTATATCATTTTGATTTGTATCGATTCGAAGATCCGGACGAGTGGAACGAATCCGGCTTCCGCGAATATTTCAACCCGGAATCGATCGTCATGGTCGAATGGCCCGAAAAGGGTGGCGACTTTCTGCCGACCCCCGATATCAGGATTGTCCTCGGGGTGGAAGGAGAAGGCAGAAGGGCTGAAATCGAAGCAACCTCGGAGACTGGCAGCCGATGCTTGACGGCATTAAAAAGTGGATCGCTTTCCTGCTGATGACGGTTCTGTCTCCGTGCGCACTTGCAGCGGCGCCGATCCTTTCCGCTCGCATCTGGCCGGCGGAGGACTACACCCGTCTCACCATCGAATCGAAAGCCCCCATCGAGCACAGGATGCTCATCATCGAGCATCCGGACAGACTGGTCATCGATCTCGAAGGCGTGAAGCTGGACGAAAACCTGAAATCCCTCCCTTCCAGGGTGAATGCAGACGATCCCTACATCAAGGCGATCCGCCTGGGCAGGTTCAAGCCGGGCGTGGTACGCATCGTGCTCGACCTCAAAACCAAGGTTTCTCCTCAGCTCTTTTCGCTGAAACCCGTCGCCGACTATGGAAACCGCCTGGTGCTCGACATCTATCCGGAAAAGGATGCGATGATGTCGCTGCTTTCCGAGCCCTTCCCGGAAAAGCAGGAGAAGAAACAGGCCAAGCCTGAAAGGACGAAAATTCGCCCGATCACCATCGTGGTCGATGCAGGTCATGGCGGCGAAGATCCAGGCGCGCACGGCAGGCACTCGTTCGAAAAAAATGTGACGCTGGCGATCGCGAGAAAGCTCGCGCGCCTGATCGATGACGAACAGGGGATGCACGCGGTACTGACCCGGGACGGCGACTACTTCATCCCGCTTCATGGCAGGGTGGTGAAAGCAAGATCGGCAAAGGCGGACCTTTTCGTTTCGATCCATGCGGATGCCTCCCCCAGCCGCGAAGCCCAGGGATCCTCGGTTTTCGCCCTTTCGGAAAGAGGCGCCACCTCGGTTGCAGCCAGATGGCTTGCGCAGCGCGAAAACGAATCCGACCTCATCGGGGGCGTGGATCTTTCAGTGAAGGATCCCTATCTCGCCAAGACACTGCTGGATCTTTCCCAGACCGCATCGATCAACGACAGCCTGAGACTCGCAAAGGACGTGCTGCACGAACTGGGCTCCTTCCGACCGCTGCACAGCGAAACGGTGGAGCAGGCCGGATTCGCAGTCCTGAAGGCCCCCGACATCCCCTCGATCCTGGTGGAAACCGCCTTCATCACCAACCCCTCCGAGGAAAAGAAGCTGGACGATGCCGCCTATCAGGAAAGGGTCGCGAAAGCCATTTTCGACGGGATCAAGGATTACTTCGCGCAGAACCCGGCACTTGCCCGCCCCAATCTCGTCCTGAATCCGTGATGAGGACCGTACTCGTCGCCAACCCGAAAGGAGGGAGCGGAAAGACCACCCTCGCCACCAATCTCGCCGCTTATCTCGCCAACCGCAACGAAAAGGTTGCGCTCTGGGACCTGGATCGGCAGGGATCTTCCATCGGCTGGCTGGAAATGCGCGCGGAGCAGCTTCCCAGGATTTCCAGCTTCCAGCCGGGTGCGAAAATGAGCGAGACGGACTGGCTGGTGCTGGATTCGCCTGCCGGATTGCATGGCAAAAATCTCTCCAGACTGGTGAAGCTCGCCAGGATGGTCGTGGTGCCGGTCCAGCCCTCGCTTTTCGACATGGAAGCGACGAAAACCTTCATGCAGCAGATTCTGGAAGAAAAGGCAGTGAGGAAACATCATGCGGAGATCGCCCTGATCGGCATGCGGGTCGATGCGCGCACCCGCGCTGCCGCACGTCTCGAGGAGTTTCTCGCGGAATTCGATCTGCCCGTGCTCACCCATCTCAGGAACGCGCAAGCGTATGTCAACACATCCTTCGAGGGGCAAAGTCTGTTCGATCTGCCGCAAGGACAGGTACGACGGGATTTGGAGCAGTGGCAACCGCTCCTTGCGTGGATCGAAAAAACGGGGCAGAAGCCCCGTCTTTCCAGGAATGGCTGAGTCTCAGCCGGTGACGCGCTTCTTGAATTCTCCGGTGCGGGTGTCGATTTCGATCCTGTCGCCGATTTCGCAGAAGGCTGCGACGGGAAGCTCCCAGCCGGTGCTGATCCTGGCGGGCTTCATCACCTTTCCGGAAGTGTCGCCCCTGACCGCAGGTTCCGTATAGATGATCTCGCGCACCACGCTGTTGGGCAGTTCGATGGAAATGGGCTTGTCGTTGTAGAAAACCACTTCGCAGGGCATGCCTTCTTCGAGATAGTTGAGCGCATCGCCCATGTTGTCCTTCTCGACCTCGTGCTGGTTGTATTCATCGTCCATGAACACGTACATCGGATCGGCGAAATAGGAATAGGTGCATTCCTTGCGATCGAGCACCACCACGTCGAATTTGTCGTCGGCGCGATAGATCGCCTCGCTCGGGGAATCGGTGAGGAGGTTCTTGAATTTCATCTTGACCACCGAAGCATTGCGACCGGATTTGGAAAACTCGGCCTTCTGCACGACGAGCGGCTGGTCGCCCACCATGATCACGTTGCCTGCGCGGACTTCCTGTGCTGTTTTCATGCTTTTCCTGCTGGGAGAATTAAAATTTTTCGATCTTACCCGAATCGGCGGGAAAAATCCAGGAGCCCGGAGGCGAGGGAATGACTCGAAAGCCGCCTCGCCCACCTTTTTCCGTGCGAGCCAAGGGACTCGCGGCAATTCAGGAATTCCCCCCACACGCTGCCAATCTCCCCGTCCCCGTTCCAGGCATGCCAGAATTTCCTCACCGCATCCCCTTCCGCGAGATCCTCGCAATACAGGTCGAGAAACGCGTCCAGTTTTTGCATGTGGACGCTCTCTTCCTGGGGATAGATCTGCCAGACGAAGGGCTTTCCGGCCCACTGCGCGCGGACGAAGGAATCCTCGCCGCGAACGAAATTGAGGTCGCAGGCCCAGAGAAGATGATCGTATCGCTCCTGGGGCACGAAGGGAATGATCCTGACTTCGAGGTTGCCCTTTCCCCCTCCCAGGAAGGATTTCGCCTGGTCCGCGATTTTCCCTTCCGGGATCAGGCAAAGTATTTTCTCTTCGCCTTCCGACCAGGTTCGTAGCAAGCTCTGGAGCGCATCATTCTCGTAACCGAACAGAGAGACGCAAAGGCGGCCTTCGAGCCCCTCTCCCATCCTTTCCCTGAATTCCGCCGATCCATCCGCAATGAATGCATCGCGTCTTTCCAAAAGATCATTCTCGATGAGAAGCCCTCCGGTTTCCGGAAAGAACCCCGGGAAAAAAAAATGCTTCACGATCGGCAATCTCGGATGGGGAGATTGCATGAGGTGGGCCGATCGCACCCACTCTTCGGCGGAAAGGTATTCGAGATTGATCCAGAGCGGTTTGCTTTGCGCCATTTTGGCAACGAAGGATTCGGGAATCAGACATCCGAATGCCTCGATCACCACTTCCCCCGGCATGACTTCTGGGAAAGGATCCCCCCATGCCCGCACTTCCACACCGCGACAATGCTGCACTGCAGCCCGCATCCCTTGCGGATGGATGCGCAGAAAGCTATCCAGGTCGTCCACCCAGAGGCGGACATCGATGCCGAATTCCTCGGAAAGCTGGCGGGAAAGCCTCCAGGAAACCCCGATGTCGCCGAAATTGTCGATGACGTTGCAGAAGATGTCCCAGGTCATTCCTCGAAATCGCGCCTCAATTTTTCCAGGGATTCCAGGTACTTTTCAGCATCCCCGAAATCGGTGAATTTCGGGTAATGCGAATGGCTCCCCTGGATTCGCCTCGCATGCTTGATCGGACACCAGTATTGCTCGGTCCTTCCCGCGATTTCATGCACGTAGGCGAGAAGGCCGTTTCCGTAGGAACAATACAGGCAGTTGAGCTTTTCGATTGCATTGAGATAGGCGAGGTTGTGCCGGTCGTAGACGAAATATTCTGTTCTTTTCACCTTCGGAATGCCGAAAACCGGAAAACAGGCCGCCTGATAGAGGGTGACGAAAAGATCGAGGAGCAGGAAGGGGAAAATCAGGGAATAGACGATGGGGGCGACCAGAAGATGTTTCAGTTCGGACCTGGCAAGGTAGGTGAGGAGGGAGGTCTTCAGGCGCCTGTGCTCGGCTACGATTTCTTCCTCGAAGTGGACCTTGCGGTTCTCGATGGAGAACTTCAGTTCCTTGCGGCGTCTGGCGAGTTCCTCCTCGAGTTCAGATTCGAGCGCCCTGATCTTCGCAATGAGATTGACGACATTCCTGTCCATCTGCGCCCTCTTTCATCAAAAGGGGATGGTAGCACATCAGAAAGAGAACTTCGCCATGGAAACCCATCCCCTCGAGAAAGTGGAAAAGGCGGTCCCTCCGGGCTCCTGATATCCCGCCCCGATGGTGAAGCTCTTGCCCTCTGCGATCCGTTTCTCGTAGGAAACGCCGTACGTCATGACGATCTGGCTCCTGCCGGAATACAATCCCCGGTTCCAGTGGGTGTAGGCCGCCTCGATCTCCGGCCAGAAATGTTTTGAAACATGGGCCTGCAACCCGGTGTTCCATACCAGGGGAAGGCCGGTGACCGCATTGTTGCGGTCTGCGACACCGACCGATACCAGGCTCTGGATGTCGAACCCGGACTCATGGGTTCCCCATCCCTTTCCCGCCGCAAGGGTCGGAGTGAGCACCGTGTTTTTCGTGGAGAACCCCGGGCTGCCGGTGGGAAGGCTCATTCCGAGGGAGAAATTCGCGACGTAATTTCCAGTTTCCTCACCGGCGGAAGCGATCCTGAATTTCGCGAGCATGGATTCATCGCTCCAGCCGCTGGAAATGGATCCGGGCCTCTCCCGCTCCACATAGGCGGGCACGCCGATCTGAATCTGGGTATTTTCGCCTACGATGAGTTCCAGTCCCTTGTTGCTGCCGAAATTGCGCACGAAGGTTCCATTGACCAGCCGCTGCGTGCTGAAATGGTAGCGGAAACCCTGGGTGAGTCCGGTGGAAGGGACGCCCAGCATGGAAGCCCAGTGGGGCTGGGATGCTTCCGCCATTTCGGCAACCGTCTCTTCTTCGGAACAGGCTGTGCCGGAAAAAAGCGCGAAGGCAAGGAACGCCGCCGTCGTCCGGCATCGAGAACATCCTGGTTTCATGGTGCGAACGGGATCTCCCGGGAATCCCCTCCAGGTCCCGCTTAACGATGGATGATGCTGTTTCCGGATTTGCGCACGTGATCTCCGCGGAAGAACCCTGGATCGTGATCGAAATCGAAGGTCCGGGTATCGCCGTTATCGAAACGCACGGTGACGGCCCAGTATTTCGCGGACTTCATGTTCTGCTCGATCCTGTTTCCGGCATAGGCTCCGCCTGCAGCGCCCGCGATGGTGGCAATGTCCCTTCCGGTTCCACGAGATCGGA
>JAJZTT010000121.1 GCA_021848705.1 Pseudomonadota bacterium
GGATAACGGTGAGGAAGGTATTTCAGTATTTCGTGGATGTCCATCAGGATTTTTCCCTTTCAAGATCTTCTAAATGCTTTTCAAGCTGGCCGACCCTGCCGGCCAGTCCGTTCAAGTGCCTGAGATGCACGCTGTTTTTCAGCCATTCGCGATGCGGCGCAAACGGATAGATCGATGTATAGGCACCTGATTCCTCGATCGATTTGGTGATCATGGTGCCAGCCGATATGTCCACATGGTCGGCAATGCTGAGATGTCCCAGAATCATGCCGCTGCCGCCGATCTTGCAGTAGTTGCCGATTTTCGCGCTGCCCGCGATGCCCGTGCAGCCTGCAATCGCAGTGTGCTTGCCGATCACGACGTTGTGCGCGATCTGAACCTGATTGTCGATTTTCGCGCCGTCCATGATCACCGTGTCGTCCAGCGCGCCGCGGTCGACCGTCGTGTTCGCCCCGATTTCGACATCGTTCCCGATCACCACCCTGCCGATCTGCGGGATCTTGACCCATTGCCCCTGGTCCATGGCGATGCCGAATCCGTCGGAGCCGATCACCACCCCGGAATGGAAGATGCAGTCGTCACCCACGATGCAGTCCGCATAAATGGTGACCCCGGGATAGATTCTCGCCCTGCTCCCCAGCACCACCCTTTCCCCGATATTGCAGGAAGACTGGATGGCGCATCCTGCCCCGATCACCGCATGGGCGCCGATGGTGCAGAAAGGGCCGATCGATGCGGTCGGGTGGATCTTCGCACCTTCTCCGATCACCGCACTGGGGTGAACTCCCGGCCGGGCTGCGGGCGGAGGATTCAGGAGCTGAGAAACCCGCGCGAAATAGACATAGGGATTGTCGCTCACGATCCTGGGCTTTTGCGTGGATTCCCTGTCCCGCCTGCCGAGAATTACTGCCCCGGCCCTCGTTTCATCGAGCTGACGGCGGTATTTTCCGCTGGCGAGGAAGGCGACATGGTTCGGTCCCGCGCTGGAAAGCGTGGCGACCTGATCGATCCGGATGTCGCCATCGCCGACGATCTCACCGCCCAGCCGGGATGCGATCTCCGACAGAAGAAAACTCATCGGCTATTTCTCGTTCGCCAGCGCCTTGATCACCTTGTCGGTGATGTCGATCTTCGGGCTTCGATAGACTGCATCCTGAAGGATGAGATCGTATTTCTCCGACTGGGCGATATTGGTGATCGCCTTGTTCGCCTTCTCGATCACCACAGCGAGTTCCTCGTTTTTCCTGAGGTTGAGATCCTCCCTGAACTCGCGCTGCATGCGCTGGAAATCCCGGGAGAGATTGGCGAGATCGCGCTCCTTCGCAGCCCTGTCCGCATCGGACATGGTCATCCCTTCCTTGTCGAGCTCCGCCTGGAGATCCTTCGCCTGCTTGGCCATCTTCTGCAGGTTCTGATCCCTGGCTGCGAATTCCTTCTCGATCCTTTTCTGTGCCGCAACTGCAGGAGCGGATTCGCGAAGCACCCTTTCGGTATTCACGATCCCGATCCTGATTTCATCCGCACAGGCTGCGGATGCAGAAACTGCGAGGACCAGAGCGATCAAACCAGCATATATCCTTTTCAATGCAATCTCCTGATCCGAAATTAGAATATATTGCCCAGCATGAACTGGAAGCGTTGAATGTTGTCATAAGGCTGGGGATTGATCGGTTGCGCGATGCTGAATTTCAGGGGCCCAACGGGGGAAATCCAGGTGAGCGCAACGCCGGCGGAATAGCGGAGACCGCCACCCTGTATGGGGACCTGGCTGGGTCCGTACACCATGCCTCCGTCCACGAAAGTGGACAGACGCACCGAGTTCTTGTCCTTGATGCCCGGCATCGGGAAATAGATTTCGGCGCTGCCGATCACTTCCTTGTTGCCGCCGATCGGCTCGTAATAGATGTCGCGCGGACCGATCGAACTGATGTCGTAGCCGCGCACCGATCCCGTTCCACCTGCATAAAAATTATTGAAGAAGGGAAGCGGTTTTCCGCCATATCCCCCGCCATAGCCGAGCTGCCCGTTCAGCATCAGCGTGAAATCCTTGTACAGGGTATGGAAATACATGTCCTGAGCGGTGAGCTTGTAGTAGCGCAAGGAACCGCCCGGAAGGCCGAGTTCGGTATAGGCGCTCATCATGGTGCCTTCCGTCGGGAAAAATGCATTGTTCCTGGTATCCCGCGACCAGCCGACCGTGCCCTTGACCGTGGAGTTGTTCGTGCCGAACTGCTGGACGAACTGCGAATAGAGCGGCGAGGTGTACAGCACCAATCCCGGATAATAGATCGAGGCATAATTGTTGAGACTGATGCTGGTCAACTCGTAGGCCAGTCCGAAATGGATCATGTCGTCATCGTTCACGGGAACTCCGTAACGGACTCCTGCGCCGGTGGTCGAGGTGCTGTACTGTCCGAGCATCAGCGCGGAGGGATTGAGGACGCGCTTGTAGACATCGTAGCCCAGGCTGGATCCGGCATCGGTGAAATACGGGTTGGTGTAGGATAACGAGTACACCTTGTTCAATATGCTGGTGTTGACCTGCAGGGCGGCCTGGTTTCCGGTGCCGAAGATGTTGTTCTCGGCAATGGATCCGCTCAGGATAAGTCCCTCGGAACTCGCATAGCCGGCGCCCACCGAGATGTTTCCGGTCGGCCTTTCGGTCACGTTCATGTTGACATCGACCTGGTCGTTGGTGCCGACCACTGCAGGCGTCTCGATGGTCGCATCGGTGAAATAGCCGAGCCTGTCGACGCGCTTCTTCGAATCCTTGATCTTCTGCCCCATGTACCATCCGCCTTCCATCTGCCTGAATTCGCGGCGGATGACTTCGTCCTTGGTTCTGGTGTTCCCGGTGAGGTTGATTCTCCTGACATAAACCCGGTTGCCCGGATCGATCGTGAAGGTGAAGGATGCGGTGTGATTCTTCTTGTCTACATCCGGAATGGCATTGACATTGGCGAAGGCATATCCCTCGTCGCCGAGACGGTCGCTGATGTCACGGATGGCGTTGGTGATCTTCTCGCGATTGAAGATGTCACCCGGCTTCACATCGACGAGGTGCTCGAGTTCGGCTTTCGGGATCAACTGGTCACCGGCGAATTTGATGGCGCTCACCGTGTACTTGGAGCCTTCCGTGATGTTGAGGGTGATGTAGATGTCCTTCTTGTCCGGCGTGATGGAAACCTGGATGGAGTTGACGGCAAATTCCAGATAACCGCGGTTCTGGTAGAAGGAACGCAGCGACTCTTCGTCTGCTGCCAGCTTGTTCCTGGAATACTGGTCGTCGTCGGTGATCCAGGAAAGCCAGTTCGGGGTGCTCAGTTTGAAGAGATCGAGCAGGTCCTTGGTCTTGAAATCGTGGTTGCCGATGATTTCGATCTGGCGGATCTTGGCCACCTGGCCTTCCGTGATGTTGAAGCTGACGTCGACCCGGTTTCTTTCCAGCGGAGTGACCGTGGTCTCGATCTTGACGCCATAATAGCCTCGTCCGACATATTGCCGCTTCAGCTCCTGAACCGCCTTGTCGAGCAAGGCCCGGTCGAGAATGCGCGACTGGGCGAGCCCGATCTGCTTGAGGCCCGAACGAAGCTGGTCCTTCTTGATTTCCTTTGCGCCGGAAATGGTGATGTCTGCGATTGCGGGCCGTTCCTGCACCGAGACGATGAGCAGACCATCCTTTGCCTCGATGCGAACATCCTTGAAAAAGCCCGTATCATAGAGCGCCTTGATGGCCGCGACCGATTTCTGATCGTCCATGGTATCCCCGACCTTGACGGGGAGATAGCTGAATACCGTCCCGGCTTCCGTGCGCTGTATTCCTTCGACCTTGATGTTCTTGACGACGAAAGGCTCGATGGCCAGCGCCGAAGTTGCATAAAGACTGGACAGGATTGCGACAAAATGTTTTATTTTCATTACTGTTAGCCGGTAACCAAACGGTGTAAATCATTGTATATCGCCAGAGCCATGAGGGAAAAAAGCAGGAACATCCCCAGTTGCTGACCGATTTCCATGACCCGCTCCGGGAGGGGTCTGCCTCTGACAATTTCGGCCATATAATACATCAAATGGCCCCCGTCCAACACCGGAACGGGCAACAAATTGAGCACGCCCAGGCTGATGCTGATGAGGGCGAGGAAGCCGAGATAGGCCGTCGGGCCGATCCTGGCCGATTGTCCTGCATAATCCGCGATGGTGATCGGACCACCAATGTTCTTCACGGAAACCCGCCCTGCGACCATCTCGAAAAGCATTTTCAGGGTGAAGAAGGATGTCTCCCGTGTCTTGTCCACGGCTTTGGAAAATGCTTCGAACGGACCATAGTGCACCGTGATGAAAAGCCTGTCCATCGATGCCTGATCGACATGGGCAGCGATGCCCAGCCTGCCCGACTTTTCGCCGTTTTGCCGAATGATTTCGGGAACGACCTGAACTTCGAGCCTGTTTCCCTTGCGCTCGATTCCGGCTTTCACCGCAATTCCTCCATGCGTCCGGATGAAGGCGGCAACTTCGGACCAGTTCTTCACGGCCTGGCCGTCCAGGGATTCGAAACGGTCTCCCGGAAGGAGTCCGGCGCGGGCGGCCGGGCCATCCGGGACGACTTCTCCGATGACCGGGGGAAGAACGAGGGGTTCCCGGTCGAAGCCGATGTCGGACAGGATGTCCGCGCTGTCCAGATCGACCTTGCCCAGGGAAAGTTCGTGAAGAACCAACCGCCCTTCACGATTCCGGCTCGAAACCTCGATTCTCCCCCCGTCGACGGCATGCTTGATGATCACCCACCTGACATCGTCCCAGGTTCGGATCTTCCTTTGCCCCATGGAATAGATTTCCTCTCCTTCGCGAAATCCCGCTTCCGCCACCGGGGTATCGGGTTTTACCGGCCCCAGAATCGGCTTCATTCCCGGGATGCCGTGCAGAAAAAGAATCCAGTAGAGCAACACGGCGAGAAGCAGATTGGAAAGCGGGCCGGCAAGCACGATCGCGCAACGCTTGTAGACGGACTGACGGTTGAAGGCCCGATGCGCCTCACCCGGATCGACCTCCCCTTCCCGTTCGTCGAGCATCTTGACATAGCCGCCCAGGGGAATGGCTGAAATCGACCACTCCGTCCGGTCCGGCCCGATTCTTCTGGTGTAGAGTGGCTTGCCGAAACCCACCGAAAAACGCAGCACCTTGACACCGCAGCGCTTCGCCACTGCATAATGCCCGTATTCATGCACGATGATCAGGATGCCCAGAGCGACGCCAAAGGCTGCCAGTGTGAACAGGATGCTCATGAATTTCCGGAAAGCCAGTTCTGCGCGAAACGCCTCGCCTGCCGGTCGATTTCCAGCGCGGCCTCGAAATCATCCAGCCTTCCGGCCTGAATTCTTTCCAGCGCGGCTTCGATCATGACCGGGATTTCAGTGAAGCGCATCCTTCCCTCCAGGAAACACTGGACGGCTACTTCGTTGGCCGCATTGAGCACGGTGGGGGCGGCCCCGCCTGCGCGCAATGCGTGAAAGGCAAGTCCCAGGCAGGGGAAGCGTTCGAAATCCGGTTCCTCGAAATGGAGCTTTGCCACGCTGAAAAGATCGAGCGACCCGACCCCTGACTCGATCCTCTCCGGGTAGCCGAGCGCATGGGCGATCGGCGTTCTCATGTCGGGATTGCCGAGCTGCGCGAGAATCGAACCGTCGACATATTCCACCATGGAATGGATGATGCTCTCCGGGTGCACGACCACGCTGATCCTGTCGGCTTCCGCTCCGAACAGCCAGTGCGCCTCGATCACTTCCAGTCCCTTGTTCATCATGGTCGCCGAGTCGACGGAAATCTTCCTGCCCATCGACCAGTTGGGATGTTTACAGGCTTCCTCGGGCGTGACGTTCGCAAGGGTGGCCTTGTCACGTGCCCGGAAAGGTCCGCCGGATGCGGTGAGAAGGATTCTCCTCACTCCAGAAGAATCCGGATCCCCGGAATAATGCTGCGGCAACACCTGGAAAATCGCATTGTGTTCGCTGTCGATCGGAAGGATCGTGGCAGCATGTTCCCTCACCGCCGTCATGAACAGTTCGCCGGTCATGACCAGCGTTTCCTTGTTGGCGAGCAGGATGCGCTTTCCCCCCCTCGCTGCTGCGAGCGCAGGAGGCATCCCCGCCGCCCCCACGATGGCTGCCATCACGGTATGCACATCGGGATGCGATGCAATTTCTTCCAGCGCCCTGACGCCGCAATCGACTTCCGTTTCGATGCCCGCATCCTGAAGCTTTTTCGAAAGGATTTTCGCGCCTTCCGGATCGAGCATCACCGCATGCCTGGGTCTGAATTTCACGCATTGCCCGAACAGGGTTTCGTGGCTGGAATTTGCCGAAAGGGCGAAAACCGAAAACCGTTCCGGATGTCTTGCCACGACATCGAGCGTGCTTTTTCCGATGCTCCCGGTGGAGCCGAGTACCGTGATGTTCTGCATGCTGTCCTTCATGACATGTACTGTGTGAGCATCAGCCCAAGGGCGGCCAGCGGCAGGGCCGCAGTCAGGCTGTCTATCCTGTCGAGGATGCCGCCATGCCCGGGAAGGATGTTCCCGCTGTCCTTGAGTCCTGCCGAGCGTTTGATGGAAGATTCGAAAAGATCTCCCAGGATGCTGAAAGCCATGAGCACCAGCGTACAGACGATCACCCAGAAAGGATCGATGGGAATCGATTCGGTTCCGTCGGTGAAAATCAGGACGACGGCATACAGCGCCACCGCAACGGCCGCCCCCGCCACGCCTTCCCAGGATTTTCCGGGGCTGATGGTGGGCGCAAGCTTGTGTCTGCCGAATTTCCGGCCGCTGAAATAGGCTGCGGTATCTGCGATCCAGACGATCGCCATCACCCCGATCAGAAGCCAGGGGCCGTGCAGCCTGAGATCGATCAGGGAAAGCCAGGTTGGGATGAGCAACACCCAGCCCGTCAGCATCAGGATGGCCGGATTTCTCGGATTCCAGCCATAACCGAGCCAGGATGGAACCAGAAAGAACCAGAATGCGGCTGAGGCGAGATAGAAATACAGGATCCTCGAGGAGTCGACATGGATCAGCCACAGGCAAAGCAGGCAAAGGACGAACGTGAACGGTGGGTAGGCCTGGAACAGGATTTTCCCGAATCCGGACAGGCGTGCCCATTCCCTGCAGGCCACCATCGTGACGACCAGCGTCAGGAGGGTCCAGAACTGGTCGGAAAAAAGAAATACCGCGCCGAGGAACAGGAGGGCCAGCACGAGCGCAGTCAGTATCCTTGCCTTCAGCATGTTCAGGTCTTCGCGACAAGCTGCTCGCTGGTTCGGCCGAAACGGCGCTCTCTCGACTGGTAGGACCGGATGGCGAGATCGAGGGAATCCGCATTGAAATCCGGCCACAGGGTGTCCGTGAAATACAGTTCCGTGTAGGCAAGCTGCCAGAGCAGGAAATTGCTGATCCGCTGCTCTCCCCCGGTGCGGATGAAAAGATCGGGCTCCGGTGCGTAATTCATGGAAAGGTAAGGGGCAAGATCGCTTTCCCCGAAGCTTTGCACGATGCCGGGATGATCTGCAAGCATCCTGCGGGCTGCCTGCAGGATGTCCCATCTTCCGCCGTAATTTGCGGCGATGGTGAAATGAAGCCCGGTATTGTTTCTGGTGCGATTTTCGGAGTCGCGGATGAGATTGACGAGCCGGGAATCGAAGGGGGAAAGATCGCCGATCACCCTGAATCTCAGGTTATCCTTCGCCAGTTGCTCGATCTCGCGCTCCAGTGCGCTGTAGAAAAGCGACATCAGGAAGGAAACCTCGTCCTTCGGGCGTCTCCAGTTTTCGCTGCTGAAGGCGAACAGGGTGAGGTATTCCACACCCAGTTCGACGCAGTGGCGGGTGATGTTTCGAAGGCTTTTGACGCCGCGCTGATGCCCGGCGATCCTGGGCAGAAAACGCTGCTTCGCCCAGCGGCCGTTCCCGTCCATGATGATCGCGATGTGCGAAGGGATCTCCCGGGTTCCCGGGATTTCGCTGGTTGAACTCTCGAACCGCGACATCAGACCGCCAGCAGGTCGGCTTCTTTGGCCTGCAAAGCCTTTTCCACTTCGGCAATAAAGCGATCCGTGAGTTTCTGCACCTCTTCCTGGGCGCGGCGTTCCTCGTCTTCCGAGATTTCCTTTTCCTTCACCAGATCCTTCAGGGAGGAATTGGCATCGCGGCGAATGTTGCGGATCGAGACCCTGGCGTTTTCCGCTTCGGATTTCACCACCTTGATCAGGTCGCGCCGCCGCTCTTCGGTGAGCATGGGCATCGGGACCCTTACCAGATCCCCCACGGTGGAAGGGTTGAGCCCGAGGTCGGATTCGCGGATCGCCTTCTCGATGGCATTCAGCATCTTCTTCTCCCAGGGAGTGACGCTGATGGTGCGCGAATCGAGCAGGTTCACGTTGGCCACCTGACTGATCGGTGTCGGATTTCCGTAATAATCGACCGTCACGTGATCGAGTATCCCGGTATGCGCCCGACCGGTCCTGACCTTGGAAAAGTCAACCTTCAGGGATTCGATGGCCTTCGCCATCCGCTGCTCGGCAGATTTCTTGATTTCACCCAACATAGTCGTTCTTTCGCAAATGCAAAAATCAGCAGTATACCAGAGTTCCCTCGTCCTCCCCGAGCACGACGCGTTTCAATGCGGACGGCTTGAAGATACTGAACACGTTGAGGTTCATGTTCTGGTCTCGGCACAAAGCCAGCGCCGTGGAATCCATGACCTTGAGGTTCTTC
>JAJZTT010000122.1:0-3286 GCA_021848705.1 Pseudomonadota bacterium
AATCGATCAGGAGAAGCGGTTTCGGCCCCAATCTTTTCGACGAATGGCGCTATCTCGACCACGGCGAGCCGGGCATGGACAACAGCCTGCGCCCGGTGAACCCCGATTTCGTGCTCAACCGGCCCATATACCATGGCGCGCAGATCCTGCTCGCAAGAGAGAATTTCGGCTGTGGCTCTTCCCGCGAGCATGCGCCATGGGCGCTAGAGGATTATGGATTCCGGGTGATCATCGCGCCTTCCTTTGCGGATATTTTTTTCAACAATTGCTTCAAGAACGGCCTGCTGCCCATCGTGCTCGATGCGGGCATCGTGGACAGGCTGTTTGCCGGGACGGAAGCGAACGAGGGATACCGCCTCACGGTGGACCTTCCTTCGCAGACCATTCGCACGCCGCAGGGCGAGGAATTTTCCTTCGAGGTGGATCCTTTCAGGAAGCATTGCCTCATCGAGGGGTTGGACGACATCGGGCTGACGCTGATCCATGCGGAGGAGATCCGCGCCTTCGAGGAGAAGAGAAAGGTGGAGCAGCCCTGGCTTTTTATCGGGAACAGAAAATGAAAATAGCGGTTTTGCCCGGAGACGGAATCGGGCCGGAGATCGTGGCTCAGGCGGTCAAGGTACTGGAAGTGCTCTCGAAAGAGGGAAGGAACATCGATCTGGAATACGGGGAGATCGGCGGGGCCGGATACGATGCTGCAGGAGACCCTTATCCCGCCGCCACCTCGAAGCTCGCCAATGAAGCCGATGCGGTATTGCTCGGCGCAGTCGGGGGATATCGTTATGACACGCTGCCCAGACCGATGCGTCCCGAGCAGGGCCTGCTCAGGATCCGCAAGGATCTGGGACTTTTCGCCAACCTGCGTCCCGCCTCGGTCTATCCGGAACTCGTCAGCGCATCCACGTTGCGCCCCGATGTGGTTGCAGGCCTCGACATCCTGATCCTCAGGGAACTCACCGGGGACATCTATTTCGGTCAGCCCAGGGGCTTGCGCCGCACCGCGGACGGCGAGCGCGAGGGGTACGACACCATGCTGTATTCCGAATCCGAGATCGCCAGGATCGCGCATGTCGGATTCCGCGCCGCAATGAAGCGCGACAGGCGCCTGTGTTCGGTGGACAAGGCGAACGTGCTGGAAACCAGCGTGCTTTGGCGGGATGTGGTGACAGAGATCGGGAAGGAATACCCGGAAGTGGAACTTTCCCACATGTACGTGGACAATGCGGCGATGCAGCTCGTGCGGAATCCGCGCCAGTTCGACGTGATGCTGACCGGCAACATGTTCGGGGACATCCTTTCCGACGAGGCTTCCATGCTCACCGGATCCATCGGCATGCTTCCTTCCGCATCCCTGGATGCCAATTCCAAGGGGCTTTACGAACCGATCCACGGCTCGGCCCCGGACATCGCAGGGCAGAATCTAGCTAATACGCTTGCGACCATCCTTTCCGTTGCGATGATGCTGCGCTACTCTTTCGACGACGAGGATGGTGCGCAAAGGATCGAGAATGCGGTGCGAAAGACCCTTGCAGATGGCTATCGCACGTCCGACATTTTCCAGGAAGGGACCAGGAAGGTCGGCACGAAGGAAATGGGCGACGCTGTTGCCGCCAGACTTTAAGAAGGACTGAACTGATGAGCAAGAAATACGATGTAGCGGTACTGGGCGCGACCGGCGCAGTCGGGGAAACGATGCTGTCCATCCTGGAGGAAAGGAAGTTCCCGGTCGGGGAGATCTTTCCGCTCGCCTCCTCCCGCTCCGCCGGAAGCAAGGTGAGATTCAACGGCAGGGAAGTGACGGTCCTCGACGTGGCCGATTTCGATTTTTCGAGGGCGCAGATCGGGCTGTTTTCCGCAGGAGGAAGCGTTTCCGCGGAATATGCACCGAAGGCTGCCGCAGCGGGATGCGTGGTCATCGACAACACTGCACACTTCCGCTATGACGAAGACATCCCGCTCGTGGTGCCCGAAGTCAATCCCCATGCAATCGCGAATTACAAGACCAGGGGAATCATCGCCAACCCCAACTGCTCGACGATCCAGATGCTGGTGGCATTGAAGCCGATCCACGATGCGGTCGGAATTTCCAGGATCAATGTCGCGACCTACCAGGCGGTTTCCGGAACGGGCAAGGAGGCGATCGACGAACTCGCGCGCCAGAGCGCGGACCTCATGAACCTGCGCGAAGCGAGCTGCGAGGTCTATCCCAAGCGCATCGCCTTCAATGTCCTTCCGCACATCGATGTTTTCATGGAAAACGGCTATACCAAGGAAGAAATGAAGATGGTATGGGAAACCAGGAAGATCATGGAAGACGATTCGATTATGGTGAACCCGACTGCGGTCCGTGTGCCGGTGTTCTACGGGCATTCCGAAGCCGTTCATATCGAAACCAGAAAGAAGCTGAGCGCGGAGGAAGCCATGCAGCTTCTGAAAAATGCGCCCGGAGTGGTGGTGCTCGACGAGCGCGCCCCGGGTGGATATCCCACCCCTGCAACCGAGGCGGCGGGTCGCGATCCGGTCTTTGTCGGCAGGATCAGGGAGGATATTTCCCATCCGATGGGGTTGGATTTGTGGGTGGTCAGTGACAATGTGAGAAAGGGCGCAGCCCTGAACAGCATCCAGATTGCCGAGATTTTGATTGAAAAATATCTGGGTTAAGAGATAATAGGGTGCTGCGAGTCACATTAGGCCGATATCAATTTTCCCAGGCGAAGGCCCTGTTCATGATAAGAACGCTGCTTAAAGTCTTGCTGCTGGTCGGGCTCTTGTTGTCTTCCGGTTTGACGGAAGCTGCCGGGCTTGGAGAATTGAAGGTGATTTCCGCTCTCGGGCAGCCGCTCCGGGCGGAAATCGATCTGGTTTCCCTGAGGGAAGACGAAAAAGCTTCCCTGGACGTGCACATCGCGCCCTCCGCCGTTTTCCAAACAGTCGGCGTGCAATACAATCCGCTGCTTTCCAAGGTCAAGGTGAGCGTCGCGAGACATCCGGACGGGAGTCCCTACATCCGTATGGAATCCTCCGAGATCGTCAATGACCCGTTCCTCGATGTCATCATAGAGCTTTCCTGGTCTACCGGCCAGTTGCGGCGCGAATACACCATGTTGTTCGATCCTGTGGAATATCCGAAGATGTCCGCTTCGGTATCCCCGCCGAAGTCACAGCCTGAAAGCGCCCTGACGAAACCGGTTCCCCTTCCTGCTCCCACCGAGCCATCTCGGCCCGCCAATGCCGTCAGGGTGAAACGGGGCGACACGCTGAGCAGAATCGCGAAGGAGGTGAAGCC
>JAJZTT010000122.1:3296-8684 GCA_021848705.1 Pseudomonadota bacterium
ACATGAATCGCCTCGAATCCGGGCAGATCCTGCGCGTGCCTTCCGCAGCGGATCTTGCGCAGATCGATCCGCATGATGCGCAAAAGATGGTCCGGGTGCAATATGTGGACTGGAATGCATATCGCCAGAAACTTGCGACTGCAGCGGTTTCCAGAGGAGGAAAGTTGAGCCGCAGCGCTTCGGGCAAGATCACCGCAGCCGCCGAAAGCCGCGCGCCCGAACTTGCGGTCCAGCCCAAGGAAGTGCTGAAGCTTTCCAAGGGGGCTGCCGGTGCTGCGACGACCAAAATGGAAGACGAGGCGGCCAAGGTCAAGGCGCTGAAGAACGAGAGCGAACGCATCCTGAAGCTCGAAAAGAACATTCAGGACATGAACAAGCTGCTCGAGATGAAAAAGAAGGAGATCGCGAAGAAGGCGCCGGTCAAGCTTGCCAAGCCGCTGGCTGCGCCCAAGCCTTCCAGCCAGGAATCCTTCCTCCATGAAATGCTGCACAATCCGGTGATGATGGGCGCGCTTGGCGGGGCGGTGATCGGTCTCGGCGGACTGGCGCTGTGGATGGTTCGCGGCAGGAAAAAGGCCGCTGAAATTCCCTTCGAGGAAATGGGACGGGAGGAGCCTTCGATCAGGCCGGAGAAGACGACCCCTGAAGTTCCGGATCGTCCGAGGCTGAAAGCTGCAGGTCTCGAAACCACCGAGATGGGAGAATCCGATTCCATCGAGGAAGCGCGACTCTATTTCACTTACCGGCGTTATGTGCAGGCGAAGGAAATCCTGGATGAAATACTGAAAGCCTCCCCTTCCAGCTTCGAAGCCTATCTGCTGCTCATGAAGGTGCATGCGGTCACCAACGAGAAGGGACCCTTGCAGGAGGTGGCTCAACGCCTGAAGGCGGCTGCTCCGCCGGAAGACGTTTGGGAGCGCGCGATGGAAATCGGGTTCACCGCCGATCCGAAAAATCCGCTTTATGCAGGAGCGGTGAAGGAAGCGCCCGAGCAGCGTCCTGCGGAGATCGATCTTTCCGAGCCGCACAAGGGAAGTCTGGACTTCGATCTCGATTTCGGCAGTTCCGCAGGCGCTGCTGCGCAGGCGCCTGAGGCGGCGACACCGGATACCGCGCTCGATTTCGATATGTCCCAGTTCTTCGGCGAGGAAACCAAATCCGGGCAGGAATCCTCCAGCGTCGACTTCGATTTCTCCTCCCTGATGGGCGAGGAAGAAAAAATCTTGCAGCAGGAAGCGGATCTGTTTGCAGCTCCTGCGGAAGAGGCGAAGCACGAGGTCGATTATGATTTTTCCTCGATGTTCGGCGAGGAGGCCGCAGCGCATGAGGAAGGACACGAGATCCAAGCAGGGGAGCCCGCCGGGTCGAAGGTCGAAGCAGAGCTTTCCGCCCCTCCTTCGGAAGAAGCGGTGCAGGAAATCGATTACGACTTCTCCTCCATGTTCGGAGAAGAGCCGGAGCCCGCTCAGGTTTCCGAGCCCGTGGAGGCCATTGCTGCGATGGAAGAGGCGGCGCCGAAAATCGAAGAATCCGCTCCGCAAGCATCGGTCGATTATGATTTCTCCTCCATGTTCGGAGAAGAGCCGGAGCCCGCTCAGGTTTCCGAGCCCGTGGAGACCTTTGCTGCGATGGAAGAGGCGGCGCCGAAACTGGAAGAACCCGCTTCGCAAGCATCGGTCGATTATGATTTCTCCTCCATGCTGGAGACGATTCCGGAAGAAGAGGCGGCCGCTCCGCCCGCACCGGAAGAACCGGTCGATTATGATTTTTCCTCGATGCTCGAATCGGTTCCTGAAACCAGCGAAGCGGAATATGACTTTTCCGCCATGCTGGAAGAGGCGCCGCCTGCAGCCAACGAGGAGGTGGCCGATTACGAGATGGTCCATTTCGAACCAGGGCAGGCGCCCGAGCCGGCAGTGGAGCTGCCCGAGCCGCCAGCAGCGACCGAGATGGCACCACCGGCCGAGCCGATCGAAGAGGAAGGTTTCGATTTCTTCTCCCTGATCGATGAGGGCGCGGAAGTAGCGAAACCCGAATCAAGGTTCGAGCCGATGCCGGAGTTCAGGGAAGAGACTGAAATCGGGGCCGAGCCGGAGGTCGGGGCTGCGGCGCCGATCGAAGCGCCATCGCTGGAAATGCCGGATGTGGATCTCAATCTCGGCGAGGAGCCAAAAACCGATTCACGTCAGCAGAAGGATCCGCTCTGGTACGAAGTGGCGACCAAGCTAGATCTTGCCAAGGTCTATCAGGAAATGGGCGATCACGAGGGCGCGCACGAAATTCTCGAGGAAGTGCTGAACGAGGGCGATGCGGATCAGAAGGCGATGGCGAGATCAATGCTCGGCAACCTGACCAGAAGCTGAAATGTATCAGGGGTTCGCAATTCATCCCGCGACCAGGATTGCGGTCTGGGTGATCCTGGTGATTCGTGCCTTTACCGCGACGCCACGTGACCTCCTGTTGCCGGCGCTCCTCGCTGCGTTTTTTCTTTCCCTGTCTGGGCGCGAGATTTTCGTGCGGCAACTGTCCAGGATGCGCTGGATTCTGGCAACCCTGTTCGCCATCTACGCTTTTTCCACACCCGGGGATCCGGTTTTTCCCCTTCTCGGGATGGCAAGCCCGACCTGGCAGGGAATCGATTCGGCAGCCTTGCAGGCCGGAAGGATCCTCTTCGCGATCGCCTGTCTGGCTGTGTTGCAGGGATGCACGCCGAAGGAAATGATGCTGAGCGGAATCTATAGCCTGCTTTCTCCGCTCGGGGGGCTCGGTGTCAAGGTCGAGCGAATCGCAGTCAGACTGTTGCTCACCCTGCGTTATGCGGAGGAAAATGGGAAAGGCAGCCTTCTCGAGAGAATGGAATCAGCCTTTGTCCTGGAAGAGCACCCCTCCACCACGCTCAAGATCGATCTCTACCGGTTCGGCGCGCCCGACGGGATTGCCATGATTGCGCTTCTTGCACTGATCTCGCTGTGAGAATCGCAATCGGCATAGAATACGACGGCAGTTCCTTCCACGGCTGGCAGAGGCAACCATTCGGCGCCACGATCCAGGACGAGCTGGAAGCTGCGGTTTCGAAAATCGCAGGAGAAAAGGTGGAGGTTCATGCAGCCGGAAGAACCGACAGGGGCGTGCATGCCACTGCCCAGATAGCGCATTTCGATACCGGTGCGATCCGGCCCCTGCAGGCCTGGGTTCGTGGCGTGAACAGCCATCTTCCGGATGGAATCGGGGTGACCTGGGCGCGGGAAGTGGATGGGCGCTTTCACGCCAGGTATTCCGCGAACTGGAGAAGATATACCTATCTGCTGCTCAACCATCCGGTGCGTCCGGCGCTCATGAGCACCAAGGTGGGCTGGTGCCATCATCCACTCGATGTGGAAGCGATGCGGGAGGCTGCCGGCCATCTTCTCGGAGAGCATGATTTCAGCGCATTTCGTGCATCGGAATGCCAGGCGAATACCCCCTTCAGGGAAATGCAGCAGATCGGCATCGAAAAATCGGGAGATTACGTGGTGTTCGAAATCCGCGCCAACGCCTTCCTGCATCACATGGTGCGCAACATCGTGGGCAGCCTCCTCCATGTCGGGCGGGGGAAATGCGATCCGGCCTGGATGAAGTGGCTGCTGGATGCGAAGGACAGGACGCTCGCTGCCCCCACCTTTTCCCCGTGCGGACTGTATCTCTCCGAAGTGGGTTATGACGAGGAGTGGGGAATTCCTTCCGGTTCGGGACGCCAAATATTGGGAAGCAGATGAAAAGGGTGAAGATTTGCGGGATCACCAGGGTGGAGGATGCCGAGGTTGCAGCCCGTTTCGGGGCGCATGCGATCGGCCTGGTCTTTTACGGGAAAAGCCCCCGCCATGTCTCGATCGGCCGGGCACGGGAAATCCTTCGCTCGCTTCCCCCCTTCGTCGGGAGCGTCGCCCTTTTCGTCAATCCAGAAAGGGAAGAAGTCGAGGAAGTGCTCTCAGAACTGCCCATCGACCTCCTCCAGTTTCACGGGGAAGAGGATGGTGCATTCTGCTCTAGCTTCCGGGTTCCCCATATCAAGGCTGTGAGAGTCAAACCGGGTCTCGATTTGGTACAATACGCTGCCGGCTACCCGGATGCGAAGGGAATCCTGCTCGATGCATGGGTGGAAGGCGTGCAGGGAGGCACTGGAAAATCCTTCGACTGGGATCTCGTGCCGGCGAATCTGCCTTTTCCGGTGATTCTTTCGGGCGGTCTCGATGCCGGGAATGTGACCGAAGCGATCAGGAAGGTCGACCCCTGGGCGGTCGATGTGAGCAGCGGAGTCGAATCCGCAAAAGGAATCAAGGATGCGGCGAAAATCGCCGCTTTCATGCGAGGAGTGAGAATAGTCGATGTATGATTTTCCGGACAGTCGCGGGCATTTCGGCCCCTATGGCGGCATATTCGTCGGAGAGACGCTGATCCAGCCGATCGAGGAACTGCGCATCGCCTACGAAAGCTGCAGGAATGATCCGGAATTCCGCAAGGAATTCGAGCATGACCTGAAGCATTACGTGGGACGGCCGAGCCCGATCTATCATGCCAAGCGCTGGTCGGAGCATTTGGGCGGCGCGCAGATCTATCTGAAGCGGGAGGATCTCAACCATACCGGTGCGCACAAGATCAACAACACCATCGGACAGGCCATTCTTGCAAGAAGGATGGGCAAGCACCGGGTGATCGCAGAAACCGGTGCGGGACAGCACGGGGTGGCGACTGCCACGGTGGCCGCGCGCTTCGGAATGGAATGCGTGGTGTACATGGGCGCCGAAGACGTGAAGCGCCAGGCGCCCAATGTGTACCGCATGAAGCTGCTTGGCGCGACCGTGGTTCCGGTGGAGAGCGGGTCGAAGACGCTCAAGGATGCGATGAACGAGGCGATGCGCGACTGGGTTACCAACGTCGAGAGCACTTTCTACATCATCGGCACGGCGGCAGGCCCCCATCCCTACCCGATGATGGTAAGAGATTTCCAGTGCGTGATCGGGCGCGAGGCGAAGAGCCAGATGCTGGAACTGTGCGGGAGGCAGCCGGACAGGCTGATCGCCGCAGTGGGAGGGGGGTCGAATGCGATCGGCCTTTTCCATCCCTATCTCGGGGAAGAGTCGGTGAAAATGACCGGGGTCGAGGCGGCGGGGGACGGCATTCAGACCGGACGGCATGCCGCCCCCCTTTGCGCGGGCAGGCCGGGTGTGCTGCACGGCAACCGGACCTACCTCATGCAGGACGAGAACGGGCAGATTTCGGACACCCATTCAATCTCCGCAGGGCTCGATTATCCCGGCGTGGGTCCCGAGCATGCCTGGCTGAAGGACACCGGAAGGGTCGAATATGCCGCAGCGACCGATGCAGAGGCTCTGGCCGCCTTTCATGCAC
>JAJZTT010000123.1 GCA_021848705.1 Pseudomonadota bacterium
GCAGATTGCCAAGCTCCTGGTGCAGCGGGGGGCGGATATGGAACTCCTCGACCGCACCGAAGCCCTGATCGCCAGGGAAGAAGCGATCGCCTGGCAAAAGCTCGAATATTACAGGAGGCGATTGTCTGGCAAGCGCGTTCTCCTCATCACGGGGGGCGTGAAATCCTGGTCGGTGGTGGCGGCGCTCCAGGAAGTCGGAATCGAGATCGTCGGCACCAGCGTGAAAAAATCGACCGAGGAAGACAAGGAACGCATCAAGGAGCTCATGGGCGAAGATGCGCACATGTTCGATGACATGACTCCGCGAGAAATGTACAGGATGCTGAAAGATGCGCGCGCGGACATCATGCTCTCCGGAGGCCGCTCCCAGTTCGTCGCATTGAAGGCCAAAATGCCCTGGCTCGACATCAATCAGGAGCGGCATCACGCCTACGCGGGATACTCCGGCATGGTCGCCCTGGTGCATGAAATCGACAAGGCGCTCTACAACCCGATCTGGGAGCAGGTCAGACGTCCCGCTCCGTGGGAGGCATGATGGCGACCGTGAAAATTTCGAGAAAGGCCTGTTCGGTCAATCCGCTCAAGATGAGCCAGCCGATCGGCGGGGCGCTCGCCTTCATGGGAATGAAGGGATGCATGCCGCTCCTGCACGGCTCGCAGGGCTGCACGGCATTCGGACTGGTGCTTTTCGTTCGCCATTTCCGCGAGGCCATCCCGCTCCAGACCACCGCGATGAACGAAGTGACCACCATCATGGGCGGGATGGATAACATCGAGCAGGCGATCCTCAATATCGTCAAACGAGCAAACCCGGAAATCATCGGAATCTGCTCGACGGGCCTCACCGAGACCAAGGGCGACGACGTGGAAGGGTTCCTGAAATTGATCTGCAAAAAGCACCCCGAACTCGATCCGCTTCCCATCGTCTACGTTTCCACCCCCGACTACAAGGACGCATTCCAGGACGGATGGGCGAACGCGGTGACGAAGATCGTCTCCGAACTCGTCGAGCCCGGAAGGAAAAGGCAGAACCAGGTGAACATCCTCGCAGGATGCCACCTCACCGCGTCCGACATCGACGAAATTCGCGAAATGACCGAGGCGTTCGGGCTCGATCCCGTCGTTCTTCCCGACATTTCGGGTTCGCTCGACGGCCACATCCCGGAGGATTTCTCTCCCACCACGATAGGCGGGACGACGGTGGAGGACGTTCGGAGCATGGGTTCCTCGGTCGTGACCCTGGTGATCGGCGACCACATGCTTCCCGCTGCGGTCGAGCTCGGGATGAAGGCGGATGTTCCCTATGTCGTTTTCGACAGCCTCACCGGGCTCACGCAATGCGACGAATTCCTGGCGTGTCTTGCGGAAGTGAGCGGCAGGCCGGTGCCGAACAAATACAGGCGGCAGAGGAGCCAGTTGCTGGATGCGATGCTCGACGGCCATTTCTATTTCGGCGGAAAGAAAATCGCGATCGGCGCAGAGCCGGATCTTCTCTGGAGCCTCTCCTCGTTTCTTTCCGGAATGGGCTGCGAGATTGCGGCTGCGGTCACCACGACCGGGTCACCCATGCTGGAGAAAATTTCCACGGAAGAAGTGCTGATCGGCGACCTGGAAGATCTCGAGAAGCGCGCCGAAGGCTGCGATCTCCTCATCACCCATTCGCACGGCAGGCAGATGGCCGAGCGCCTTGGCATCCCCTTTCTCAGGATGGGCATGCCGATCTTCGACAGGCTGGGGGCGGCGCACAGGCTTTCCATCGGATACAGGGGAACGAAGGAGCTGATTTTCGATATCGGCAACCTGTTCATCGGAAACGGGCACGAAGCGGGGCCGGATACGTGGGCCGCAGCAGGAAAGGACGACCGTGCGCAGGCTGCGTGTCGTTAGATTGGATAACCAGAGCGGAGGATTCATGAAAGTAGCATTTGCGACCCAGGACCTGAAACGGGTGGACGCCCACTTCGGGTGGGCAAAAAACATCGCCATTTACGAAGTCTCTCCCGAGGAGGGACGTTTTCTGGAAGCCATCCAGTTCGAGGGCGACCTCCAGGAAGACGGCAACGAGGACAAGCTCGCGCCCAAGATCGAGGCGATCCGGGACTGCGCCATCCTGTATGTCGCTGCCATCGGCGGATCGGCCGCGGCCCGGGTGGTCGCCTGCGGGATCCACCCGATCAAGGTGCACGCGCCCGAGGAAATCCCGGGGCTCGTGGAGCGGCTCAGGGACGTGCTGAAGGGAACTCCTCCTCCCTGGCTCAGGAAGGCGATGCAAAAGGGCAAGGAGAGGTGTTTCGATTTCGAGGAAGAAGAGGTGGAACATGGTTGAGACGGTTGAAGTGAATCCGATGGAGTCTGTTTTCATCCGCGAACTCGTCAAGCAGTGGCGGGCTCAGGATTCGTACGGCACCTGGGAGAAAAAGAGCGACGAATTGCTGCTCGAGCCCTATGTCGTCGACAAGGAAAAAAGGAAGAGCCTGCCCCTCATGGCTGATCCGGATCCGGAGACGCTGTGGCGGCTCGAGCTCTTCTACAACGCGGTGGGCATGGCGATCGAGCGGCAGACCGGGGTGATGGTCTCGCCGATGATGAAAATGCATCACGAAGGTTTCGGGCGCATGGTGTTGATCGCCGGGCGCCTGATTGCGGTGAACAAGCAGTTGCGCGACGTTCACCGCTTCGGGTTCCTCAGTTTTGCGAAGCTTGCTGAGGAAGGTGAAAAGCTGGTGGCACAGGGCGTGGAAATGATCACGAAGTTCCCCGAGGTCGCCAGGTACGGCTAGGAGGCTGTCATGTTCGATCTTATGCAATGTTCTGTTGAAACCGACGAGGCTCAGCATTGGCTGTCGATCATCGAGGAATCTGAAAACGAGGAATTCGTAAAAGGATGCAGTATGGAAAATGTGGATGAATTGAAAGCGAAAATCAAGAAATTGAACCAGCAGGCGACCGCGCTGAAAATGGACCTGCACGATCTCTCCGAGGATCTCCCCACCGGATGGGAAAAGATCATGGAAGTGGCGCAGAAAACCCATTCGGCCTACGAGAGCCTCGATGCAGCGAAGAAGCAGCTTGCGGGAATGGCATCATGAGCGAAGTCGTCATCACATTGCCCGACGGTCGAAGCTGGACGCCGAAGTTCGTCAAGGAAATCGACAAGGAAAAATGCATCGGCTGCGGGCGCTGCTTCAAGGTTTGCGGGCGCGAAGTGCTGACCCTGGTCGGGATCGACGATGAAGGCGAATACGTCATGATCGAGGAAGACGAGGACGACGAGTACGAGAAAAAGGTCATGACCGTCTCCAATCAGATGAACTGCGTCGGTTGCGAAGCTTGCGCCAAGATCTGCCCGAAAAAGTGCTACACGCACGAGGCGATGACCGCCTAGGAGGCGAAATGGAAACTTCCGCGATTCTTTCCGCTCCCGCATCCGTGCGGGAGGACGAGTACGAAGACATCCTGGCGCTCCTCATGGAGCACAGGACGCAGGGCACTTACGAGGAGACGCTGCTCGCAAGGGAAATGGCCATGGCCTGCATGGGGGACAACCACCTGTGGCAGGACATGGGATTGCCCGACAGGCAGCTACTTTCGGATCTCATTGCGGAAAATTTCCATTCGCTCCATGTGCGCAATGTCGGCAACATGAAGTGGAAGAAATTCTTCTACAAGCAGCTTTGCGAGAAGATGGGGGTGAATGCCTGCAGATCCCCAAGTTGCAGCGTTTGCACCGATTATGGAAACTGCTTCGGCCCGGAATCGATCGGGGCCAGACCAATGTGATTTTTCCAGGTATCGCGATATATTGAATTTGGCTATATCACCCTTTTCTCGTGGTCTATATTGAAGTAAGTAAATCAACGGGATGGGTGAGATGATAAAAAACCGTGAATTTCAGGAACTGATGAATAGTCTTCAGGATTTGACGCCGTACCAACGGAGCCAGTTAGCCGATCTCCTGCAGCGGATCGAGCATGTCGAGGCGGACAACGGCCTGATTGAAAACCGGCTACCGACCAAGCCAGTGTGCCCCAAATGCGGTCATGATCACATTGCGCGCTGGGGCAAGGCTTCCGGATTGCAGCGTTACCGCTGCGCTTCCTGCCATGTCACGTTCAACAAACAACGATGATATAGCCTTGAGTTTTGTAAGGGATGGATATGAGAAAGCTGTTATTTGCATTGCTGCTTCTGGCATCCGGAGCCACGCAAGGCGCGGATCTTGTCGTCTCCACGGCAGCCAGCTTGACCGATGCCATGAACGAGCTGAAGCCCGCAGCATCCCGGGGATCGGGTGCTGTGCAATTATGGCGCTTCTGGATCCCTGGCTAGGCAGAATGAAGGGGGGCAGATGGACAGGCTGGAATCGAAGAATCAGGTGCAGGCAGGCACACGCATCGACCTGCTCTCCAGCGAGATTGCGCTTCAATTCCAAGCTCGGTTTAAAAGCTTTCCCGATCTTGCCTGAGCCAAGCGCATTGTCATGGGGGATCCCGGCTTTGTCCGGCAGGTCAATATGCGAGTCATGCCTTGAAGCATCCCGGTCTGATGGGCACGTTCGCATCTAGAATGGTTTATGGTAGGTGCCAGGCTGGTTCTGGAATACGTTG
Organism: Pseudomonadota bacterium; assembly: GCA_021848705.1. Lineage (GTDB taxonomy): Bacteria > Pseudomonadota > Gammaproteobacteria > Burkholderiales > JABEVD01 > JABEVD01. Next base: position 4,608 of record JAJZTT010000123.1, read on the forward strand.
GAAGAGGCGAGGTCGATGCCGGCATCGTGTTCTTCATTGACGCGGCCATCGTGAAGGATTCCGCTCATTCCGGGCTGGCGAAGGATTTCATCGCCTTCATCTCGGGAGACGAGGGTAGGCGGGTTTTCGGGAGATACGGCTTCGAAACAGCCGTGAAATGATATTTTCAATCGAAGGGAGAATGGCATGAAAATCAGCGGACAGAACAAGCTTGCTGGGGAAATCGTCGCGATCAAGATGGGGGAGGTGTCCTGCCAGGTGACGATGAAGTCGGGAGAAAATCGAATCGTTTCGGTCATCACGAGGGACAGCGCGGAAGACATGGGGCTCAAGGTGGGAGACGAGGTCGTAGCTCTCATCAAGTCAAGCGAAGTCATGATCATGAAATGAGAACGTGGAAAGGATCCTGCCGGCGCTGATCGCCATTCCGATGGCGCTTCCCCTGATGGTGAAGGTGTCGCGCTCGTCCATCGGGTCGGCCGACGAGGATCTCGTCAGGACCATCTACTATCTCGGAAAATCGAAGAGCGAAATCTTTTTCAGAGTGATCCCGCCCCTCTCTAAAGGCGGGATCATGTCAAGGGGCTTGAGGGGCGCCATCCGAAGAAGCTGTCGGGGGCAGCGGCAACGCGTTGCGCTCCCCCATGCGCTCATGAGAAAACCGAAAATGCTGTTATTTGTTACATGACGCTATTTTCTGGAAATTCTGAAACGCGCATGACAGGCAACGCATTGCTTTGTCACCCGGGAAAGCGCGCTGATCGCCTTTCGGTAGTCCCCTGCGCTGGATTGAGCAACTAGAGCGAAATTGTCGGCAGCGGCATGCATTTCGTAGCCTATCCGATGCATGTCCTTGGGCATGAATTTCGAAAGCGCACTGTTGTCGGCCCTGCTGTTTTCCATCTTGTTCATTCGGCACGCGGCCGAAGAAGTGGCTCTCAGGCCGAGGCGGTGCCCGGCGATGCCGGCTGCCTGCTCGAAATTCCCTTCAGCGAGCGCGTCCTGGATTTCCGACATGGCAGCCAAATGGTCTCTCATGTTCGAGAGGAACTGGATGCGGATCGCCGGTGGGAGGCTGATCGTTACCGGATGAGCGGCTTCTGCGGCTTCGCCATTGATCGATAGGAGGCTTGCGAGGGTCAAAGGCAATATCAATTTCATTTCAGGGCCTTATGTTTGAGATTTTCCAGACTCTCGGCGATATCGCCTGCCTTGTCTGCCTGCTGCGCTGCGTTGGCGGCGATTTCGGTGACGACAGACTGAACGGTCCCGATGTCGCGAACGATCTGGTCGAGCGATGTTTCCACATCGTGGGAAAGCGCTTCTCCTTTTTCGGCTTCGCGCCGCCCGTTTTCCATGACGTCTACAGCGTGGCGCGTGCTTTCCTGACTTGCTTCGATCATTTTACCGATTTCCGCTGTAGCCGATGTGGTTCTTTCGGCAAGTTTTCGGACTTCGTCAGCCACCACGGCGAAGCCGCGTCCTTGCTCGCCAGCTCTTGCCGCCTCAATTGCAGCGTTGAGTGCAAGAAGGTTGGTCTGCGCGGCAATTTCCTTGATCACGCCGACAATTTTGCCAATTTCCTTCGATTGGAAACCTAAATTCTCTATCGTTTCAGATGCTGACCGTACGATGTCGGCAACCTCCCTCATGCCGGCCAGCGCCTTCCGGATCACCTCCTTGCTGCTGTCCGCGTTTTTGAGCATGCCTGCGCCGAGATTGGATGCGGATACGGTATTTTTCGCCACTTCGGAAACGGATGTGCTCATCTGGTCCATTGCCATGGCGATCTGGGCGACGCGATTTTCCAGGTAAACCCTTCTCTGGGTCGCCTCCTGTTCGAGATCCTGCTTCGCCTTGTCGGCGGTAATGTCCGTCCAGCAGGCCATATAGCAGATCGCCTCGTCTTTTCTGGTCGAATGCCAGACGGGATAGGTGTGGACTTGGAAGGTGACTGCGCCGATGGGAATTTCCGCCTCATGCTTGCCACGCCCGCCGGAGGCAAGATTGGCGAGAATCTTTCTGATGCGATCGGGATCCTTGTGGAACTGGTGAATGGGATTTCCGAAGGCATGACCCACATCAGCGCCTGTGGCAAGGCTCAGTTCGTCATGGTAGCGGCGCATGGCCTCCCTGGCCCCCCTGTTCATGTAAAAGATCTTGTTTTCGTGCCCGACATCGCAAAGCATCACGATGTTGTCGAGACAATCAAGCATTTGGGCAAGCTTGTCGATTTCGGCCGATTTCTCAGCCAATTCCGCACGCAATTTGGAAGATGAGAACATCAGTGATCCTGTTTTTATGAGCGGGCGCCGGCGGCGATCTCCCTGATCACCGAGGCCCCCACGCTGTCCTCCCTGTCCAGTTCATCGATCTTGGCGAGCATGCTTGCGCAACCCGCATCGTCTCCCTGGCGCAGACGCATGAAGGCCAGCGCCTTGAGGCTGAAGAGGTAGAAGTGGGCCGCATTTTCCTTCCAGTTTGCAGAAGACGGATGGAGCCTTTCCCATTCGTGGTCGAATCCGCCCTGTGCGGCTGCCTCGATGAGGGCCTCGCTTGCGATGATCTCTGCATCAAGCAGTCGCTTTTTGTAGAAGTAGAACTTGTACAGCGAGAAGTGGACGGCGAGGCTCCATGGCGCCCTTTTTTTGGCTTCAAGAAGCTTCGCCTCAGCCGCGTCGGTTTCTGCATAGCGGCTCATTCCGTCTTCCAGCAGGACAGCGATGTCTTCAGGCACCTCACCGCCGTAAAGCTGGATCATACCGGGCGATTCTCCGGGATGCGGATCGGGCCCATGGCTGCCAGGCCTTCTTCGTAGCTGATGTTCCTGAACCTGCCTGAAAACCCGGATGCCGCAGCGGCAACTGCATCGATCTTCTCGCCCGAGCCCAGCCTCTTCAGGTCGCCGCGTTCGAGGCTGAAGCAATCCAGAATTTCGTTCCAGACGGTCGCCTCATCGAGCGGAAGGATGAAGAAACCGGAACCGCCGAGTTCGATGAAATATTTCTCGGAGATGTCGATATTGCCAGCAAATACGAAGTACTTGCCGCCCATGTGAAGATAGGGCTTCAGCGCTTCCACGATATACTCGAGATGCCCGAGCGAGTCGACGTGGCATGCGAGGAAATTGATTTTCGCTGCATCGGCCGAAATGATCACCTGGTCGGCGAAGATTTCGGGCGGACGGGCTTCGTCAGCGAGCTTTTCGGCTTCCTTGAGAACCAGGTTGCCGCGAAAGCCCCAGGTGTCGGGAAGTCCGGTTTTGCCGCTGAAGACCGGGGAGTAGAGTTTCTTTTCCTGTTCGAGTTTTTCGATGATGGTCATGATGGTATTCCTGATGTTGAAAAATTCAGCCCCATACTTCGGGAGGGGCCACGAGACGGGAAACCGGTTCCCCGCCAATGAGATGCCTGTCGAAAATCTCCTCGACATCGGCCTTGACCACGCCGACATAGAGGATCCCTTCCGGATAGACGAGAACGTTGGGTCCAATGTCGCACGGACCGATGCATCCGGAATAGGTGACGGCGACCTGGTCGAAGAGATTGCGCTTTTGCAGTTCCATCCAGAATGCCTGCAGCAGGTCCGATCCTCCGCGCGCAACGCACGATCCCCTGGGATGTCCGGGAGGACGGTTCTGGCTGCAGACGAAAACATGTTTCGCAGGTTTTGGCATGTTTGCTCCTTGGTTGATGTGATGATTCTTCAGGCCTGTCTTGCCATCCATTTTTCGAGCTGGAGGACATGCCCGGATTCTTCTTCGGCAAATTCATTCGCCATGGTCTTCACTTCCGGGTCGCCGGATTCTTCCGCGATCGTCGAATAGAAGTCGCGGCTTCTCGTCTCGCCTTCGAGTGCAAGGAGCAGGGCGCCTTTCACGTCGATCATGGCATCCACGCCGGCCCAGCCGAACTGTTCAGGGCTCGATCCTTCGGGCCACTGGTATTCCTCCGGCTTCAAAACCGGCAACTGGTGGAAGCCGCCCCGCGCCATGGCCTGCTCGAGGTGCATGCGCGAAAAGGAAGCCATTT
>JAJZTT010000124.1 GCA_021848705.1 Pseudomonadota bacterium
CAGGTATTTTCTCTTGAGCTTTCCGGTCACGAGCTGTTCGAGCTGCGAGACGGTCAATCCGAGAACATTGATTTCACCCAGCATCGGGTAGGATACGGTCCCGGCATCGCTCAGCCTCACCTTGGAAACGCTGAGTTCGGGTTCGTCGAAGACCGTGATGCTGATCTTGTCTCCGGACCCGAGCCTGTAATTCGAAAGCCCGCTTTCCGAAGCCGAAACAATTGCAGAACAGCCAATCAATATCAGCGCCAGCAGCAATCTGAAGCTTTTCACCAGCATTCACACCCTCTCGAGCAAGATCGAAAATATCACAATGTTACCACAGAGGGCGATTGAAGCCTCAAAGAGTCCCGGTGAGGCTGAGCATGAAGACATTCCTGTCATACATAAGTGCTTCGTACGGCAACTGATTCACGGTCTGGGTGGTATTCATCCAGCTGATGCCGGTCTTCAGCCACCTTCTCATCTGGTAATCCACTCCCAGCGTATAGTTGTTGGCGGTGGTGTTCAGGCCGATGCCGCCGAAATTCTGCAAATATTGATTGTAGCTCGCATGAGAAGTCACCCTGCTGCTCCAGTCGTAATCCCATCCCAGCGTGCTGGATGTAACGAGCATATAAGCCGAACCAGGAAGCGTGGTTTCAGTAGGTTGTTTGGAAAGAACCAGATTCACCCTTGAATAGGTCTTTGCATCCCAGCTAACCTTGCCAACCCACACGATCCCAGAATAATTTTGTTTTGGCGCAGTACTTGCGTCGTAGTTCTTCGAAACATGCCCAATACGAAGATCGCCCGTGGTCTTTGCGGTCGCTTCCCATTTGGCACCGACGAGATAATATTGCTGTGTGCTGTTCGGGACGATGGCCACTGCAGGATTGTCGTAGGCGATGCGCTCATCCTTTGCCTGGAAAAGCAGGGAAGTCTTCGGCATCACCCTGTAATAGAAAGTCGCCCCTGCATCGGTGATCTTCTTGTCGTAACCAACCGTAAAATTCCGGTTGTTGGTGTACTTTGTGCCCAGGTACCCCCCTTCCAGCTCGACCTTCCCCTTGGACTCATCGGTTCCATAGGAAAAGATCGCGGAAACCCCGGTATTCCTCCAGGTATTCGGAGTCGTCTGAACGAATCCTCCGGGGACGACGAATCCGTAAGTCGTTCCGATCGGATCATGAGACCAGACGAGTTCGGGATTCACCTTCAGGGATGCCTTCGGGGTGATGTTCACCAGCGCCTGTCCTTTCAGGCTCTGGTCGTTGTAATCGTTGCCGGATGCGCTGTTGTAGCGACCCAGGTCGGCCCTGTAAGCGAGGGAATAGATGTCGTCCCTTCTCTGCGTCTCCAACTTCACCCCGGGGCTGACGACCTCGATGGTCGAGGATTGCTTGCGAAGATTGGACAGATAGATGTTGTCATCGCTCATCACCGCAAGACCTGCGCTCGGGTAGGCCATCAGGCCGCCGACATTGATTCCGGCGCCTCCATTATCGTCGGCAGCCACCGCCACGATGCTTGCCAGCATGCAACCACCGGCCGCCAAAAACCTCACATATCCGGACATCCGCTTCCCCTCAGATTGATCTCTTCATTGGCCGTCGATCAGGCCGGGCTCGCCACGCCGCCGCCACCGCCACCGCCTGCACCCGCGCCTCCACCCAGCGCGGGAGCAGGGGTTCCGACAGGAACACCGCCTCCCCCCGGAGCCCCGCCGGCGCCGGTCGCGCCGCCGGAAGCGAGCACGCCGTTGGCGGCAGCGGTCTGAATGGCCTGGGTTTGACCAGCGAATTGAGGAAGTGCCGTTATCGCAGCAACGATGTCATTCGACTTCGTGGGCGCAACCGTGGCAGCAGCCGTCACGATGGCATCCACCTGACCGGGCGCAGCATTGGCCGCCGCGACCGAGATCTGCGACGCGCTGTCGATTCCCCAGGTTGCAATTGCAGCCGTCGTCACCTGCGGAGCGGATGAACCTTCGGCAATCGAAGCCGTCGTGAACATTTCGGCAGTGATGCCGGCAGCCTTCGCTGCCTGTGCGACATCGAGGAGGGTATAGGGCTTGTTCGTGGTCGGGTTCGTTTTCCCGAGCATGCTCGCCACTTCCGTACTGACCTGATCCTGGGACATGCCGCTTGTAAAATCGGCGCTCGCGGTCGCGGAAAACACGGCAAGCGAGGCGGCGAGAAGCGCCGCAGTGAGTTTGGGCAATCTGGTCATGATGACTTCCCTTTCAAAAAATTCCACCCGGAAGCAAGCCGGGCACTATCGAGATTCGTCCAATTATAAGACGAAACCGCACCGCATACAATAAATTCTATTCCATACAGGATATCGGATAGATATTACCTTTTGATTGCAGCCCGTCGAAAACGCATTGAAGATATGCAAAATTCATGCCAAATCATTCCAAGATTTCCGCCGATGGGCGCCCGATCAGATATCCCTTGCAGCCGTTCACGTAAAGCCCTGAAAGCATTTCACGTTCGGATTCGGTCTCGACCGATTCCGCATACACCTCGACATCCACCTCGTGCGCGATCCTCGTCATCGCCTGCACCAGGAAGCGGCTGTTCCGTTCAGTGTCCAGTTTTCGGACATAACTTCCGTCGATATTGAGATAGTCGGGCTTCAGGGAAGCGAGATAACCGAAGGAGGCGAATCCCCTTCCGCAATGATCCGCGCCGAATCCGCACCCGGTCTTTTTCATCCCGAGAACGAATGCTTCCACTTCCTCCAGATGACGGACGATATCATGCTCGTCCAGTTCGAAGCGCAGCCTTGCGGCCTTCCCGCCCAGCCCCTGCAATCTGGCGAAAAGCCAGTCGCAAAAATCCCTGTCGAGTACCGATGCAATGGAAAGATTGATCGCGAATCTCGAATTTCCGTATTTTTCCAGACATGCCATGGTTTTTTCCACGACCAGCCTGTCGAGCCGAACCGAAACCCCCATTTTCCCGGCCATCGGCAGAAACAGTCCGGCATTGACGATCTCCTCCCCGCGCGCAATCCTGACCAGCACTTCGTGATGCAGGATCCGGTTGCCGACGCAGGATACCACCGGCTGGAAATGCAGCAGGATGTCCCCGCTCTCCAGCACGGATTTCAGCAGATTTTTCCAGTAGAGGGCTCCCTGCACTTCCTCCATCCGCTCAAGCCTGCCCTCGAATCTTCTCCATCCGGCCTTCCCCTCGCCCTGCGCAGCGCGCAATGCGAGATCCGCCTCCGCAAGCAGTTCGCCCGAAGTCATTCCCTTCTCGAAGAAGGAAATGCCGACATGGCCATATTCTTCCGCTTCGAAACCCGAAAACGAACTTTCGATGAGGCCTGAGATCCTGCCCGCCGCCTCCCCGCTGCCTTGCGGCTCCATTCCGGGGACGAGCAGCACGAAGTTCGCTCCCGAGAATCTTGCATGCACGCTTCCCGGGAAAAGTTCTGCAATCGCCCCGAGTCCTTTTGCAAATTCGGCCAGCAGTTCGTCCCCCGCTGCAAAACCCCTTTCTTCGTTGAATCTTGCGAACCCGCCCAGAGAGATCAGGAACAGCGCGCCCCGGTAGAATTCCTCGGAAGAGGCTGCGAGATGGTCCATCCGCGCATCGAAGAATCTTCGATTGCCGATCCCGGTCACCGCATCCTTCAGGGTTTCCGCCCTGAGCATTTCGGTGAGCGATTCCTGTTCCCTGAACATTTCCCCCACCTTCACCGACATGCGGTTCATGACTTCCACTACCCGCCTCAAATCCTTCGTCCAGGGCAGCTTTTCCTGGACGAGATATTCCCTGGAGCTGATCGCATCGGCCTGCTCCTCCACCTTGCGCAATGAGCGCAGGATGAAATGCAGGGCGATGAATCCCGCCAGAAGCGTGACCGATGCGAGGAGCAGGAAAAGCCTGAATTCGTCCACACTGGTCTTCCAGAGCTGCTGATAGGCATAACCCGGATGGCTCCACACATGGATGGTCGCAGCCTGCCGCCATCCCGACATGACGAGCGCTTCCCCTTCCGGAGTTTCCAGCGGAACGAGGTCCACGAACCAGGAAGGAACCCCGTGCACCTTGACCGGATTTTTCATCCGGATCATCGGTTCATTGTGGATCGAGATCATGTCGATCTCACGATAATAGCCCCGGTCGAATATCGCGCTCACCATCGATCTCATCATGGGAAGATCGTTCTTTTTCATGTGGGGAGAAAGCGAAAGACCCAGCGAGGTCGCCGTATCCTGTGCGAGCGAGGCGAGCTGCTCATCGAGATAATGGCGGGTATTGTTGACGCTGATGACAGCGACTCCTGCGAAAAGCACCAGAAACAGCGCCGTGATGGTCAGAACGAGCTGCATCCTTAAAGTCATATTTCCTCCCCTATCGGTTCGCTTCCCGGTTCATCCTGGCGATGAGATCGTTCCACATGCTGATCCTGTCCGGCTTTCCGACTTCCATGCCGGCCCCTCTTTCCTTGGCAAGCCAGAGGCCTGCGCCGTTGAAGCTGTAAACAGGAACGAGATCGTCCCGCTCCGAACCCGGCCAGATCGCCTTGTCCACATTGTCCAGGATCAGCGGATCCGCATCCGGCGTTTGATAATAGGCGAGCACCATGTGCGCCTGATCGACCGGGTCGAAGCGAAGTTCTCTCACGTAGGTGATCCTGAGCTTGTCTTCGGATACGCCCATTGCGATCAGGGTGAAGTATTTTCCGATTGCATAATCCTCGCAATCCCCTCCGTCCGATGCAAGCATCTCTACAGGGGTCGCCCAGTAATCCTTCACTCCCCAGTGCTGGAGGTCCGATACATACGGAATCCGGTTGAAAAAATCGTTGGCCAGATCCAGCCTGTCGCGCTCCGATGCGGATTTTCCCTTGTCGATCAGTTTTTCCCAGTCCAGCAGTCGCTGTTCCGCATCGCTCCCGTATTTCGCCCCCATGTAAGAGATCAGCTTGTCGGACAAGCCGATCCCTCCTGCAGCATAGATCGCAACGCAGAAAAGCAGCGCCCAGAAGGCGGAGAGCCTCTTCATGGAGAATCGCCGTACAGATGGCAGCGCACCTCACGACCGTCCGCAAGCACGGAAGATTCCGGATAAACCGATGCGCATCCTGGCAATCTTTGCGGACAGCGGGCATGATAATGGCATCCCGGCGGAGGCGAAAGCGGGGAAGGAAGCTCCCCCTCGAATGCTTCCCTGGTCTTTCTTCTTTCGAGGGAAGGAGCTGATTCCAGAAGCGCCCTGGTATAAGGGTGGGCGGGAGAGGCGAGGAGCTTCTCCGCATTCCCCTTTTCCACGATCCTTCCGAGATACATCACCGCGACATCGTGCGCGAGATATTCCACTGCGGAGAGGTTGTGCGTGATGAACAGATAGGAAAGGCCATGATCCTGCTGCAGCCTCAGCAGGAGATTCAGGATCTGCGCCTGAACTGAAACATCGAGCGCGCTGGTGGGTTCGTCCAGGACCAGCACCTTTGGATTCACCGCAAGCGCCCTTGCGATCGCGATACGCTGGCGCTGCCCTCCCGAGAATTCATGGGGATAGCGGAGCATCGCATCCCCGGAAAGCCCCACCTCCTCCAGAAGCGAGACCGTCCTCGCCTCGTCCTTCTCCTTCAACCCTTCTTCCATGATCTCTCGAACCCGCATTCTCGGATTGAGCGATGCGTACGGATCCTGGAAAACGATCTGCAATCCTTCCCTTGCCCGTCTCAATTCGTTTCCTTCGAGTCCAGCCAGATCTTTCCCATTGTAGAGCACGCTGCCCGTGGTCGGCTTCAGGAGCTGAAGAATCGCCTTTCCGGTGGTGGTTTTTCCGCATCCGGATTCTCCCACCAGCGCAAGTGTCCTGCCGGATTCCAGTCCGAAGGAGACGCCGTCCACTGCGGCGACCTTGCCCGAAACGCGCTGAAGAAGACCTTTCCTGACCGGGAAATGCACCTTGAGATCCTTCACTTCCAGGACCACATCGCCGGATTTTGCTGCAGGAGAAGGCTTCACCGTAGCTGCCGGCTTCTCCGGAACCCCGCCCCTTCCATCGTATAGATGGCATCTCGCCAGGCTTCCGTTTCCTGCATCGAACCAGGAAGGCGCCGATTCCCGGCAAAGATTCCAGGCATGGTCGCATCTGTCCGCGAAACGGCAGCCTGAAAATTCCCCGGAAAGGGAAGGGACGGATCCGCGGATCACGTCGAGCAGTGCCCCCCTCTTGCCCATTCCAGGGAGCGACGCGAAAAGTTTCCGGGAATAGGGATGGGCCGGACTTTCGAAGAAGACATCCCGCTCGGCCTGTTCGACGATCTCGCCGGCATACATCACCGCGACCCGGTCCGCCATTTCAGACACCACCCCGAGATCATGGGTGATGAGCAGGATGGACATGCCGTTTCTTTTCTGGATGCTTCGCAACAATTCGAGGATCTGCGCCTGGATGGTGACGTCGAGCGCAGTGGTTGGCTCGTCGGCGATCAGCATGTCCGGCTCTCCCGCGAGCGCCATCGCGATCATCACCCGCTGCTTCATCCCTCCGGAGAGCTGGAACGGGTAATCGTTGGCGCGCAGCGCAGGATCGGGAATGCCCACCTGGGCAAGAAGCTCGACGATGCGGGCCTTTCTCGCCTCCCCCTTCATGCCGGAGTGGCGCTCCAGCACTTCCCCGATCTGATCTCCCACCCGCATCACCGGATTGAGCGAAAGGGAAGGCTCCTGGAAAATGATGCCGATGCGCTTTCCCCGCACATCCCGCATGCCCCTTTCGGGCAGTTCGAGCAGGTCGACTCCTTCGAGCAGCACTTTCCCGCCCGCGATTTTTCCCGCATCCGGAAGCAGCCTCAAAATGGAAAGGGAAGTCATCGATTTCCCGCATCCCGACTCCCCGAGGAGCGCGAAAGTCTCCCCCCTTTTCACGGCAAGGCTCACCCCGTCGACGACATGCAGCAGCCTTCCACGGCTCGCGATCCAGGTATCGAGATTCTTCGCTTCCATCCAGTTCATTGCCGATCCCTCCCGACCACCCTCTTCAGGATGCCGAGCGAACTTCGGGTCTGCAGCCTGGGATCGAAAGCATCCCTGACCGCATCTGCGAAAAGGTTCGCCGAAAGCACCATGGAAAACATGAACAGGAAGGCTGCTGCGAGCGACCACCACACCATGGGCTCCCTCGCCATTTCCAGGCGGGCCGCATTGATCATGGTGCCGAAGCTGATCATGGAAGGATCGACCCCAACCCCGACATAGGAAAGCACCGCCTCCGCCAGCACCAGCGAAGAGAACTGCATCACCACGGAAATCAGCACGATGTGCATCACGTTGGGCAGGATGTGGCGGGTCACGATCTTCAGATGGGAGACGCCGAAAGCCTGGGCCGCCTGGATGTATTCCATTTCCCTGAGCTTCAGCGCTTCCCCGCGGAGCAGCCTGCAAAGCTCGGTCCAGCTCGTCATGCCGAGGATCATGCAAAGGAAAAGCAGCCTCAGGTCGGCCCGCTCCGCCATGGTCTCGAAAAGGGAAGGATGGGCGTCGATATACACCTGCATCATGAGCACCGAGGCCACGATGAGGAGCACCGATGGAATCGAATTCAACGTGGTGTAGACATACTGGATCAGATCGTCGATCCATCCGCCGAGATAGCCTGCGAGGATTCCCAGCCAGATGGCGAAGGGAAGCATCACCAGCGTGGTGAGCGTGCCGATCACGAGCCCGGTGCGGATGCTCTTCAGGGCGAGGTAGAAGACATCCTGTCCAACCTTGTCGGTGCCGAACACATGGTAATGGGAAGAGAGCGAAAAGGCGGGGAAAAAGATCAGGAAAAGCACGAGCAGCGTGTACAGCATGGCATTCCAGGGATGGTTGCCCTCCCCCTTCAGGATCATCGCTGCGGACATTTTCAGGCTCCCCCCCTTCGCAAGCACAAGGGCGAGCGCAACAAATGCTGCAGACCACGCGAGGATGGCCCCCATCCAGGCGCCGAGTACCCGCTTTGCGATATCCGGAATTTCTTCCCGCCCGGGGTCTCGAAGTTCGGCCCCTCCGTATTTCAGCCTCGGATAAACCCTTTCAGGCCTGCCATCGACCAGCATGGATTCCTTCTGGAAGGAATGAACCGAAAAGGGAGCGGAGTAGGTCGTCTCGGTCCGGGTCCTCATTTTCGAAGCCAAGGCATCGAATGCGCTCAGCACCTGAACCGAATAGGCACCCTTTCCGTCCGCCGGCCTGAAATGCAGCGAATCGAGGAAACCGATGCCGACGAAGAACATGAGCACCACGGCAGAAATCATCCCGCTCCTGCTTTCCCCGACCTTTTTCCAGGGGGCGGAAAGATGGGGCCGCTTCGAGGCATACCATGCGAAGGCGCAAAGCACGAAAACCAGCAGGAAAACCAGTCCGTCAGTCCAGAGTATCACCGGTTTCATTGCAGTCTGATCCTCGGGTCTGCGATGGTATAGGAGATATCGGTCAGCATCAGTCCCAGGATGTTGAGCAGGGACCCGATGAAGACCATCGATCTCACCACGGCGAAATCCTGCGAATTGATCGCATCGAGCGTATAGCTGCCGAGCCCTG
>JAJZTT010000125.1 GCA_021848705.1 Pseudomonadota bacterium
CTTCGAAAAATCCACTCGTCCTGAACGGATCTCCGAAAAAAACCTCTCAATAATTTCAGGGGAGGATTTGGCAAGTCCGGAAATCTCTCTTGCCATCTCGGACCCATGCCCCGAAACCCTGTCCATCAGCCTTCGATGGATTTCATCTTTCTGCATTGCTTCTCCCGAAGCCGCTTCGAGATCGACGGTTTCGTTTCTGATCAGCGAAGCAAGAACCCTGGAAAAATAGACCTGCCTGCTTTTCGACTTTTCAGCTTTTCTGAAAATCACCTTTTCGAAGTCGGAATCTAGCTTCAGCGCAATAATCAGTTCGCGCAGTTCGGATTCGGTGAATCTCGAAAAGTCTGCTCGTCTTGAACGGATCTCCGAAAAAAATTCATCGAGGATTTTCGGGCTGGATTTGGCAAGCCCGGAAATCTCTCTTGCCATTTCCCTGCCATTTCCAAAAACTCTATCCAGCAGTCTGCGATGGATTTCATCTTCCCGACTTACGTCTCCAGAAGCTGCTTCCAGATCGACGGTTTCGTTTTTAATCAGCGAAGCGAGAACCCTGGCAAAATAGACTTGCCTGCTTTTCACCTTTTCAGCTTGCCTGAAAATCACCTTTTCGAAATCGGAATCGAGTTTGAGCGCTGAAATCAGCTCCCGCAGTTCGGATTCGGTAAGCTTCGAAAAATCGTCATTCCCCGAATGGATCTCCGAAAAAAACTCCTCGAGGATTTCCGGGCTGGATCTGGCAAGTCCGGAAGCTTCCTTAGCCCCAGTCTCCGGAGCCATGGCCTTTAGGCTTCGGTGGATTTTCTCTTCCCGACTTACGTCTCCAGAAACCGCCTCCAGATCTACGGTTTCGTTTCCGACCAGCGAAGCAAGAACCCTGGAAAAATAGACTTGCCGGTTTTTCGCCTTTTCCGCCTGCCTGAAAATCTCCTTCCCGAAATCGGGATCGATCTGCAGCGCAATAATCAGTTCGCGTAGTTCGGATTCGGTGAACTTCGAAAAATCAGTAATTCCTGGAAATTTCCCGGTAAAGTTTTCCGGGCTGGATATCGACGACTCGGAAATTTCCCTCTTCCAGTTTCCCTCAGGACTTTCCAGCGCTGCCCCGGAAGCCATTTTCTTCTGCAGTTTCTCGACGAGGAAGGAAAAATACCCGCTTTCCGGAGAAAGCATTCCTTCGCGCGCAAGCAGGACATCCAGAAATTCCATCTCCATCCCTGAAATCAGCCCGCGCAACTCCGCTTCGCTCATCCCGGAAAGATCCGCATTCGCCGGGCGAATCTCCGCAAACAGCCTTTGCAGAAATTCATCCCGTATTCCCCGTGTTTCCGCTTCAGGAATCCGCCCCACGATGCGTTCGTGCATGTCGGCAAAATCCTGCCTTCCCGCGCCTGGAATCGAATTCCGGATCGGGGTGAAATCCGGATCGGCAAGATCACCGTGTTCGGCCAGCTCGAGAAAAATCCTTTCCCAAACATTCCTTTCTCCCCCCGCATCGTTTGCCAGATCGATCCAGGAATCTGCATGTTGCGGTGCAAGAATCCTCAACACTTCGGCAAGATCACCGGCGTGGAACTGCTTCGTCATGCGCTTCAATGCATCGAAGGATGCGCCCCTCAGATATTTTCCGAAGGCATTTCCGTTCGAACCAATCACCCTTCTCAGCATCTCGTCCAGGTCTTTTCCGGAAGATGCATTCGAATTCCATTCCATGACCCCGGTTTCGAGAAAGCGCTGCAAAACCTCACGTTCAGCCATGCTTCTGCTCACCGTGCCTTCGCCATGGGATTGCGCTTTCCCACTCATCCTTTCAAGCAGAACCGACCTCAGCTTCTCGCCAAACCGCACCGCCACCTCTTCCCGGAAGCGCCCTGCGGGGATGTCTCCCAGGTCCATTTCGAGAACATCCATCCTGTGAACCATGCCGATCTCCGCAAGTTCACAAAAGATTCCATCCGCTATCGGAAGAAGATGCGCCCGCACCAGGTCTTCGAGGCCTTCCTGAAACGCCTGCCTGGCACCGAAGGAAATCTCGAATGATGCTTCGTCGATCGAATGGCGCTCACGCATCCTTCTTCCTCCCCAATTCCAGAAGGAAATGGACGAGATGCCGGGCCGCATCGTCCGCATTGTTCGCCTTGCGCTTCTCTTCCCGCCACCTTCCGAAATGAAGATCGAATTGCCCGAATTGCTCCGGATCCAGCCAGAAAATTTCAGGGTGGACGTGTGCAGGGCAATTGAGATAAACGGTTTCTTCTGCAAGCTTGCGGAAGCCGGCATCGTCCATTCTTCCTTCCCTGGAAGGAAAGATCACGCTGATCCGGTAACCATAGAAATCCACCGGAAGGGCGGGGCCGTCCGAAGGCCTGAGCAGGATATGCTCGACGATCCGGACATGGCTTTCTCCAGCGGGAAGTCCCAACAGGATTTGAAGCTTCCTTTGCAGCCCCATGCCGTTTTCGGAATCAGGCTTCCTGTAGTTGAATGCCGCAAAGCGATCCCTGCCCGTCTCTGCGATTTGCCCGAGAAAGGCGATCTTGTTGCGGATTTTCTCGCCGGAAACGTCTTCGAATAGATGCTGCATGGAATTCTGGCTGAATTTTTCTCCGTAAAGGGAGAGGAGGTAATCGAGAACCCGGTTGCGCCTGTCTCCATAATCGTCGAAACCTGCCACGATCCTGCCCATTTCCGCATCGTCTGCCAGGTAAAGCTCCTCCGCACCGGGCAGTGCATCGTTTCCGATATGCTGGTGAAAGACCGTCTTGCCGATTTCCTCTTCCCTGGAAAAAAGCAACGGAATTTCCTCCACCCCCTGCAGGAAATTCGCCATGATCTGCTCGAAAAGCATCAGGTATGCCTTGAGCTGCGCGGCCTGAGCCTTCCTCCTTTGAGGCGCAGATTCGGGAACACCGTGATGGTTCAGCCCGTAGACGTCGGGAAAATGGTTCTGTATCGAGTAATACTCCCCCGGATTGCGGTATTGCGCTTCCGGAAGGCCGCTGCCCACCCAGTCGAAGCGCGATTTCCTGTAGCGCTGGGAACGGATCTTGTAGTCGAGTCGCTCATATTCGGCCGCCACTTCCTGCATGGATACCGGATAACGCTTTCCGCCCTTGAAAAGACCGACAGGGGATTCCTCGGTATCGGGCAACATGAAGCAGGCGACGGCCTGCATTTCCTCTTCGCCGTCCAGATCGATGATCTCAAGCTCGTTCCCATCGCCGTCGACGAAGAAAAGGTACTCGATCTTTCTCACCCCTTCGATCCGGATCACCTTCCCCAACAGTTCGGGAATCGAAAAATGTCCCGCCCATGGATGCAGATCCTCGTCGGCGATGTATCCGTGCTCGGTGTAAGGCCCGGTGAAAAGCTCCTCGAGGCTTTTTCCGCCCTCGTACAATTCCCGGTGAGAATGCACCGCAACCCTCCTGCCCAGATAGTTTGCGCATTCGAAACAAACCTCGGCAAGGATCGAAGCCGGCGCTCTTCCCCCTTCGATTTCCATGCTGCCGCGAAGATGGTAAGGAATGCGCCTTGCGATCATGACGCAGGCAAGGTCCTCGCACAGGTTCCGGTTTGCCGCAAGGATCTTGCCGACCATGTCCGAGTAGGCCTTTTTCACCCCGGGATTTTCCTGATCCTCGACCCTGTCGCTCAGTTGAACATGGATATGGTGCAGTCCTCCCGGCTCGACCGAGTTCCCTGCGCTCACCCTGATCCATACATTGTCCACATTGGGAACACCATTCAGGATGAGCTTGCGGTAGTCGTTCACCGTTACCGGGCTGCAGGAAAATATTTCGTCCGGCCGGCAAAGCGCCAGCCTCGAGTAATCGATTTTTCCGTCGGGAGAGGCGAGATAATCCTTCGCGTCGAATCCGCTCCGGTAAGCGAGGTCGGTCAGCCCGTAGCAGAGCTGCTCCAGGATGGTGACGCCGGGGTCGTGCAGATTATAATCGCTCCAAACATCCCCCGAAATTTCCTGGGAAAGCCTGAATCCCTCCTCTCTCAGGCCGGCAAAATCCAGCCCGTCCGGATCCGGCTGGATTTTCAGGATATGGGAGCGTTCCTTCATTTTCCGTACCCCCCTCGCTCTTCAGCCGAATCATCATCCTCGCTGCAATCCTCCATGAATGGATCGAACCAGAGCCTCGTCAGGTAGTAGCGGATGAAGACCTTCTCGGACGCCTTCTGCTCGTAACTGCATCTCGTCCTCATCTCCAGGGAATAGTTGTGCGTCTCTCCGGCCCAGCGCAACTCGATCTGGTCTCATTTCGAGGAAAAATGCGCCTGGTGACTGGTGATTCCGTCCTGACCGGAATTGAAGGTGCTGAGTGCAAAGGCGTGAAGAAGCGCATATCTGCCGCTATGCCGTTTCCCGACGCCCGCCATGACCTCGAATGCATGGCAGCCATCGAGTCCGGTGACGATCGGGTGCCACTTGCCGTCCGCCCTGACCGATTCCTTCCCCTTCCTGCCTATCCTCCCGTCCGCAGCCAGAACCCCGCCGACATCCATCTCGTAATCGGGGTTGCCCTTGTTGACCCAGACCCTGACCTTCTCCTCGCCCTTTTCGGCATTTCCCCAGGTCGAAAGAGTGAAACCGCTCTTGCCTCCTCCGCCGAAAAAATTCAGATTTTTCCTGCCTTCCGTGTTCTCCCCGTAGCCCGGTATCGTAAAAGAGATCGTCCAGAGCGGATCTTTCACCGTGATTTCGTCGTAGAAGCTGATCAGCTTGCTGCCGTTATCCACCTGAGCGACCTTCATGCCGTCCCTGGCGCTCTTGTCGAAACCGTCGTCGACGATGTTCACCATCGAATCGATGAGGTCGCCGAACGCTTCCTGCGTGGGCATTTTTCCGTCGACGAAATTCTCGGCCAGGATTTTCCGGTTGCGCTTGGTCATGAATTCCCCCGGGAAAGAACGAGAGTGCTACCGATGGCGAGCTTCGATATCCCGGTTTCCTCGGGCTGCCATGCACCGCTCTCTTCGATCACCTCGATCAGGTGGTTCCTGAAGGGAATGAGGATGCTCCATGGGTGAGTCGGCATGATTTCGTTCGTCTTCTGCCTTGCCGTATCCGAGATCGTGTAGTGCTGAGGCCCGCTCTCGCTGACATGAAGCAGGGACAAACCTGAGACGGACTCGATGTATTCCAGTTCGCGGATATGGGCCTCGATCTCGTTGCAGCTCATGCTCCAGCCGAACCGCGCACCATGGCCGACCGGGCTCCACGGGGAAAGATAGTCATAGATTTCCTGTTCGAGGCGCCTGAGATAGAGCCCCTGGCCCGCTCCCTTCCTGAACCTGACCTTGCAGCGAACCTGAACCTTTTCGTAGGCCGGGTTGCGGACCGCGATGTTCACGAAGGGAGAGGAAATTCCGGCAAGAAACTCCCTGACCTTCCTGATCGTCATCGCATTCACCATGGGCTGCAAATTCGCAGACTCCCCAAGGCGCGGAATCATCACGACCAGAAGATGGCCGGGCGCAGCCTTCCCCTTGCAGCGCTCATCGGAACTCATGCAGGGAAAACACTTCACCTTCCAGATTTCGGGGAAATTCTGCAGCACCAGCCTTTCGTAATCCCAGGGAGTGACCGCCCTGTTCTTGTGCTTGAGGCGTTCGCTCACCCGGATCGTCCATGCCTCCCCGCTTTCCTCCGGCAGCCCGCCGAAGGAATCCGAGATCTGACGTATCTCTGAAATCCCGGGAAGCGTTCTCTTCGAGGCACGAATCGTTCCGGCCGGAAGTCCTGACGAAAGATGCGAGGCGGGGCCCGATCCAGTCCAGCTTGCAGAAATCGCCTGGGCATGCACCCAGTGGAGCGTGCAAAGCGCATGAAGGTCTTTGCCCCTTGCCGATACCCTGAGCCAGAAATATTCGGAAGGAAGAACGGTGTTTTCGCGATTGATGTCCTCCGGGATTTCCAGAATGACGATTCCGGAAGAGAGAAATCCGCAGGTCGTATCGGAAACCACACGCGACCTCTCCAGCCGCCTCCACCGATTGGAAGCGAGGTAATGCCAGGCGAAATCGAAATCCATCGCTCCCGCTTCGGGGAGGGAATCGTCGCGCAGATGGAAAAGCAGCGAGAGCATGCCGGAAAGCTTGGTCGCAGAAATGCCGATGAGGAGATTTCCGTCCGCATCGTAATTCGGCACCAGGCTGATTTTCCCATAGGATCTCGGCGAGAACGCCTCGAATCCGAGGGGATGGAGGTGGAATATCCTGTCTCCGGCACGCCCTCCCGCCTCCTGCAACATGCTGATCCTCGAGGTCGCCCGGTAATTGACCGAGATCGCCTTGACCATCGGCGTATAGGGCTGTCCGGGAAGCGGATGTCTCGGCAAATTTCGCTTCAGAAAACCGGTGATGCCGAACCTGTCGAGCTTCGCATTCTCCGTCATCACCCGGGACAGGATCATGGGATAATCACGGTGGCCGAATGCGTAGTGGGGGGAAGCGAGAGCGATCCTGAAAAAACCCGCCTTCGCCCTGGGACCGTAACCGTATTCGTCCCTTGCAATGCCCTTCACCGGCCTCGTGAACTGGCAAAGCTTCCTGAAGGAAATGCATCTGGTCCTGGCCGCCTTCCCATCCTCTTCTTCGAAAAGTCCGGCCTGCATGCCCTCTGCCGGAACCCAGGTGCGGTCCCGCAACACGGAAAGATCCGCCCTGAAAATCCCGTTTCCGAAAGGCATTCCATAGGCCCGGTAATGATCCTCGAACCCCCTGACGGGGAGCCCGGCCCATTCGATTTCCACCTCGAAATCGACCAGTTTTTTCCTCGAAGCTTCGTGGCAGCCCACCACCAGATAATCCCCTTGCGCCGGGATCTGACCGAAAGGGGCGAACTGCGCATCCGCACTCAGTTGTCCCAACTGGTTGTAGATCAGGATGTCGGTGCAACCGGAAACTTCCGCCTCGATGGCGATCTCTTCCAGCGGGAGTTCGCAAAGCAGGCTCCACGCATAAAGATAGGCGTCAGGGTCGAGAACGAAACGGACCACGGGAAGATCGGTTTCGAAATGATCGCCATGGGCAGCGGGAGAGTACGGGACGACCGCTCCTGCGCTCTCGGGGATTCTGAACTGGATGAGGAAGCTTCCTTCCTCGCATCTTTCCGCATCCACCACGCTGCAAAGCGGAAGATATTCGCCCACCTCCATCCATCCCTTTTCCGAGGAGAGGGATATCCTGAACATGTTCCTGAATGCCTTGAAAAATGCATCCGCCTCGGTGGTCTCCAGGGCTTCGGCCAGTTTTTTCACGAGCATGCCGAGATTTCTTTCCTCGCTTTGCGCGAAGCGGAAAATGAATTCGACATCCCGCTTCCCCTGCCCGAGCAACAGGACATCGCACGCGACAGCGAATCCCAGCCTTGCATCGTCCGGCTTTTTCCCGTCATGGGTGTGGCGCCTCGCGCCGAAAATCGGCCTGGGCTCCGAACCCTGCAGCCTGTCGATCTTCACCGATGAAGCGAAAGGCAGGCCATCCAGAAAAACCCTTTCGTCGCCAACGACATGGATCGTATACAGTTCTGAGACCTTCGCATCGGTGACCACGATGTCTTCATCGGAAGCATAGATCCTCTGTTCTTCTCCTGCTCCCGCCAGAAATTCCGTTCCCTTCGCGACCCGCACTTCCCTGCCCGGCAGGTCGGAAAGCAGGACGAGATGGACGCGGTCCGGGACGAAAGGCCTGCGCGCGACCTTCAGCACCTCTCCGTAATAGAAGAGAAGATGCCTGTGCGTGAAGCGGTTGAGTTTTGCCTGCACCTTCGCGAACAGCCTCAGGAAAACGATGAATAGCCCCATGGCGGGTTCGCGATCCCCCCTTTGCAGCGAAAGCGCGAGAATTTCTCCGGCTTCTTCCTGAAGCAGGAGAAATGCATTGTGAAAGGCATGAAAATTCGCGATCAGGTTTTTCCCGGATCCTTCCCGAAGCGTCGGCACTTCTTCGAGCCGCCAGACGGGATCGAAATTCCCGAAAGCATCCCCGGTGCCGATCCCCAGGTTTTCCAGCCAGTCCCTCAACTGCCTCAATTCCTTGCCAAGCGACTTTTCCACCGCCTCGGCGATTTTCTCGCGCGCCCGGATCGCCGCGAGGTTCCCCGATGTGGCAAGACGCACATAAGCGTTGTCGATCCTGCGTGCGATCGTAAATATCGGGATGGAATCGAAGCCCGCGCGCCCATCTACGATTTCTTCCAGCCTTTCCCTGAAATTCAGGGCAAAAAGCCTCGAATCCGAATGCAGTTTCTTCGAATCGATCGCCATGAGGGAAGCGAGTATCCCCGCCTCGTCGGATTCGAAAAACGAGCGCCAGGAGCCTTCCGGCAAATTGTCGACATGGCGATACTCGATCAGT
>JAJZTT010000006.1 GCA_021848705.1 Pseudomonadota bacterium
GGTGGCAGCGGAATCCGGCCGCTTTTCCCTGCTGCCCTCTCCCAGGATCATCCTGAAGGGAGTGACCGTCGGGCAGAATCTGAGGATCGGGAAAATGACCGAAATCCTTTCCCTTTCCGGTTCGAAAGCGATGCCTTCCGTGCTCATGGAGGACGTCGCCCTCGATCAGGATGTCCTTTCGCGGATCCAGGAATGGGGACGGCAACCTTTCGCCATGAAAATGCAGTTCAGAAACGTCAGCCTTGCCCTGTGGGGAAGGCTTCTGCCGAGTTTCGATGCCTCCATCGATCTTTCGGAGGATGGCTCCTTCCGGCAGGCATCCATCTCGAGCGCAGGGATGAAGGCGGAGGTCCTTGCCGATGGCAAGGTCGATGTTTCAGCCAAATCCTGGAGCATTCCTTTCGTTTCCGACGCGGTCTGGGACGAAGTGGCCGCGAGCGGGTCCATGGGGAAAGGGGAATTCAGGGTGAACTCGATGTCAGGGAGCGGATTTGGCGGGGAATGGTCCGGGTCCGCAGTGGTTTCCTGGACTTCAGGATGGCGAGCCCATGGCGCGATCAAGGGGAAAAACCTGGAGCTGGACAAGCTCATGCCCAGCTTTTCGGTTGCAAAGACCAGGGGCACGCTCGAGTTCAATGCTGAATTGGCTTCCTCTTCCTCCACTTTTTCAGGTCTTTTCGATTCGCCTGCGGTGAAGGCGAATTTCCTTGTCCGCCATGGTTCCCTGGGTGGGGTCGATTTCGCGCAGGCGATACGTTCCCCTTCTCCGGAAGGGGCGAGGGGTGGCGAGACGAATTTCGATGTCCTTGCCGGAGTGTTCTCGAGAAGCGGCCAGGATTTCAGGATGGACCGGTTGAGGCTGGAATCTGGCATCCTCAAGGCGGAGGGGAGCGTCGGGATCCGCGGAGGGGCCTTGAGCGGGCAGGTTTCCGCGGATCTCGATCGGGTGCGTTCAAACCTTACGCTTGGAGGCTCCCTTTCCGATCCGGTCGTCCGATGATTTTTCCAGGAAAGTCCTGATCTCGTCGTGAACGGCCTTCTCCTGGGGATCGTGGGAGAAAATGTTCGGGTCGAATGCGTGCGCCAGCATGCCCATCGCAATGAAATAGACGAGGCCGATGGCAACGCCGGTCCAGTATCCGGTGAAAAGATCGATGATCGCCGCGATGGTGCCCGATGCGTGGAGCGCCATGGCGGCGCGCCCGAAATCCCGTGCTGCGAGCGGCATCGAATAATAATGCCCGTATTTTTCCAGCATGACGTTGGCTGCCTCCGAAAGCTTCTTCGAGCGCAGGTCCTTCTTCTTCGCCTTGAGGCCGGATAGCGGGATGAGGAGCAGGAGCGCGCAAAGGATGAGCGTCATCCAGCACCAGAGCTTGGAGAAATAGATCGCGCCCAGCGAGATGGCGCCGATCAGGATGGAAATGGCAAAAATCATGGGCAGTTCCCCGAAAAATGCCGAAGACTATGCCAGAGGCGGGATTTTGCGTCAAACCGCTTCGTGGCTCGAATATTCGAAAGGACAGGAAATGATGAGGAAATTCGCGTTTCTTGCATTGCTTGCACCCGGTCCCCTATACGCGCAGTATCCTCTTCCGGGGCAATGGGAAATCACCATGGAGTCGCGGGTTCCCCAGGCGGGAGGATGGAAGCCTGAACCTTTCACCATGAGCCAGTGCATCAGTACGGCCGATGCTGCCGACCCGTCCAGGCTGATCGAGGGGATCGCCGTTCCTGGCGCAACGGGATGCAGCTATACGGAAAGGGATTATTCGGGAAGCACTTTCCGCTTTGCCCTGACATGCAGCGGAAGCTACGATCTGAAGGCGAGTGGCGAAGTGAATTTCGGTGCATCGAGCTTCGAGGGCAACATCGATGCCACCGGCAACATTGCCGGGCAGTCCACCACCTTCACCAACCGCGTTTCGGCGAAAAGGACAGGAGAGTGCGGGGATTAGCAGGTTGCTGACAATCGGGATCGAATGGGACGAGATGCAGGATTTTGGGGGTTTGTATGGGTAATTGCTCGAATTCCATGCGGTTTTCCCGTTTTTCCGGTTCGTTTGATGCGACCGGGTGATTCATTGCCGGGGCGGGGTGATTGCCCCTGTTCATTCCTCATTCAGCAGGCGCATCACGATCATCTGCGACCTCGAAAACCCATGCCGGGAATAAAAGCGCATCGCATCGTGGTTGTCTGAATCGGTGAGCAGCGTGATGCGGGAGCAGCCCGAACTCCTTGCCTTATCGATCGCAGCCTTCAGAAGTTGCGAGCCGATTCCGCGTCCTCGTGCCCCGGGTCGGACAACCATGTCTTCCAGGATCGCGACCCGCCCGCCTCTTGCCGTGCTCACCGTGTAGAGCAGGTTCACCATGCCGGCAACTCCGCTTTTCTCGCGGAAAACCAGTATCGTTCCCGAATCCGGATTTTCGATGATGAAGCTGAGGCTCGCCGCCTGCCTTTGCGGATCTGGAAAGAATTCTGTTTCCTGGGAAAAGAGGATTTCGAGCAGTCCGGCGAGTTCGGGAATGTCGCAGGGTTTCGCGATTTCAATCACAGCGGCTCCTGGATATCCGGGCCGAAAATTGGCGCAAAGCCATGCCTTTTATCATGCCGTGGCATGACGCCTGTGGAAAAGGAATGCTCTATGGAAAATGGAATGGTGATTTCACTTTCTTTCGAAATGACAATAATCTTTTCTCACGATGGATGCCAGTTTCCCGGCTTGCCAAGGGAGAGCGCTCGATTCCTTTTTACACTGGTTCCAAAGGGTATGAAATACCTTCACTTGTGAAACGGGAATAATGTTCAACAAGGGCTGCGAATGGTTTATTATCACCCTTTTTCAATGCTTTTAAAACGACAAGCTCCGAACGATCGGTGCGGAGGGGCCATGCCGGTTCTTTGTCACCAGTCAGTTCGGCGATCCGACCGGGCCAGTGATGTTCAGGAGTGTTTTTCTGCTGTTCCTGCTGATGTTTTTCGTTTCCGCCCATGGATCGGAGGAGGGATGCCGGCTGCACGGAAGATTCTACCTGGCCCAGGACGATGCATTTCCATCCGCGTCCGATCTTCCCGGGTGGTTATCCACCCTTAAACCTGTCCGCCATGTCGATCTCACCGGCGGAAATTACTGGTATTTCGCCGGATTCGAAAATGAAGGCAAGGAGCAGAACTGGGTTCTGGAGCCGGACGACAGGCTGATCAACAAGGTCGATGTCCGGATCTATTCCCGGGATGGGGGGATTGAGCAGTTTTCCACTGGATACCAGGCCCATCACCAGTTCATGCTGCATTACGGGAAGCGCGTCTTCATCCCGGCCGGGGCGAAGGTGGGCGTGCTGGTGCATTTTTCCAGTCCCTATTATGCCTCCATGCCGGTCCCCTTGCTGTATCCCGAAAGGATCTATGCCAGGCGGGTGTTCAAAGACAACGTGCTGATCCTCGCTGCCTTCGGCGCGCTGTTGACCCTTTCCCTGTACAACCTGTTCATCTTCCTGATCACGAAGGAAATTTCGCTGGTTTATTACGCATCCTACCTGATCAGCTATTTCCTGGGATGGGCCTTCACGCTCGGACTTCCCGCCTCCCTTTTCGGATGGCGGGACCTGCATTTCCATTACATCTGGTTTTTCCTGCTTCCAGTGCTCAACACCCTTTTCTATCTGGATTTTCTGAAGCTGAAGCAGCATTTTCCGAAACTGGCGAAGATCAGCAGGATCAATTTGATCCTGCCAATTCTGCTGCTCCCGAGCTGCTTTTTCGATCTTTCCCATGCCCATCTCTTCGCGACTGCCGTGATCAGCATCTGGCTCGTCATAGCGCTCGTCAGCGGAATTGCCGTCATGTCCAGGGGATTTCATCCTGCTCGCTATTTCGTGCTGGCGTTCCTCGCCATTCTCGTCCCCGGTTCGATCATCCTTCCCGCCAACTGGGGGCTCGTTCCCGAACTGGTGAGAAATTCCGAACTCATCACCCTGCTCGGAGGAACCCTGGACGGAATCCTGCTCGCCTTCGCGGTGGCAGACAAAATCAGGGAACTCTCCAGGGAGAAGGACCAGGCGCTGCAGCGCCTGGGCAAGATGCTCGCGCTAACCCGCACCGATCACCTGACCGGGATCTCGAACAGGCATGCCTTCGATCAGAGCCTGTCGCAGAATTTCTGCGAAGAAGGGAACTGCATCGACCAGTTGACCCTGTTTCTCATCGATCTCGACGGCCTGAAGCGGGTCAATGACTGCTACGGACATGTGAAAGGGGACGAACTGCTGAAATTGTTCGCCTCCTCCCTCGCAGCACTCGAATCGGATTCCCTCGCCGCCTTCCGGCTCGGCGGGGACGAATTCACGCTGCTCGTCAGAAGGGAAAAAGCGCCCGCAGTCGTCGAGGCGCTGGCGAGGATCGAGCGGGATATCCGCGAGTCCGGATTTCCGGATACCGGCATCAGTTATGGAATTTCGCACGCATCCGAAAGCGGATCGGCGGAGGAGATGCTCGTCGCCGCAGACAGCAGGATGTACCAGAACAAGGTTTCCAGGCGGCAGGCCAGGGAATCGGGCTGGATTCCGGCGAGGGATATCGCGTAGCAGGCGTTTCCCGCGCCGGTCCACGCGAATTTCCAGGTGGAAATGCGAAATTTTCCGCATGTGCGTTTTGGACTTATAATTCCGCTTTTCCGGAAAAAACGCAATGTCGCTCCCCTCTTTTTCTGAATTGGAATCCATGTTCGCGGAAGGGGGGCGTCTGTCGAGGGAGATCCCGGGATTCAGGGCGAGACCGCAGCAGATCGAAATGGCCGGGGCGATCCTGGATGCGATCGAAGGTTGCCGCGTGCTGGTGGTCGAAGCGGGTACGGGAACCGGAAAAACCTTCGCATATCTCGTCCCGGCTCTCCTTTCCGGAGGAAAAATCATCGTTTCGACCGGGACCAAGACCCTGCAGGACCAGCTCTACACCCGCGACGTTCCGGTCATGCTGAAGGCGCTCGGGGTGCATCTCGAAACCGCACTGCTGAAAGGGCGGGCGAACTATGTCTGTCATTACCATCTGGAACGGACTTCGAAGGACGGATGGCTTTCCTCCCGCGAGGATGTGGGTTATCTCGCGCTGATCCGGCGATTCGCAAGGAATACCAAAAGCGGGGACAGGGCGGAACTCACCGAGGTGCCGGAGGACGCATCCATCTGGCCCTTGGTGACTTCGACCCGGGACAATTGCCTGGGCTCCGACTGTCCGAACCACAAGGAATGCTTCGTGATGGAGGCGAGGAAGGCCGCCATGCGTGCGGATCTGGTGGTGGTCAACCACCATCTCTTTTTCGCAGACGTGATGCTGAAGGACGAAGGCGTGGCCGAATTGCTGCCGGCCTGCAATACGGTGATTTTCGACGAGGCGCACCAGATTCCGGAGGTCGCGAGCCTGTTTCTCGGGGAATCGCTGGGAAGCAACCAGCTGATCGAACTCGCAAGGGATGGAAAAATCGAGGCGCAGATCGCGGCGAGGGATTTCACGAAGCTGCCCGAAGCTGCGGAGCATTTCGAAAAAAGCGTAAGGGATCTCAGGCTTACTCTGCTGGAAGCGGATTCCAGGCTTCCATTTTCTGCGCTCGAGCAGGACTTCTTCGCAGCCTACGACATGATGCAGAAGAAACTCGCCGAGTATTCCGATCTTCTCGAACTGCAGGCACAAAGGAGCGAAGGACTCGGGAACTGCAGGGACCGTGCGGCCGAATTCTCGAAGCGGCTTTCGAACTGGAAGGAAGAGGAATCCGACGATTATATCCGCTGGGTGGAGATTTTCAGCCAGGCCATGCAGCTCAATTCCACCCCGCTTTCGATTGCGGAAACGTTTTCGAACCAGATCGCGCAGCGCCCCAGATCCTGGATTTTTACTTCCGCAACGCTTGCGGTGGGCGGAGATTTTGCCCATTATCTGGCGCAGATGGGGCTCTCCGGTGCGGGCACCTTGTGTCTCGACAGTCCATTCGACTATCAGGGGCAGGCGCTGCTTTATGTTCCGGAAAGGATGCCGGACCCCAACAGCCGGGATTATACGAGGGCGGTGATCGATGCCGCGCTGCCGGTGATCAGGGCGAGCGGCGGCCGGGCTTTCCTGCTTTTCACCAGTCTCAAGGCGATGCGCTATGCGCACAGCCTGCTGAAGGAGGATTTCGCAAGGGAAAATCTCGATTTTCCCATCCTGCTGCAGGGGGAGGGAGCGAAAAACGCCATGCTGGAAAAATTCAGGAACCTCGGGAATGCGGTCTTGCTCGGCAGCCAGTCCTTCTGGGAAGGAGTGGATGTGCGGGGAGATGCGCTTTCGCTCGTCGTGATCGACAGGCTGCCCTTTGCGCCTCCGGACGATCCGGTATTGTCCGCGCGTCTCGAAAAGATCAACCGGGCAGGGGGAAGCGCCTTCATGGAATACCAGTTGCCGCATGCGGTGCTGACATTGAAGCAGGGGGCCGGCCGCCTCATCCGTAGCGAGGAGGATCGCGGCGTACTGATGATCTGCGATCCCAGGATCATTTCGAAGTCCTACGGAAAAAGGATCTGGCGCAGCCTTCCTCCGATGCGACGCAGCCGCAGGCTCGAAGAGGCGATCGCATTTTTTGAAACCGGCTCGTGAAAAATTTCATCTTGTATCTGGAATGATTCAAGTCCATCATGACATGAATGTACCGATCCGGACGGGAGATGAAATGTCGTTTATCGATTGGAGCCCTGATTTTTCAGTCAACCACGACGACCTGGACAATGAGCACCGGGAATTCATTGATGCGGTCAACAGGCTTCGCACCGGCCTTTTCGAGCATCGGCCGAAGGAGTCGATTCATGATCTCTTCGAATTTCTGACCCTTTACGCGCGCAAGCATTTCGAGGATGAAGAGAACCTGATGCAGGAAATCGGCTATCCGGGTTACGAGCAACACAAGGCCGCGCACGAAGAACTGCTGAAGGCGATCGAAGCGCATGAACTTCATTTCAGGGAAGGAAGATCGCGGGAATCGGCTGAACTCCTCACCTTCCTGCTGAAATCATGGCTGGTCGACCATATCCTCGGAATGGACAGGCAATACGGATACCTGCTCGGTCACGACGCTTCCTGATCAGGGGATGTTCTCGGTGAAAACGGCTTCGAGCGGTTCTTCCCGGTTTTTGGTCTGGATGGAAATGGTGATGAGGTGGTTTTCGCTCCTGTCGAAGCGGAGCAGTTCGCTGTAGTCGGTGGAATTGCGGATCTGCCGGAGGATCTTTTTTCCATCGTGCCGCCGGGATTCCCCACTTCCGCACGGACGATCGCATTGTCGATGCCATTTCGGCTTTCCGCGTGGCAAAGGCCGCCGACAAGGAACCGCATTCCTGCGGCGCGAGAATCGCGTGAAAAGAAAAGCCGATGTCATGTTACCATGTCCGGTCGAAAATCATGGAGATCAGGAAATGAAAAAATGGCTGCCGATCCTGCTGGCAATGGTCGTCCATTCGGCCCACGCAAAATGGGAAAATTATTTCCCGGCAAGGCTTTCCGACGGCATTT
This sequence comes from Pseudomonadota bacterium, assembly GCA_021848705.1. Lineage (GTDB taxonomy): Bacteria > Pseudomonadota > Gammaproteobacteria > Burkholderiales > JABEVD01 > JABEVD01. The sequence continues at coordinate 7,538 of JAJZTT010000006.1, forward strand.
CGATCGCATCGCACGCCGGGCACAGCGGTTTCCACGTGTTCAGGGAAGACTACGCATTCAGCACGCAACTCGTCTATTCAGGGGAAATCAGGCCGATTTCGGTCGCCGGAAACCAGGTGTTGAGCAATTTTCTCGGCGTGGACCGGGATGATCCGATTTTTACCGTGAAGTATCAGAACGAGGTGAAGCTGATCGAGGACGGAAAGGAGTACTGGATGCCGGTCTCCTATTCCGTCGTCGAGGCGCTCCAAAAAGTGAAAAAGGGCGGGAAAATCACCGCCTTCGAGAGATTGATCGGGGTTTCCGGCGGGCAGTGGATTTTCCTGCTGGACGGTTTCGAAGCGGCTCCCTAAACCAGCTCTCCCCAGAGGTCGTGCTCGTCCGAATCCACGATCGTGACCTCTGCGAATTCCCCCACGGAAAGATCCGATCCGCCCTCGATGTAGACCAGGCCGTCGATTTCCGGGGCATCATAGCGGCTTCTCGCCACGGCCCCTTCCTCGTCGACTTCCTCGACCAGCACTTGCAGGGTCCGGCCGATTTTTCCAGCGAGCTTCCTTTCGCTGATTTCGGCCTGGAGGGCCATGAGGCGGGAAACCCGCTCCTCCTTCACTTCCTCCGGCACCGGATCTGGCAGCGCGTTCGCCGCCGCGCCTTCCACCGGGGAATAGGGAAAGCATCCCACCCTGTCCAGCTCGGCTTCTTCGAGGAAATCGAGGAGTTCCTGGAATTCGGCTTCGGTCTCTCCGGGAAAACCCGCGATGAAGGTGCTGCGGATGGAAATGTCCGGGCAGGTTTCGCGCCAGGCGCGGATCCTCTCCAGCGTGTTTTCGCTGTTTCCGGGGCGCTTCATCAGTTTCAGGATCCTGGGGTTTGCATGCTGGAACGGGATGTCGAGATAGGGAAGGATCGCTCCTTCGGCCATCAGCGGGATCAATTCGTCCACATGAGGGTAGGGATAGACGTAATGCAGGCGAACCCAGGCGCCCAGGCCGCCGAGCTCCCTGGCGAGTTCGGTCATCCGGGTCTTCACCGGCCTGCCATCCCGGAATCCGGTGCGGTATTTCAGGTCCACCCCGTAGGCGCTGGTATCCTGGGAAATGACCAGGAGTTCCTTCACTCCGGATTTCACCAGCGCTTCGGCCTCCTTCAACACTTCCCCGATGGGGCGGCTTTGCAGGTCTCCCCGCAAGGACGGGATGATGCAGAAAGTGCAGCGGTGGTTGCAGCCTTCCGAGATCTTGAGGTAGGCGTAATGCCTCGGCGTGAGGCGGATTCCCTGGGGGGGGATGAGGTCGAGATAAGGGTCGTGCGGCTTCGGGAGGTGGGCATGGACGGCCTCCATGACTTCTTCCAGCGCATGCGGTCCGGTCACTGCGAGCACATTGGGATGGGCCTCCCTCACCATTTCGCCGCGCGCGCCGAGGCATCCGGTCACGATCACGCGTCCGTTCTCGTTCATGGCCTCGCCGATCGCCTCCAGCGACTCGTCGACCGCGCTGTCGATGAATCCGCAGGTGTTGACGAGGACCAGGTCCGCCCCTTCGTAATCCGGGGAAATGGCATAGCCTTCTGCGCGCAGACGGCTGAGGATATGTTCGGAATCGACGAGCGCCTTGGGGCAGCCCAGAGAAATCATTCCGATGCGCTTGGTGTTCGACATGATGGGACCTGTGGCTTGAAAGGGCAGATTATACCGTTTCGGCAGGTCAGAGGCAGCCGCGCTCGACCACGATTTCGGAAAAGGGATCCCCTTGCGCGACGCATTTGGTCTGCTTCGCCCAGAAGCTCGAATTCGAGCGGTTCGCGTGATAATAGAATTCCAGGGTGAGATCCGGTTTTTCGGTGATGTCCGCGGTGTAGAGCAGATTCATGAGCGATGCGCCGATCCCTGCGAAAAGATAGTCGACGGGATGGTCGGATTGCCCGAAGGCGCGCAGATGGCCCAGGGATTCGTAGGGATGCCAGGCTCGCAGCACCAGGCGCTCGTTCTCGACGAGCTCGTGCACGCGCCAGATTCCCCAGCCGAGCGCATTGATGCAGGCCACCACGCCGTGGATCCAGTCCCCCTTCGAGCGGATCATGGGGACGACGAGCTGGTACCAGGCGTCCGAGCGCATGATTCCGCCCATGGTGTTGAATCCGCAGATGTGGCCCGCCTCGATCAGCAGGGTCCGGGAAAGCGCTTCTCCCTGCAGATGGGAGAATTTCTTGTACTGGAACAGGACGGGATATTCGTAGGTCAGCATCTCCGCGAGATAGCGGTGGGTGCTCATCGCCCGCTTCAATTCGCTTTCGAAGCGGAAGGAAATCAGGTTGTAGTAGTCCGCGTAATGGCGGGTGAGATGCACGCCGAATGCGGGAATGAGCCCGGATTCATCCCCGAGGAGGGGAAGGCCGCCCACTGCGGCGATGATGCCTTCCTCGTCGATGTGCCCTCCCAGATGCCGGGACGGGACTTCCCCCGCGCCTTCGGGGAGGGCCGGCATCGTGACCCCGGGAAGGTCGAAAAGCCATGCATGGCCATCGTCGCGGAAGACCCGGATCCCGGTGCTTTCTCCGCCCAGGGAAATGGCATTTTCCTGCATGGCGCCCGAATAGGGGACGCCGTAAATCGCCGAGCAGGCCCCGACGGTGAAGCCGAGATCGAAGAATTCCCCGGGCCAGCTCCTTTTTCCGTAATTGAGCCTGAGCGCCATGCCGTAATGGGATGCGCTTTCGAGAAAGCGGAATTCGGAAGGGGCTGCTTCGGGAAGGGTGTCGAACGGGAGATTGCCGAAGCCGCAGAAACGGTAGATTTCGGCGGCGACCCGGGTCCTGTCGCATTCCGGGTTTTCCTCGAAGTGCCTGCGCAGCTGGCGAAATGCAACTTCGGCGGCCGACTCGATCAGGATTTTACGGAAATCGATGTAATGGCAGTCTTCGATGACCAGTTGCAGGAAGCGGTTGTAGTGGTTGCAGTGGAATACCATGGACTCACCGGAGAGGGTGGTGATTCCGTTCAGAGGATCTCTTTCCGCCTTGATGGTCATGACCTTGCAACCAATGCTGGATTTCTTGTGACGACCAGATTAGCGCAACGAAAAGAGTGTGTCAATATATCACAATATGCTGATTTGGCTATGGAATTGTTCTAAAGGAATCTTGCCAGCAGCTTCCTCGAATGGCGGTCCAGCTTTTCCGGGCGGAGCAGGTAATTCACGCCATGCCGGTCCGAGACGATCAGTGTGGCCGAATTGATCCTCCTGATGTCGTCCTCGCTTGCGAGGGTGAACGAAGTTTCGCCCCGGTCGGTCGATACCTTCCAGGTGCAGGGGGAGACGAAACCGGAAACGGATTCCAGTCTGGAAATTTCCGGCATGAACTCCCGCGATCTCAATGCATCCCGCAGGATTTTCTGTCGATCTTCGGGGAGGCTGGAAATTTCCTCGATCCAGGCGAGCAGCTTCCCCTCCTGGCTCATCAGCGCGATGCATTTTTCCGGGGCAGTGACCGGAAAGGCGCGCACCGGGTAGGCGGGAAGGGTTTCGCCTTCCCGGTTCAGCACCAGCTGGCCGAACGAATCGATCCCGATCTCAAGCATTTTGCGCCCCCTCGTCCAGATGTTTCGTCTGCGCCTCGTGGAGCCTGAAATAGGCGCCGCCCTTTGCGAGCAGTTCGTCGTGGGGGCCTGTCTCGACGATCCTTCCCCGCTCCATCACCACCAGGCGATCGGCCCTGCGCAGCGTCGAGAGGCGGTGCGCGATGGCGATGGTGGTCCGCCCCTGCACCAGATTTTCCAGCGCTCCCTGGATTTCCAGTTCGGTCTCGGTGTCGACCGAGGAAGTGGCTTCGTCCATGATCAGGATGCGCGGATCGATGAGGAGTGCGCGGGCGATCGAGATGCGCTGCCGCTCGCCGCCCGAGAGCGCCTGCCCCCTTTCCCCGACCAGGGAATCGTAGCCGTGCGGAAGCCTCAGGATGAATTCGTGGGCGTGCGCTGCGCGCGCTGCGGCGACGATTTCATCGAGGCTCGCTTCCGGTTTTCCGTAGGCGATGTTCTCTGCGATGGTGCCGAAAAAAAGGAAAGGTTCCTGCAGCACCAATCCGATGTTCTGCCGGTATTTCGAAACCGGGAAGGTGCGGATGTCCTTGCCGTCGACCAGGATCGCCCCATCCGCCACGTCGTAGAAGCGGCAGATGAGGTTCACCAGCGTGCTCTTCCCGGATCCGCTCTGGCCGACCAGGCCGATCATTTCGCCCGGTGAAATGGACAGGTTCACGTCCTTCAGCACCGAGCGGTTGCCGTAGCGGAAACCGACCTCCCGAAGTTCGATCGCGCCTTCCACCCTGCCCGGATCGACGGGATTCGCGGGTTCCGGTACGCCGGAGGACTGGTCGAGAATGTCGAAGATGCGCTTCGCACCGGCCGCCGCCTTCTGCGTGACCGAGACGATGCGGCTCATCGAGTCGAGCCTGGTGTAGAAGCGGCTGATGTAGGCGAGGAAGGCGGTCAGCACGCCCACCGTGATCTGCGACTTCGAAACCTGCCAGATGCCGAAGATCCACACCACGAGCAGGCCGATCTCGGTGAGCAGCGTGACGCTCGGGGCGAACAGCGACCAGTACCGGTTCACCCTGTCGTTGACTTCCAGGTTGCGGGCATTGGCCTTCTCGAAGCGGGACACCTCTCTCTCTTCCTGGGCGAAGGCCTTGACCACCCGGATTCCGGGGATGGTGTCGGTGAGCACGTTGGTGATTTCCGACCACACCCGGTCGGACTGCTCGAATCCGTGGCGCAGCCGGTCGCGCACCACATGGATCATCCAGCCGATGAAGGGGAGCGGGGTGAGGGTGACGAGCGCGAGCCAGGGATTGATCGAGAGCAGGATGGCCGAGGTCATTGCGATCATCAGCAGATCGGTGGCGAAATCGAGCAGGTGCAGCGAAAGGAAGACGTTGATCCGGTCGGTTTCCGCGCCGATCCTCGCGACCAGATCCCCGGTCCGCTTCGCCCCGAAATACTCCAGGGAGAGCGTCTGCAGGTGCCGGTAGGTGGACACCCTGAGATCCACCCCCATCCTTTCCGAGACCCGCGCGAGCACGTAGGTCCTCGCCCAGCCCAGCCCCCAGGCTGCGAGGGCGGCCGCGAGCAGGCCGGAAAGATACAGCGCCACGAGATGGGGATCGATCGGCCGGCCGTTCTGGAAGGGGATCAGCACCCGGTCCATGAGCGGCATGGTGAGGTAGGGGGGTACCAGGGTCGCCGCCGTGGAGAGGAGCGTGAGCAGGAATCCGGCGAAAAGCTGCGCCTTGTAGGGGCGGGCGAAGCGCCACAGGCGGAACAGCGTGATGGTCGATGGAGGGCGGTTTTCGAGCGCTGCGCAGGCGCCGCAGCGAATTTCGCCGGGCAGCAGCGCCACCCCGCATCCCGGACAGTGCTCGAGCCGGGGAGGGGGAGGGACTCTTCCCTCCCTTGCGGCCGCCGCGCATTCGGTGAAGCATTGCACCAGCCTGCGCGCGGCGGCATCCTGCCCCAGCGTATAGCGCCAGAAGGCGAGCCCGGCATGGGCGTCCCGCAGCGAAAGCCTTCCCACTCCTGCATGGTCCGCGATTTCCAGGGCATGTCCTCCCCCGACCTGCCACTGCCGGATCTGCCCGTCATGACGCCAATCGAGAAGGCGGCTTTCGGTGAGCACCAGGAGTCCCTTCGAGAAATTCATGTTCTCGTCGAGATCGGTTTCCAGCCAGGCGAGAATGGCTTCGTCCCGTAGCGGGAGGTTTTCCTGGTTCCAGGAATCGGGGAGCGGGGCGCAGAATGGGGATTTCATGCGCCAATTATACTCCACAGGATCGCATCCGATCCACATCCCGGGGATTGCATTTGTTCCATAACATATTCATGTTATTGGAATGTTGCTATAATCACAAATTTTCCGGGAGGCGTCTGAATGAAGGACATCGTTTTCCTGAGGATGCATTATCTCGGCGGACCGAGCCTGTGGACCTATTGTCCGATCATCGAGGCATGGGTCGACATCGGCGAGCTCGAGGATTTTCCTTCCAACCTGATTCCCGGATTCTACGAGCGGCTTTCGTCCTGGCTTCCCGGACTCGTCGAACATCGCTGCAGCTACGACGAGCGGGGCGGCTTCCTGAGGAGGCTGGAGGAAGGCACCTGGCCCGCCCACATCCTGGAACATGTCACCCTGGAACTGCAGGGACTCGCCGGCATGCCGGGCGGATTCGGGCGGGCGAGGGAAACCTCGAAGCGAGGCGTCTACAAGGTGGCGGTGACCGCGTGGCACGAGACATTCACCAGGGGCGCCCTCGAGACCGCGAGGGAACTGGTGCTCGCCGCGATGGAAGACCGGCCCTTCGAACTGGGCGAAGCGGTGAGGAAGCTGCGCCGACTGGCCGACCGCCATTGCCTCGGCCCCAGCACTTCTTCCATCGCGGAGGCCGCCAACGCGAGAGGAATTCCCTCCATCCGGCTCAACGAGGGGAACCTCGTCCAGCTCGGCTACGGCGCCTTCCAGCGGCGCATCTGGACGGCTGAAACCGATGCCACCTCGGCGATCGCGGAAGGCATCTCCCGGGACAAGGCGCTCACCAAGCGGCTGCTCGCCTCCTGCGGCGTGCCGGTTCCGGAAGGGGTCGAGGTTTCGAGCCCGGAAGAGGCATGGGAAGCCGCCTGCGAGATCGGCCTGCCGGTGGTGGTGAAGCCGGTCGACGGCAACCACGGGCGCGGGGTGTTCACCGACCTTTCCTCCAGGGACGCGATCTTTTCGGCCTATTCGGTGGCGAAGGACGAAGGAAGCGGCGTGATCGTCGAACAATTCATTTCCGGGATCGAGCACCGCCTGCTCGTCGTGGGCGGGCAACTCGTCGCCGCTGCGAAGGGAGAGGAAACCCTTGTGACCGGGGACGGCAAATCCTCGATCTCGGCACTGCTCGAATCCCAGGTCAACAGCAATCCGCTGCGCGGCGCGACCGAAGACCATCCCCTCAACTTCGTGCGGATCGATTCCGCAGCAACCCTGGAGCTTGCGAAGCAGGGATATTCGCCCGAATCGGTTCCGGAAGAAGGCAAAACGGTCCTCATCCAGAGAAACGGCAGCGTCGCGTACGACGTGACCGCGCGCGTGCATCCCGAAGTCGCCCGGGTCGCTGCGCTCGCTGCGAAGGTGGTCGGGCTCGACATCGCGGGCATCGATCTGCTCGCCAGGGACATTTCGGTTCCGCTCGAAGAGCAGGGCGGGGCGATCGTGGAAGTCAATGCGGGTCCCGGACTCCTCATGCATCTCAAGCCCGCGCAGGGCGACGCCCAGCCCGTCGGTCAGGCGATCGTCGCGAGCCTGTTTCCGGAAGGGGAAAACGGCAGGATGCCGGTGGTCGGGATCTGCGGGACCGGGGAGAATTCCCTGCTCGCCGAACTCGTCGCCTGGCTGATGCGGCTCTGGGGAAGGAAGGTGGGGCTCGCCTGCGCATCCGGGCTTTATCTCGGCGAGCGGCGGGTGGAAGGCGGCGCGGATTTCGAAAGCGCGAACCGTATCCTGATGAACCGTTCGATCGATGCCGCGGTGTTCGAGAACGGCCCCCATGTCATCCTTTCCCAGGGGCTCGCCTACGACCGCTGCCAGGTCGGCGTGGTGACCGGGATCGGGGAGGGAAGCTCGGTTCCGGAATTCGACATCCTGGATGAAGACAGGATGGTGACCGTGCTGCGCACCCAGGTGGACGTGGTGCTGGCTTCCGGCGTCGCCGTGCTCAATGCGGACGACGAGCGGGTCGCGGACATGGCCCAATATTCGGACGGGGAAGTCATTTTTTATTCCATGCGGGAAGAAGGCGTGCGGGACCGTGCAGGCAGATCGCTCTTCATGAAGGGGAACTCGATCCTGTCGTCCGCAGCAGGGAAGCAGTCGGTTCTCGCAACCCTTTTTTCCCCTTCCCTTTCCGGCAGGGAGGGGATCGCGCTCGCAGCGGCGGCCGCTGCCATGGCGCTCGGCATTCCGGAAGAACTCATCGGGGCCGGAATCGAATCCTTCCGCCCTTTTTCGGGGGATCAATGAAAATATCGCGTATCCGGGCCCTGCGCGGGCCCAATCTGTGGAGCCGCCATACGGCCATCGAGGCCCTGGTCTGCTGCGCGGAAGGGCATGGCGCCCTGAAGGAAATGCCGCAATTCGAGGAGAGGCTGCGCATGCGCTTTCCGGAAGTGGGTTTTCTCGAACCGGCGGGGCATGACGGAACGGCTTCTCTCGCCCATGCGCTCGCCGTGGTGGCGCTCGAACTCCAGGCGCATGCCGGCTGCCCCGTCACTTTCAGCAGGACGGTGGCGACTCCGGAAGCGGGGCTCTACCAGGTGGTGGTCGAATACACCGAAGAAGCGGTGGGACGCCTCGCCTTCGATTTCGCGGTGAAACTCTGCTTCGCCGCGCTCCACGACGAGCCTTTCGATCTTGCCGATGCGCTCGATCGGCTTCGCGAGCTCGACGAGGACGTGCGTCCCGGGCCCAGCACCGGATCCATCGTCGATGCGGCCACCGCAAGGGGCATTCCCCACCGGCGCCTCACCGAGGGAAGCCTGGTGCAGTTCGGATGGGGAAGCGCGCAGCGCAGGATCCAGGCTGCGGAGACCGACCGGAGCAGCGCGATCGCGGAATCGATCGCCCAGGACAAGGACCTCACCAAGCGCCTGCTCCACGCGGCGGGCGTTCCCGTGCCCCTCGGGCGCGAAGTGGAGGACGAGGAGGACGCCTGGACGGCCGCCTGCGAGATCGGCCTGCCGGTGGTGGTGAAACCCAGGGACGGCAACCAGGGGCGGGGCATCGCGGTCAATGTCGCCACCCGTGAGGAAGTGATCGCCGCCTACAGGGCGGCTTCGAAGGTGCGGGACGACGTGCTCGTCGAGCGCTACATCCCGGGCTGCGATTTCCGTGTGCTGGTGGTGGGGGACAGGATGGTCGCGGCGGCCAGGCGCGATCCCCCCCATGTCATGGGGGACGGCGTGCATTCCATCCGCGAACTCGTCGAAGAAGTGAACCGCGATCCCGCACGCGGGGAAGGGCATGCCACCTCGCTCACGAAAATCCGTCTCGACGACATCGCGAAGGTCGCGCTCACCCGCTACGGATACGACCAGCATTCCGTCCCGCCCAGGGGGCAGCGCGTGGTGCTGAGGAACAATGCCAATCTCTCCACGGGCGGCATCGCAACCGACGTCACCGACGCGGTGCATCCCGAGATCGCGGCGCGCGCGGTCGAGGCGGCGAAGATGGTCGGGCTCGACATCTGCGGCGTGGACATGGTTTGCGATTCGATCCATGTTTCCCTGGAGGAACAGGGCGGGGCGATCGTGGAAGCCAATGCCGCGCCCGGACTCAGAATGCATCTCCATCCTTCCTTCGGCAAGGGGCGGCCGGTGGGGGAGGCGATCGTCTCGACGCTGTTCCGGGAAGGGGAGGACGGGCGCATCCCGCTGGTCGCAGTCGCAGGCACCAACGGCAAGACCACCACGGTGAGGCTCACCGCGCACCTGCTCGAGACCTCCGGGAAACGGGTCGGAATGACCAATTCGGACGGCGTCTACATCGGCAGCCAGCGAATCGACACCGGGGACTGCTCGGGCCCCAAGAGCGCGAGGAACGTGCTCCTGCATCCGGAAGTGGATGCGGCGGTGCTGGAAACCGCGCGGGGCGGGATTTTGCGCGAGGGGCTCGCCTTCGACCGCTGCGATGTCGCCGTCGTCACCAACATCGGCATGGGAGACCATCTGGGTCTCGCCTACATCAATACCGTCGAGGATCTCGCGGTGGTGAAGCAGGTCATCGTGAGGAGCGTGAAACCGGACGGCTATGCGGTGCTCAATGCCGGGGATCCGATCGTCGCGGCCATGGCGGGCGCCTGTCCGGGATCGGTGATCTATTTCGCAAGCGATGCGCAAAATCCGCACATCGTCACCCACCGTGCGAAAAAGGGCAGGGTGGTGCATCCTTCCGCGCAAGGCATCCATGCGGCGGAGGAAAGGTTCGAGCATTTCATTCCCTGGTCGAAGATTCCGCTCACCCGGGGCGGGAAGATTCCCTTCCAGGTGGAAAACGCGATGGCCGCGATCGCGGCCGGCTGGGCGCTCGGTCTTTCCTGGGAGATCATCGAACAAGGGCTGTCCGGATTCGAAAGCGATGCGCAGACCGCGCCCGGGCGATTCAATCTTTTCGATTACCGGGGCGCCACCGTGATCGCGGACTACGGCCACAACCCGGATGCGATCGCAGCGCTGGTGAAGGCGGTGGAGGCGATGCCCGCGGCCAGGCGATCGGTCGTCATCAGCGGGGCGGGAGACCGGCGGGACGAGGACATCCGGATCCAGACGCAGATCCTCGGGGAGGCCTTCGACGAGGCGATCCTCTACGAGGACCAGTGCCAGCGGGGAAGGAGCGAAGGGGAAGTGCTGGCGCTGCTTCGGGAGGGCTTGTCCGGCGCATCCAGGACCCGCGGGGTGAGCGAGATCCGGGGAGAATTCGCAGCCATCGATCTCGCCCTCTCGCGTCTTCATCCGGGAGAGCTTTGCCTCGTGCTCGTCGATCAGGTGGACGAGGCGCTGCAGCACATCGAAATGCGCGTTTCCGCTCAGGCGGGCTGACCGGAGAGGAAGAATTCCAGCAGTTCGCTCACCGGGCGGATCGCCGATCCGAAGGGGAGCTTTCCCGCCCCCCTGAAGAACAGCCCCTTTTTCAGGTCGCCCTTCAGGGCTGCGGCGAGCTGGGCATCGATGCAGAACTGACCGGCCCTGGAATTTCCGTCCCTCAATCCGCAATGGAGCAGGCAGCCGAGTCCCGAAGTGCATGCCGAGGGATTCGCGCAGTCCTTGAGCTTCGGCTCGCGCCTGAGGTAGTTTTTCAGCCAGGGGGTGACCACGGCGCGGGCGGGCAATCCCGCGACGCTCATGAAGGTGACGATTTCCTCCGGTTTCGCTTCGGCCAGCACCTTCTTGAACACGGGATGGGCATCTCCTTCCACGGTGACCGCGAAAGGGGTGCCGATCTGCACTGCGGAAGCCCCCAGATCGAGGAGTTCGCGGATCTTCTCGCGAGTGTCGATTCCTCCTGCGGGAATGATCGGGATTTCCTCGATCCCGAGTTCTCGAAAGATGGCTTTCACCTCTTCGATCACCCTCGGGAAATCGAAGCGCCCGTCTCCGATTTCCTCCGGTTTCGGCGCGCCGAGGTGCCCACCCGCATATTTCGGATGTTCGATCACGATGGCATCCGGAAGACGGTTCTTTTTCATCCATTTCCGGAGGACGAGATTCACCCCCCTCGAATCCGAAAGGATGGGAATGAGGGCGACATCGTGTCCCGCCGCGAGATCCGGGAGATCGAAGGGGAGTCCCGCGCCCATCACGATGGCGTGCGCGCCGCTCTCGCAGGCCTGCCTCACCAGCGCGGCATGTTCGGTGACCGCCTTCATGACGTTCACCGCGATCGCGCCTTGACCGTTCGCGATTTCGAGCGCGGCACGGATTTCCCGGTCCAGCGCAATCAGGTTGATTTCGTCGAGCGCCGCCTTGTCCCGGTTCGACGCTTTGGCCATGAGATCGGGGTGGTGGTGCCTGAGATCGATGCTCGCAATGGTTCCCATGGCGCCGGAAGCCGCGACCGCGCCCGCCAGGCGGTGCGCCGAAATGCCGACCCCCATGCCGCCCTGAACGACGGGAAGGAGCTTCCTTCCCCTGAGATTGAACGAAGGCAGGGCGCTCGAAACCATAACTCCTCCTGTGGCAAGGAATATCAACAAACGCTAATAATGATCCCGAACGGAAATCTTCGGATTGATCTGGATCAATAAACTGCTTTTTTTCGGAGCCTGACGGTGGCCGAGGCGGGGGAGCATCTCGAGTTGAGTGCGAACCGATCGAGATCCGGCTGAAAGGCATCTATGCGAAAACCGGAGCCGACAGCCGGGCGAAACTGATGAAACTGATCCTGTCGCTGTCTATTGGCGGCATTGCCCCGAATCCGGACCGGCACCGAATCAGGCGGTATGCACTTTTAACTTGGCGATTATTCCTCGTCCATCCCTTCCATCGAGCGGCGGCGCAGCGCGCGGTCGCGGCGGGCATCCGCGATTTCCTCGCGCAGCGGGATGGTATTTTCGCCGAACAGCACCTGCCTCAGAAAACGGTAGGAAAACTCCAGCAGTTTTTCGTCTTCCTCGAAGCCGAGATATTCTTCTTCCTGCAGATCGAACAGCATGATGAAGCCGTCGCTGTAGACGAAGTCGCGGAAGCGGTCGATGTCGTAACAGGCGGTGAAAAAGAGCTGAAGACTGCGCCCGGAAGGCTTGCCGATTGAAGGCCCGGAGGATTTCTTCTTGAGAATGAGCTGTCTCCATCCGCGCGAAGCTTCGTCATATAGCTCCAGATCCTGTTCCTTCCGGTAGTCGTCGACCAGGATTTCGCGCTCCTCGAAGTGCCCGAGGCAATGCTTTTCGACCACCAGCGCATAGCCGCTCCTGTCGACATATTCGTCCTGTTTTCTCATCGAAAGATGCGCGAGCGGATAATACCGGCATGCGGTGGGACGGTCTTCGTACACGCTGCATCCTTCGTCTGTCATGAACGGGCAGGCCGTGCTTCCTTCGGAAGACTTCAGCCTGATTCCGGCCATTCCGTCCTTCTCCATCTCGAAGGGGACGGTATGGTTTTCGAGAAACTCGGAAGAATTCATTCCGAGGCGTTTTTTGAGCCGGATGATGTCGTAGGGGGTGAGGCTGATGTCCGCGGATTTGCAACAGGCATTGAAGCAGGAAATTCCCTTGCCGCAACGGAAGCGGATCGGCTTTTCACCATCGAACATTTCCGGCATCACCGGGCTTTCATGAAAGGGGCTTTTCGTCATTTCGATCACCTGAAACAAGAAAGGGCGCGCGAGGCGCCCTGATGAGGATCAATGAGCCGCTGGTTTGAAGAGCTTCGACTTGTCCACAAGGTCGACATGCTTGCGCTTGAAGCAGGTCCATTTGTGCGTCTTCTTGTCGTAGATGGAGTTCACGAAGCAGTGCCAGTTTTCCTCGTCGACGAAATTCTTGTCGGTCCGGTAATAGAACCCCGGGTAGCGCGACTCCTCGCGGAACTGGATGTGCTTCATGTGCGCCTCCGCAGTGATGATGCGGTGGTAGTTCTCCCAGGCGCGCAGCAGCTCGTGAAGATCCTTGGCGCGCATCTTGAGGGAATCTTCCTTCAGCATTTCCAGCTTCTCTTCCGCCACCGCGAGCATCTTGTCGTTGGTGTTGTAATAGGTCGCGACACCGGCCACATATTCGTCCATGATCTTCTGCAAACGGAATTGCAGCATCTTGGGCGTGATGTAGTGGGGATTGATGTCGATCGCGGTGGTGTAATCCTTGTGCTCGAGGAAGTTCCGCACCGGCCTGTAGATTTCTTCCGCGAGTTCTTCCGGGGTCGCGTCGAATTCGGGCTGGTAATCCTTGTGGTCGAGCGCATATTTCACCATCGCCTTGGCTGCAAGACGTCCTTCGGTGTGCGAACCGGAAGAGAACTTGTGGCCGGATGCGCCCACGCCGTCTCCCGCGGTGAAAAGACCCTTCACCGTGGTCATCGAGCGATATCCCCAGTTCCAGCCGCGCGGAAGATGCCCCGGAACGCCGTCATAATCGCCTTCGGCTGCGGTGGGCGCGCCAACGTCCTCGGGACCGGAAACCCAGATTCCGCAGCAGCCCGAGTGGGAGCCCAGCAGATAGGGTTCGGTCGGAATGAGTTCGGAATTCTTCTTTTCGGGCTCGATATTCTCCCCAACCCAGATGCCGCACTGCCCGACACACATGTCGAGGAAGTCTTCCCATGCCTCGGCTTCCAGATGCTTCACTTCCTTGGGAGACAAAGTTTCACGCAGCTTGGCGAGCGCGGTCACGGTGTCCATGTAGATCGGTCCGCGACCTTCCTTCATCTCCTTCAGCATCAGGTGGTTGCGCAGGCAGGATGCGGGAACGGCGGCCTGTCCATAGGGAGGATAGTCGTTGAGCAGTTCCTTGTTCTTGGTCATGTAATCTTCACCGTAGGCATTGGTCGCCTTCGCCTTGAAGAGCAGAAACCAGGCGCCTACCGGGCCGTATCCGTCCTTGAATCGGGCCGGAACGAAGCGGTTTTCCATCATGGTCATCTCGGCTCCGGCTTCGGCCGCCATGGCGTAGGTGGAACCCGCATTCCAGACCGGATACCAGGCGCGCCCGGTGCCTTCGCCGACGGAACGGGGGCGGAACAGGTTCACACAGCCGCCTGCCGCGAGCAGGATGGTTTTCGCCTTGTAGATGTGGATGGTGTTGGTTCTGACCGAAAACCCGACCGCACCCGCAATCCTGTTGGGATCGTTCCTGTCGTTGATGAGCTTCACGATGAAGACGCGCTCCTCGATCCGGTCGAGCCCGAGCGCCTTTTTGGCCGCTTCGGCAACAATCCACTTGTACGATTCGCCGTTGATCATGATCTGCCACTTGCCGGACCTAACCGGCTTTCCGCCGTCTTTCAGCTTCGGCAGATCCATGCGGATCGAGTCCGCCCCGTCGTGGCGAACGCCTTCTGAATCGGTTTTCCAGATGGGCAGCCCCCATTCCTCGAAAAGGTGCACCGAATCGTCGACGTTTCTGCCCAGATCGTAGGCGAGGTCGTCGCGGGTGATGCCCATCAGGTCGTTGGAAACCATGCGTGCGTAGTCTGCAGGATCCTGCTCGGAACCGATGTAGGTGTTGATGGCGGAAAGGCCCTGGGCGACTGCGCCAGAGCGGTCCATCGCCGCCTTGTCTACGAGCTTGATTTTGAGGTCGACTCCGGTTTCCGCCTTGGCGGCTTCCGCCCAGCGCATCATTTCATAGGCTGCGCCGCAGCAGGCCATTCCGCCGCCGATCAGGAGGATGTCGAGTTCTTCCTGAACGATTTTCGGATTTTCAAAAGTTCCTTCCGACATTTTCCTTTCCCCCTTATTTCCGAATGAGTTCTTCAGGTTTTCCTGCGCGATATCCGCCCATCACGCCACTCGTGAAGAGGCTGGAATTGCCGATATCGGCCATGGAAGGCATCGGCTTTCCGCCGTAGGGGTCGACCGATCCCTCGGAAGTCGTCCGGATGGGGAACTTGAAGCGCTTCATCGCTCCGTTCCTGAATTTGATGGTCCACATGATGGAATCGGTCCCGCGCATCGGCTGGACCGAGCCGCCGAGCGGCACGATATCGGCGTAATGGCGGCATTCGATCGCGCCCTGGGGGCAGATCTTCACGCAAGAATAGCATTCCCAGCACTGCTCCGGCTCCTGATTGTAGGCCTTCATGGGATGGCCCGTGGCGGAGCCGTCCTTGTCGAGCTTCATCAGATCATGCGGACAGATGTACATGCAGGCAGTCTTGTCCTGCCCCTTGCACCCGTCGCATTTTTCGGTACGAACAAATGTTGGCATTTCGTCCTCCTCCTTCGATGTAAAGCCGCCCGTGGGCGGGAAATCAGCGTGCGGAATGCCCCGTGAGCTTGACCTCGACCTTTTCGTGGGCGGCAAGGCCCGCGTAATAGGCTCTCAGGATCTCGAGCACTTCCGGCCTGCTGAATTCGGAGGGTACGTCCATGCCTTCGGAAAGCCATTTCCTGAGCTTCGTCCCTGAAACCAGCAGTCTTTGCGATTCGTCATGCGGACAGGTGCGCGCGGAAGCCATGCCGCCGCATTTGTAACACCAGAATGTCCAGTCTATCTTGAGCGGCTGCGTCTCCAGCGCGTCCTTCGGCAGGGTGTCGAAGATGTGGTGCGCATCGAAGGGGCCGTAATAATTTCCGACTCCGGCATGATCCCGGCCCACGATGAGGTGAGAGCATCCGTAATTCTGGCGGAACAGGGCGTGGAGCAGTGCTTCCCGGGGGCCCGCATAGCGCATGTCGAGGGGATAGCCTGCCTGAACCACGGTTTTGGCCACGAAATAATTGTCTGTGAGCGCGGAGATCGCGCGCGTTCTCACGTCCGCCGGAATGTCGCCGGGCTTCAGATTTCCGAGCAGCGAATGGATCAGCACGCCGTCGCAGACTTCGATTGCGACCTTGGCCAAATATTCGTGAGAGCGATGCATCGGGTTCCTGGTCTGGAATGCCGCCACCTTGCTCCAGCCCATTTTCTCGAACAGCTTCCTCGTCTCCATCGGCGACATGAAGAGATTGCCGTATTTCTCGCAAAACCCTCCGTCCGACAATACTTTCACCGGGCCTGCAAGGTTGATTTCCCCCTGTTCCATCACCATCTTCACGCCCGGGTGTTCTAGATCGGTGGTGCCGAATACCGTCGCGCATTCGTGCTCCTTGTCGATGCAATATTTCTCCGTCACCTTCATGGTGGCGAGGAGGCTGCCGTCGTCGGGGTCGGTCAGGGAAATTTCGGATCCGGTGGGGATGGAATCCGCTTTTTCTGCGGAAGTGGAGAGGGTGATGGGGATGGGCCAGAAAAGTCCGCTCGAAGTTTTCATCCCGTCGCAGACGTTTTCCCAGTCCGCATGGGTCATGAATCCGCAAAGAGGCGTGAACCCTCCCTGCCCCAGCATCACCAGATCCCCCTTTTCCCGGGAACTGATCGAAAGTTTGGGCAGGGATGCCGCACGAACCGTTTCCAGTGCGAGTTCTTCACCTTCGAGCCTGAGCGGTTTCAGATCGCCGCCACCATGAGGTCTGACCAATGCCATTTACGCCTCCGATGAAAATTTACATATAAATTGGCACAATGTGCGCCCCGATACGATCCCCCTAGCGAGTTATAACCCATCCCCCAATGCG
This sequence comes from Pseudomonadota bacterium, assembly GCA_021848705.1. Taxonomy (GTDB): domain Bacteria; phylum Pseudomonadota; class Gammaproteobacteria; order Burkholderiales; family JABEVD01; genus JABEVD01. The sequence goes on from JAJZTT010000006.1 coordinate 24,340, forward strand.
GTTATAGACACAAAACCCCCTGATTGCGCTTAATAGCAGGGTTTCCTAATATGTCGATTCAGGATTGACTACAATTGGGAATATTCCCGAAATCCAATTTCAATTATCGTATGTCATCTATTCCGCTTCACGATCCGACCGCTCCGCAGGAGAAGTGCGAGATTCGCAAGACGACCTGCTACATGTGCGCATGCCGCTGCGGCATCCGTGTCCACTTGACGGACGGCAAGGTTCGCTATATCGACGGAAACCCCGATCATCCCCTCAATCAGGGCGTGATCTGCGCAAAGGGTTCTTCCGGAATCATGAAACAGTATTCTCCGGCGAGGCTCACCAAGCCGTTGAAAAGGAAATCCGGCACCGAGCGCGGTGCGGGAGAATACGAGGAAATCGAGTGGGAAGAGGTTTTCTCGACGCTCTCCGAGCGCCTCGGCAGGATCCGCTCGACCGACCCCAAGAAATTCGCCCTTTTCACCGGGCGTGACCAGATGCAGGCCCTGACCGGGCTGTTCGCCCGCCAGTTCGGCACGCCAAATTACGCCGCCCACGGCGGTTTCTGTTCGGTCAACATGGCCGCGGGAATGATTTACACGATCGGTGGTTCGTTCTGGGAATTCGGCGGCCCGGATCTCGAGCGCGCCAAGCTCTTCGTGATGATCGGCACGGCAGAAGATCATCATTCCAATCCGCTCAAGATCGCGCTCTCGAAATTCAAGCGCGAGGGAGGCAGGTTCATCTCCATCAATCCTGTGCGAACCGGATATTCGGCGATCGCGGACGAATGGGTGCCGATCCGCCCGGGTACCGATGGCGCGCTGTTCCTCGCGCTCATCCACGAAATCATCGCGCTCGGCCTCTATGATCGGGACTTCCTGGTCCGCTACACCAATGCCGGGCAGCTCGTGAACCTCGACTCGGAGCACGACGAGGTCGGGATGTTCGTCCGCACCGAAGTGCCGGAAGAAGAGGGGTGTTACGATCCCCAGAACAAGCTTTGGTGGGACAGGAATACCGACAAGCCGGTCGTCACCCATTCCGAAGGCGCGGACCCGTATCTTTTCGGTGAATTCAGGCTTTCCGACGGCACCCCTGTGAAGCCGGCCTTTCAGTTGCTTCAGGAGCGGGTGGAGGAATACACCCCGGAATGGGCGAGCGGGATCACCGGCATTCCCGCCGAGACCATTCGCCGCCTTGCGCACGAGATGGGCATCACGGCGCGCGACCAGAAGATCGAGCTTCCCATCGCATGGACCGATTCCTGGGGCAAGGAGCATGACTCCGTCACCGGAAACCCGGTGGCATTCCATGCCATGCGCGGGCTTGCGGCGCATTCGAACGGATTCCAGACCATCCGCGCGATGTCTATCCTGATGTCGATCCTCGGCACCATCGACCGACCGGGCGGATTCCGCCACAAGGCCCCTTTTCCGAGACCGATCCCGCCTTGCGCGAGGACGCCCAACACCCCGCTCGCGGTCAAGCCCGATCACCCCCTGGACGGGCTTCCGCTCGGCTGGCCTGCCGACCCGGACGATCTCTTCGTCGACGAGGATGGAGAACCCGTCAGGATCGACAAGGGTTTTTCCTGGGAATACCCGCTTTCCGTGCACGGGCTGATGCACAACGTCATCACCAATGCCTGGAAGGGAGATCCCTACCCGATCGACATGCTGCTCATCTTCATGGCGAACATGGCGTGGAACTCCACCATGAACGCATCGGAAGTGCGCAACATGATGACCGACAAGAATGGGGACGGCGAATACAAAATCCCGTTCATTGCGGTGTGCGATGCATTTCATTCCGAAATGACCGCCTTCGCCGACATCATCCTCCCCGATACCACCTATCTCGAGCGTTACGACGTGATGTCGATGCTGGATCGCCCGATCTCCGAATTCGACGGCCCGGTGGACTCGGTCAGGATCCCTGTCCTGCCCCCCACGGGAGAATGCAGACCCTTCCAGGAAGTGCTGATCGAACTCGGTACGAGGCTCAAGCTTCCAGCATTCGTGACCAGGGAGGGAAAGAGGAAGTACCGGGATTATCCGGATTTCATCGTCAATTTCGAGACAGAGCCCGGTTCCGGAATCGGCTTTCTCTCCGGGTGGCGCGGCAAGGCGGGCGAGAAATTCATGAGGGGGGAGCCCAATCCCAAACAGTGGGAAATGTATGCTCAGAACGACTGCGTGCATCATTACGAACTGCCCCGCTCCTACCAGTTCATGAGGAACTGGAACCAGGGTTATCTCGACTGGTCGCAAAGGAACCGCATCACCCGCTATTCCGAGCCGATCCTGATCCATCTGTATTCGGAAGTGCTGCAGAAATTCAGGCTGGCCGCGCAGGGGAAAGGAATCACCAGAAAACCACCGCAGCGGCATGCAAAACGCGTCGAGGAATTTTTCGACCCGCTGCCTTTCTTTTACGAGCCGCTCGAGACCCAGATGAGCGACAAGGGCAAGTTTCCCCTTTCCGCAGTCACCCAGCGCCCGATGGCGATGTACCATTCCTGGGATTCGCAGAATGCCTGGCTGCGCCAGATCCACGCGCACAACCATCTTTACGTGAATGCGTCCACCGCCAAATTCTACGGGGTGGAGGATGGAGACTGGATCTGGGTCGAATCGCAATGGGGCAAGGTGCGCTGCATGGCGCGCCACTCGGAGGCGGTGGAGCCGGGGACGGTCTGGACCTGGAATGCGATCGGCAAGGCGGCTGGCGCGTGGAATCTTTCCCCGGACGCCAACGAATCGCAAAAGGGCTTCCTGCTCAACCACCTGATTTCCGAAGAACTGCCGGAGAACCGGGATGGAATCCGCTATTCCAATTCCGATCCGGTCACCGGACAGGCCGCCTGGTACGACGTTCGCGTCCGGATCTACAAGGCGGGAGAAGATGAACCGAAAGCGACTTCTCCGCAATTTCCGCCGATGCGCACCTATCCTGGAATGAAGAAAAGGCCGGGCTGGCTCGCCTATTTCGGAGGGAAAAACAAATGACGCAACTCGCGCTGGTCATCGATCTCAATGTCTGCGTCGGCTGCAGTGCCTGCGTGACGAGCTGCAAGGAATGGAACACTTCCGGCACAGCAGGGCCCCTGTGCGACGAGCGCCCGTATGGCGCGGATCCGACAGGAACCTTTTTCAACCGCGTTCAGACTTTCGAGGTGGGAGAATTTCCCGCCACAGAGACGGTGCATTTCCCGAAATCCTGCCTGCATTGCGAGGATCCTCCCTGCGTGCCGGTCTGCCCGACAGGCGCATCCTACAAGCGCAAGGAAGACGGCATCGTGCTCGTCGACTACGACAAGTGCATCGGATGCAAATACTGCTCCTGGGCCTGTCCCTATGGCGCCCGCGAAATCGACGAGAAACAGAAGGTGATGAAAAAATGCACGCTCTGCGTCGACCGGATCTATGACAGGAACCTGGCGGAAAATGATCGCAAACCGGCCTGCGTGAAGGCATGCCCGACGAGCGCAAGGCTTTTCGGAGACATCCACGATCCCGAATCGGTGGTGTCCAGGGCGATTCGCGAGAACGGCGGCTATGCGCTCATGCCGGAATGGGGCACCCATCCCGCGAACCATTATCTGCCGCGCAGGAAAACCAATCTCAAAATCCACGAGGACGAACTGGAACGCGCCGACAATCCGCTCAAGAAGGACGGCAAGCTGCCCAAGCCTTCCAAGAACGAGCCATCCCTCGACGACATTTCTTCATGGTAAAAGTATGAATCCAGCATTTTCCGTCATCTTTCTCACGACCCTGATCGGTGCGGGGCAGGGGCTGTTCCTCGCACTCTTCACCGAGCAGTCCTATGCGGTTTTCCACCTTTTGCCCAGGCAGGAAGGCGGATTCTACGGGATGGGCAGCCTGATTGCGCTCATGCTGCTCGCAGCAGGGCTTGCCGCATCGTTCTTTCACCTCGGGCACCCCGAGCGCGCCTGGCGCGCCGCTTCCCAATGGCGCACTTCCTGGCTGTCGAGGGAAGTGATCGCACTGCCGGCCTTCATGGGCGTGGTGTTCTGTTATGCGGTGGCGCACTGGCTGGGCATGAACTGGGTGATCGCGACCCTTCCAGGCGGGGCGGTGGTGGATTTCACCGTACTACTTGGGGCGATCGGAACGATCCTCGCTTTCGTGCTCTTCGGTTGCACCGGAATGATCTACGCCTGTCTGAGGTTCCTGCGGGAATGGCACAGCCCGCTCACCGTGATCAACTTCATCCTGCTAGGCGGTGCATCCGGATTCATTCTCGCGGCATTCTATGCTTCGCTGGCGGCTCCAGGGCTATCCTCCTTCTTCGGCGCCTGGGCGATCATTCTCGTCCTGCTCGGCCTGGCAGGAAGGGGTGCATCGCTCATCCGCAACCGCAGGCTCCGCCCCAAATCGACGTTGCAGACCGCGATCGGCGTGAAGCATCCCAAGATCGTGCAGAAGACCCAGGGTTCGATGGGCGGATCGTTCAATACCCGTGAATTTTTCCACGGCAAGGATGCCGCCTTCCTGAAGCTGATCCGTCCCGGGTTCCTGCTCACAGCCTTCATCGCTCCGCTTGGCCTGCTGGGGCTGAGTCTCAACAGCCCCGCAACCCTGGGACTTGCATTCCTGTTCAATTATGCGGGTTTGATCGCCGAGAGATGGTATTTCTTTGCCGAAGCAAACCATCCGCAGAACCTCTATTATCAAACCATCGGATGATCAAAATGCGAAGAATCCTTCCGCTGCTGCCGCTCCTTTGGGCCCATCCCGCATTCGCTGCCGCCGCTTCAGCGCCGAACAGTCACTGGTGGATCTGGCCGCTCGCGCTATTCGTCGTGTGCTTTTTTCTCGGCATCGTGGCGGTACCGGCCGGGGTTGGAGGAGGGGTTCTTTTCGTGCCCATCGTGGGAAGTTTTTTTCCATTCCATCTCGATTTCGTTCGCGGAGCGGGTCTGCTCGTGGCGCTGGCGAGTTCCCTTGCCGCGGGTCCCTCCCTGCTCAAGGGGGGGCTCGCCAATCTGAGGCTCGCCATGCCCCTCGCATTCGGCGCATCGATCAGCGCGATAGGCGGTGCGATGCTGGGCCTCGCGCTGCCCGCCCATGTGGTTCAGACAGCGCTCGGGCTCACCATCCTGGGCATCGTGGTGCTGATGGCTACAGCCAGGAAATCCGAGTTTCCGCATGTTCCGGGCGCAGATGCGCTTTCGAAAATGCTCGCGATTCATGGTGTTTTCCATGACGCGATCTCGGGGCGAGATGTGGAATGGAAGATCCACAGGACGCCGGCGGGAATTGCGATGTTTCTCGTGATCGGATTTCTCGGCGGCCTTTTTGGCGTCGGCGCGGGATGGGCGAACGTTCCGGTGCTGAATCTGCTGATGGGCGTGCCGCTCAAGGTCGCGGCCGGGACTTCGAGCCTGATCCTCACCACCGCGAGCTCTTCGGCCACCTGGTATTACCTCGACAACGGCGCGATCCTGCCCATCATCGCCGTGCCTTCCGTGGTCGGAATGATGATCGGCGCGAGGATCGGCGCGCATCTTCTGACCGTACTCAATGCTGCGATCGTGCGCAAGCTGGTGATCACGATGCTGCTGATCTCGGGAATCGGCGCCCTGCTGAAAGGACTCGGAATATGGAGCTGAAAGACAAGGAAGAACAGGCGCGTTATGCGCTTTGGCTGCACTGGAGCACACTGGTCGGCTTCATCACGCTCATCGTCACTTTCCTCGCTTATGTGACCAACCTGTTGCCGGCGAAGGTGCCGCTCGGGGATCTTCCCCATTACTGGAGCATGCCGGCCGACGAATACGTGAAGACTGCGGGTATTCCGACCGGATGGGGATGGCTCCGCATGCTGGGTCATGGTGATCTCGCAAGCCTTCTGGGGATTGCCATTCTGTCGGGATGTTCGATATTCTGCATTGCCGCGGTGATTCCGATCTATGCTGAAAGGAAGGACAGGGTGTATCTTCTGACCTGCATCTTCGAAATCGCCATTCTGGTTATCGCCGCTTCCGGCGCCATATCGGGGCACTGATCATGCATCATCCTTTCGAAAAAATCCTGCTTGCAACGGAACATACCGAGTTCGATTCCGGCTCGGAACGGGTCGCCATCGAGATGGCCAAACGCTGCAATCTGCCGCTTTCCGTGGTGGTGCCGGTGGTGACCAATCCCGTTTTCGAGGTGGAGGCTCCGAAGCTCATCGACCGGGCCGAACACGAGATCGCGGCAAGAATCGAAAACCTCGAGAAAACCGCGAAGGAGCAGGGGGTGGCCCTCGCCGTTCACGCGAGGCGTGGCGAGGAACCCTGCAGCGAGATCGTGGACGAGGCGAAGGATCTTTCCTCCGACCTCATCGTCATCCGCAGGCGGGGCAAGAGAAGCTTTCTTTCCAATCTGCTGGTGGGCGAGATGGTGGGGAAGGTGGTGCGGCATTCCCCCTGTTCGGTGCTGATGGTGCCGCGCGCCTGCAGCATGTGGAAAAAGGGCGTGCTGGTCGCGCTGGACGATTCCGATTCCTCGGAAAGAGTGCTCGATGTCGCGGCGAAGGTCGCAGCGCAATGCGGCATCCCGTTGCACGTGCTGAGTGTGGCGCACGGGGAGAAGGAGAAGGCGCCAGCTGCGCGCATCGTCGAAAAGGGAGTGGAAAGGGCTTCCCGGCTCGGCGCGGATGCGAATGGTCTCACCCTGATCGGAAGACCTTGCGACGAAATACTCGGCGCACAAACCGACGCGGATCTGGTCGTCCTCGGCATGGGGGACGGCAGGCTGGGCGGCACGGCGCAAAGGGTGGTGGGACAGTCCGATATTCCGGTTCTGGCTGTGCATTTCTGACATCCCTCTTCCGGGTTATAGGGCCATCCCCCGATTCGGCTATAGACGCGATATCTTCAAATTGCGCCTAATAGCAATACATTTCAGACATGTTACAGACGTCATGTCGTTTTGCAACTCACACGGAGAACGAAAATGGAATTTCAGAAAGAACTCGACGCGCGCGGACTCAACTGTCCCCTGCCCATCCTGAAAACGAAAAAGGCGCTGGCGGACATGTCTTCCGGCGCAGTGCTCAAGGTCGTCTCCACCGACTGCGGATCCGTCAAGGACATGCAGGCTTTTGCCAACCAGACCGGAAACCAGCTCGTCGAGCAGACCGAGGCGAACGGCGAATACACTTTCTTCATGAAGAAGAAGTGATTTCCGGAGACATTCGATGACTACGAAAAAGATGGCGATCATCGCCACCAAGGGTACGCTGGACATGGCCTATCCGCCCTTCATTCTCGGATCGACGGCCGCTGCGCTCGGTTACGATGTGCAGATTTTCTTCACTTTCTACGGCCTTCAGCTCCTGAAGAAGGACCTTTCCGACGTCAAGATCAGCCCGCTCGGCAATCCCGCAATGCCCATGCCGATTCCCATGCCGGTTTTCGTGCAGGCATTGCCCGGAATGGAATCGATGGCGACGATGATGATGAAGGACAAGCTGAAGAAGAAGGGCGTGGCCTCCCTTGAAGACCTTCGCTCGCTTTGCCAGGAAGCGGACGTCAAATTCATTGCCTGCCAGATGACGGTGGATCTCTTCGAATTCGAAAAGAGCGACTTCATCGACGGGATTGAATTCGGAGGAGCGGCGACATTCATGGAATTCGCAGGCGAAACCGATATCTGCCTTTTCGTCTGAAGGCTGGTTTTATAAATCATATATAGAGGGGCATCATGAAGCAAAAGATACTGGTTTCGATGTTGATTGCGGGAGGTTTTTTTGCATCTGCCGCACACGCGACGAACGGCTACTTCTCTCACGGCTACGGCATCAAGTCCGAAGGCATGGGCGGCGTCGGCATCGCGTTTCCCCAGGATTCGCTCGCCGCTGCGACCAATCCTGCGGGCATGGTGATGGTCGGCAACAGAATGGATCTGGGTCTGGAATGGTTCAAGCCTTCGAGGAGCGCACAGATCACCGGAAGTCCGGTTCCAGGCGCAAACGGGACTTACGATGCCAATGGCAAGACCAACTTCTTCATCCCCAGTTTCGGTTACAACAGGATGATTTCTCAGGATTCTTCCCTCGGCGTCTCGGTCTACGGCAACGGTGGCATGAACACCACCTATACCACCGCGAATCCGTTGCTCGGCACTTCTCCTGCGGTGATGGACCTCGAGCAACTCTTCGTCGCGCCCACCTTTTCGAAGAAGGTCGACGACAAGAACTATTTCGGCATTTCGCTGAATCTCGCCTACCAGCGCTTCAAGGCGCAGGGCCTGGAAAACTTCACTGCAGTCAGCCAGACGCCAACGGGCGTCACCAACAACGGAACGGACACTTCGACGGGTTACGGATTGCATCTGGGCTGGATCCAGCAGGTGACCCCGGACGTCTCGGTCGGCGCCACCTACCAGACCAAGACCAAGATGACGAAGTTCTCCAAGTACAGCGGCCTCTTCGCCAATCAGGGGAGCTTCGACATTCCGGCCACCTATGGCGCAGGAATCGCGGTGAAAGTTGCTCCTCCCACCACCGTGGCTTTCGACGTGCAGCGCATCATGTACAACGACGTCTCTTCCATCGCGAATCCCAACCCGACCGGCCAGCTCGGTTCGGCCAATGGTACCGGATTCGGCTGGCAGAACATGACGGTCTACAAGCTCGGCGTGAACCATGAATGGAACCAGAACCTGACGCTTCGCGCAGGCTGGGACCACAACAACGGTTCCATTCCGGCAAGCCAGACCTATTTCAACATCATCGCGCCCGCGACCGTGACCGACCATCTGACCCTGGGCGGCACCTGGAAGCTTGCAGACAAGTCGGAAATCTCCTTCTACTACATGCATGCATTCAGGAAGACCATTTACGGAAACGGATCCCTGGCCGGTGCAGGAGGAGGGGAATCGAACCTCACCTTGTCCGAAGACTCGCTCGGCATCTCCTACGGCTGGAATCTGTAATTTTCCCCGGCAAGACAGAAAAGCCCGGCCTCGGCCGGGCTTTTCTGTCTTCAGTACGCCCTGTCTGCTAAACTTGTTCCAGATTTGGAATTTTTGGGAATTGGCATGACTTATCTGCAGCGACTCGAAAAAATCATCGACGAAGTGATCGAGCCTTCCGCAACCGCAATCGATCGGGAGGGCATCTTTCCGAGGGCTGCGATTTCAGCGCTGGGCGAGGCGGGGCTCCTCGGGTTGATGAGCGATGTCGAAGTGGGAGGAATGGGGCTGGGACCGAACGAGGCGGCCGAAGTCGTCGAGCGCATCGGCAGGATCTGTTCTTCGACTGCACTCGTCCTGACCATGCACTACAGCGGAATCGAGGCTGTGGAAAAACACGCGGAAGCTTCGGTTCGGAGCGACATCGTCTCGGGTCGTCATCTGCTCACGCTTGCCTGGTCCGAAGTCGGATCGAGGTCTCATTTCTGGGTGCCGCTCGGCACTGCCAGGCGGGATGGGGAGGAATATGTCCTGGACGGGGAAAAATCCATGGTGACTTCCGCCCTAGAAGCCGATTATTACGTCTGGTCCTCGAAGCCTGCGCAAGCTTCCGGCGCAAGCACCTTGTGGCTGGTGGGAAGCCGGATGGCGGGACTCAGTCAGCCGAAACTCTATGACGGGGTGGGGCTCAGGGGAAACTGTTCTGCACCGGTTTCATGCCGTTCCCTCAGGATTCCGGAATCTTCCATGCTGGGTCCGGATGGAGGCGGTTTCGACATCATGATCTGGGAAGTCCTGCCCGTTTATTGCGTGCTGCTGGCCTCCTGCATGGTGGGCATCATGGATGCAGCGCTCTCGCATGCCTGCAGGCATGTCGCAAAGGGAAAATTCGTTCATACCGGAGGAACCATTTCCGAGCTTCCGACCATCCGTGCCTATCTCGCCAAGGCCAGGGTGAGGGCAGACATGGCAAGGTCTTTGCGAAATGAGGCGCTGCTTGCGCTTTCCACGGAAAGGGAGGACGCCATGCTGCGAGTGATGGAAGCGAAGGCGGCCACAGCGGAAGCTGCGCTCGAAGTCACCGATGTCGCGATGCGGGTTTGCGGCGGGGCGGCATTCCGGAAGGATTCCGCCATCGAGCGTTATTTCCGGGATGCGAGGGCGGCTTCCATCATGGCGCCGACTTCCGACGTGCTCTTCGATTTCATCGGTCGGGCGATTTGCGACATGCCGATCTTCACATGATCCGGTCGTGGTATCTCGCCCGGTAGAGGAGGCGGGTATCGTCCGTGAAAGCGGAACGGTCGTGCAGCACGTTGTTGCAGAGCAGCCCCATTCCGGGCTCGAGTTTTGCATGAAAAATATGAGGGGAAGGGGAGGATAGGATGGACTCGATCGCTGCGACCGCAGCCTGGGTCGCCGCATCCTTTTTCCATGAAATCGAGCGGGTCCTCGCCGTGTAACGCATGTGCAGATGGCCCCCTTCGTCGAAGGAAAAAACAGGGCCGGTTTCTTCCGGTCGCGCAACGCCATCCTCATCCGTTCTTTCCGGAATGGTCATGGCATCCATCATGGAAAGCGCCTGCACATGTTGCCGATCCAGATCCCGCAACAGGCAGTAAAGGATTTCATGGTCCATCAGATGGTTTTCGCCGCCTTCTCTCGCGCTTCTCACGCAATGAAGCAGCATTGAACGAATCTTCCTTCCGGATGGATTGTAATACCCATCGGTGTGCCATTTGATCGGCTTCATCGTGTAAGGAATATAGCCCTTTCCTTCTTCCCTCACTTCGATCCTTGAAATGCCGTCTTCCCCGGCCAGCCAGTTGGCGTCGATTTTCTCGAGACCGAACTGGATTGCGATTTTCGAGACATCCGGGGCTGCGACATTGCCTTTGTAGATCGCCATGTTGGATTTCCTGATTCTGGAAAGCAGGGCATCCTTTTCGGATTGTGCGAGATTCTGCGGGTCCTTCACTTCGACGATGAGCTCTCCGACCGATTCAGGAGAAGATGCGAACTTCTCATCGCGAAAGCGCTGGTATTCTTCCTCGCTGAAATTCATTCGATTCCCGATCCAAGACGGTTCTGCATCGGGCTCTCGTCGAAAAGCCCTTTCATGGCGCGGGAGATGGTTGCGACCGCTTCTGGCGCCTCGATCTGGGTCGCCTGGTCGATGAGCCAGCTTTTGTCCCGCTCGTCAGCATGTTCCAGCATGGCATGTCCGAGATAACGCAAGAAGGAAAAATCAGGTCCTTCCCCGGTGAAACCGCATTCGGCGTAGATGGATGACCGCTTGTTCAGCAGATCGATGAAGCTGCGCCTGCAATCGGCAAACGGCTTGCCCAAAAGAGCGTTTTCGTTCTCCGAAAAATTGTCCGCGACACGCAGCGCAAGCTCGGTGGTGAAAGCCGACCTTTCCTCCTCGATCAGCATTTCGTAAGCGATCCTGTCCGTTACCTGGATCTCGAAGATCAGCATCTCGGCAAGATAATCAAAATACTGCGGGCCGACCTGGATTTCGAAATCGGCCCGCCGCATGCTTTTGACCGCATTCTGGGCGAGCTTCCAGAGGATGAAGGCCATCGCCCCTGCGATTTCCTGCGGGGACTTCTCGCGCTCCTTCCGGAACCAGCGGCTTTTGACCCTCATCAGCCTTTCCGGATGTAGAAGTCGTATTCACCCGGAGCGAATTCGACCGTCTTCAGGATGGTCATTCCGGTGGCATGAGCCCATCCGGGGATGTCGGAACTGATTCCAGGGCAGTTGCTGGTGAGCTTCAGCACTTCTCCCTGCTGCATGCCGTTCAGCAGCTTCTTCGCTTCAACGATGGGACCGGGGCAGAGTACGCCGCGGATGTCGAGCGATGCATTCACCTGCATCTCTTCGGTCTTGCCCTTCTGGATGTAATAGCCCGTACCTCCTCCCGGCATCTTTTCGGTATGCAGCACCTGATTCGAAGTCTGCTTCGCCCAGGAAAAAAGGTCGTCCTGGGTTCCGGGGCAATCGGAAATGAGAAGCAGCACCTGGCCGGATTCGAGGTCGTTGACCATTCTTTTGGCGCCCACCAGCGGGCCAGGGCAGGAAAGACCCTTCATGTCGAGAATGATGTTGGCTGTGTATTGGCTCATTGCGCTCTCCTAGTATCCGCCCTTGCCATAGGGCTGCGGAAGCCCTGCGATTTTCGCGCCCTGCTTGGCGGGGCCCATCGGAAAAAGATCGTAGAGCGTCTTGCTGTCCGCTTCTTCCCAGAATTCCTGAACCCCTTTCAGCATGTTGCGGAAGTTCGGGGTATGTCCGTTTTCCCGGTATTCGTTGCGCATGTATTCGACGATCTTCCAGTGCTCCGGGGTGAGTGCGATGCCTTCGGCTGCTGCGATCACTTCGACCGCCTCGTTGCTGAAATCCGGCTCCAGCAGGTAGCCGTCTTCGTCGGTTTCCACTTCTGCCCCATTGATGAAGTATGTCATTGTTTTCCTCCGGATTATGGTTGGTCAATCTTCCAGGCCGGCGATGGTCTTGTGCGGTACGAAAATTCCGCAGCCGAACCGGCGCATTTTTCCGAGCCCTGCATGCTGCAGCCTGATCGAATGCCCGGGCTTCAGGTCATGGGTGACCAGACTGTATCCGGAGAGGGTGCCTTCCCCGGTGTCCACCTCCTGGCGCATGCCGCAGATCAGCCTGCATTGGATGCCGAGAGAACTGATTTCCTGCATGGATTCTGCCAGGAAGGAAATCTCGTCGATTTCGCTTGCGACGAAGTGGGCATGCAGCGTGGGATACGCTGCGATCTCCCTGATCCTGCCTTCGCCGAGCTGGAATGGATTTCCTCCGACATCGAGCAGGCTTCCTGCCAGATGGAGCGCATCCTCTGCGCGATGGTCAGGAATCCTCAGGGTGAGTTTTGCACGCCTCGGTAGGAACTGCCCCCCCCTCAGCGGCAAAATTCCGGCCGAATTTTCCTGCCCGATCCAGGGCAGCACGCGAACCACTTCGCGCCAGAGAAGCGCGGCATGCGCCGCGGGCAGGAAACCGGCCCGGATGTCGAAAACCGTATCAATCATGTCCATCGGTAGAATTCGCCCATCCGTCCATGGCTTCTGCCCATTTTTTCGCCGTCACCGGATCGATGTCGAAAATGGTGAAGCGCTTTCCTTCGCGGATCCGGATCCTCAGCATGCTCATGCCTCCTTCTGCATGTTCGATCTGCTGCAGTTCGATTTCCTGCCCGCCGAGCGGTACCCTGAATTTGTCGATCTCCCTGATCTGCGACATGAAGACGCTCCCTGTTCGAGTTCCCTCCGCACGAAATGCCGGGAAACTGCTATACAAATAATAAGCGATATTGAGCGCGACACAAGGTATCAGCGTCTATAGCCAATACGGGGGGGGGTGTATAACCCTGACGGGTAGTTTACATGTCACTATCAGGCTTGTCTAATATACCTAGATGGCGGAGCGTCTCATTCAACGGGCGGCCAAGATCGCCGATGGTTCGCAGGGACCTTGATCAAATAACTTCAATGTGGAGGATTCATGGCTAAGAAATTGCATGATACACCGAATCTCGACGAGCTCGAGAACGGCCCGTGGCCCAGTTTCGTGACTGGTCTCAAGCGTCTTGCCCAGGACAACGACATGGCTGTAGATCTTCTCGGGCAACTCGAAACTTCCTACAAGACCAAGAAGGGATACTGGAAGGGCGGTACGGTCGGCGTGTTCGGCTACGGAGGCGGGGTCATTCCGCGCTTTACGGAGCTCAAGGATGAGAACGGCGAACCGGTCTACAAGGATGCAGCCGAATTTCATACGCTGCGCGTCCAGCCTCCTGCAGGCATGCATTACACCACCGAAGTGCTTCGCAAGATGACCGACATCTGGGAGAAGCACGGCTCCGGCCTGATCGCCTTCCACGGCCAGTCCGGCGACATCATGTTCCAGGGCGCGACCACCGACAATGTCCAGGCGGCCTTTGACGAAATCAACGAAATGGGATTCGATCTCGGCGGTGCGGGCCCCGCAGTTCGCACCTCGATGTCCTGCGTCGGTTCCGCCCGTTGCGAGCAATCCTGTTACGACGAAGCCCGCGCACACCGTCTGGTCCTCAACACCTTCGTGGACGACATCCACCGCCCCTCGCTCCCCTACAAGTTCAAGTTCAAGTTCTCCGGCTGCCCCAACGACTGCATGAATTCCATCCAGCGCGCGGACATGGCGGTGATCGGCACCTGGCGCGACAACATTCGCACCGACGAGGCGCTTGCCAGGAAATGGTTCGAGAAGCACGGCATGAACGAGCTCGTGAACGATATCGTCGCCCGTTGCCCGACCAAGGCATTCCAGTTGAAGGAAGTGAAGGACGTGAAGAGCGGCGACCACATTTCCAGCGTCGCGGTGAGCGACAATCATGCCGTCGAGATCGACAATCACGACTGCGTTCGCTGCATGCACTGCATCAACGTCATGACCGGTGCGCTTTCCCCTGGCAAGGACAAGGGCGCGACCATCCTGGTGGGCGGCAAGCGCACCCTCAAGATCGGCGACCTGATGGGCACCGTGGTGATTCCCTTCATGAAGCTCGATACCGACGAGGCGATGGATCAACTCGTCGACCTCGCGCAGCGCATCATCGACTTCTTTGCCGAAAACGCGCTGGAGCACGAGCGCACCGGCGAAATGATCGAGCGCATCGGTCTCGTCAATTTCCTCGAAGCGCTGGACATCGATGTGGATCCGAACATGGAGATCG
>JAJZTT010000126.1 GCA_021848705.1 Pseudomonadota bacterium
GCATGCGCCGATGGGCACGCCCGAACCCAGTCCCTTGGCAAGCGTCATCACGTCCGGCATCAGGTCGGCGTGCTGGAAAGCGAACCATTTTCCGCTTCTGCCCATGCCGCACTGCACTTCGTCGACCATCAGGAGCCATCCGTGCTGGTCGCAGATGCGGCGCAACCCTGCGAGATAGTTCGCCTGGGGAATCTGTACGCCACCCTCGCCTTGATAGGGTTCGACCAGAACGGCGACGATGTTCTTGTTGTGATGGGCGACCTGTTCGACCGCCGCGAGGTCATCGTAGGGAACCCGCGCGAATCCGGAAAGCAGCGGCTCGAATCCGGCCTGCACCTTGCGATTTCCGGTTGCGGAAAGGGTGGCCATGGTCCTTCCGTGGAAGGATTTTTCCATCACGACGATGGTGGGGATTTCGATCCCCCTGGAGTGTCCGTAGAGCCTTGCAAGCTTGATCGCAGCCTCGTTCGCCTCCGCGCCGGAATTGCAGAAGAATGCATTTTCCAGTCCGGAGATTTCGCAAAGCCGGGTGGCTAGCGCTTCCTGGAGATCGATTTCGTAAAGATTCGAGGTGTGGATCAGGCTCGCTGCCTGAGCGGAAATCGCGCGGACCAGTTCGGGGTGCGCATGTCCCAGTCCGTTGACGGCAACCCCGGATACCGCGTCGAGGTAGCGGCGTCCCTCCCTGTCCGTCAGCCAGACGCCTTCCCCTTTCACGAAGCCGACGGGAAGCCTTTTATATGTGTTCATCAAATGAGACATTTGTCCGTCCAGAATAGAAATCGGCGGTCACGCCGCCGAAACGATATATTTATCCGAATTGTGCCTTTCATGCAAGAAAAATCTGCCTGATTGGTCCGAAAGAGGGCAGGTTTCTGCGGAGTGGGGCTGGAAGGGGTTTGGGCGCATGCCCGGCGTACGGCTTTCCCTTCCCGTGAAGGGAAAGCCGTGCGGAGAATCAGGCCATTGCCTTGATGGCGGCGGAAAGGCGGCTCTTGTGGCGCGCTGCCTTGTTCTTGTGGATGATCTTCTTGTCGGCGATGCTGTCGACGGTGCTCGTCGATTCGCGGAAAACGCTCTGCGCTGCTGCCTTGTCGCCTGCAGCGATCGCCTTCTTGACCTTCTTGATGGCGGTGCGAAGTTCCGAACGCAGGCTGGCATTGTGCTCGCGCTGCTTGTCTGCTTGTCTGGCACGCTTTCTGGCTTGTGCGCTGTTGGCCATGTAGACTCCTCTGGTTCTCTAATTGAGTAAATCCGGAATTCTACGATTATTCGCCTACTTTGACAAGACAAAATATAATGCGCGGATCGAAGGGAAACGGTGGGGATCGATGAACCTCTTGAAGGCGCTCGCAGCCACGAGCAGCATGACCTTCCTGTCGCGGATCATGGGATTCGTGCGGGAAATGATTTTCGCAGGCGTGTTCGGCGCAGGGATCTACACGGATGCGTTTTTCGTCGCATTCAAGATCCCGAACATGCTGAGGAGACTGTTTGCGGAAGGAGCCTTTTCGCAGGGCTTCGTCCCGGTGCTCGCCGAGTACAGGACGAGGCTCGGTCACGAAGAGACGAGAAAGCTCGTCGATCATGTCTCCGCATTGCTCGCCCTCGTTTTGTTTGCAGTCACCCTCATCGGCATCGTTGCCGCTCCGGTCATCATTTATGTGAGCGCGCCCGGCTTTGCGAAAGATGCGGACAAGTTCGCGATTTCGGTGACGCTGCTCAGGATCACTTTCCCCTACATCTTCTTCATTTCACTGGTGTCCCTGGCGGGGGGGATCCTCAACACCCATAGCCGCTTCACGGTGCCCGCCTTCACGCCGGTGCTGCTCAACGTCTCCTTCATTTCCTGTGCGCTGCTCCTTGCTCCCCATGTGCATCCGCCGGTGCTTGCGCTCGCCTGGGCGGTATTTTTTGGCGGGGTGCTGCAGCTTCTGTTCCAGGTGCCATTTTTGCTCAAAATCGACATGCTGCCCCGCTTCCGCCTCGACCTCAAGGATCCGGGCGTTTGGCGCATCCTGAAACTGATGGGGGCGGCTGTTTTCGGCGTCTCGATCAGCCAGGTGAGCCTGCTCGTCAACACCATCTTCGCCTCGCTCCTCGTCACGGGGAGCGTCTCCTGGCTCTACTATGCGGACAGGTTGATGGAGTTTCCCGCCGGGATGCTGGGGGTGGCGCTCGGCAGCATCCTGCTTCCGAGTCTTGCGAAACACCATGCGGAAAAATCACACGAGGAATATTCGAAACTCCTCGACTGGGGGCTTCGCCTCACTTTCATGCTGACGCTGCCCGCGATGGTCGCCTTCGCCGTGCTCGCGGTGCCGCTGGTTTCCACGCTTTTCCTGCACGGGAAATTCGGCGTGCACGACCTCTACATGACCCGCAGCGCGGTGCTCTCCTACAGCGTGGGGCTCATCGGCCTGATCCTGGTGAAGGTGCTCGCCCCCGGATTCTATGCAAGGCAGGACATCCGGACGCCGGTCAGGATCGCCATAATTACGCTGGTGCTTACCCAGCTCATGAATCTTGCCTTCATCCTGCCCTTGAAGCATGCCGGGCTTGCGCTCGCCATCAGCCTTGGATCCTGCTGCAACGCGGCGATGCTCTTCAGGAAGCTGACAGCGCAAGGAATCTACCTTCCCCAGCCGGGATGGGCGGTGTTTTTCCTCAGGATTGCCGCTGCGCTCCTCGTCATGGGCCTGCTCATCTTCTGGGCTTCCGGAAGCGAACAATCCTGGCTTTCCGGCTCCGCTTTGCATCGTGCGGGACGGCTTTTTTTGCTGGTGATCCTGGGGGTGGTTTCCTATTTCGGGATGCTCGCCGCGACCGGGATGAGGATCCGCGATTTCGTGAAGCGCGCTGCCTGAACTGTAACAGAAATGCGTTATAATCCGGTTTTTGCATTCGGAGTTCGAGATGCCGATATACGAGTACAAGTGTTCTTCCTGCGGATTCACCAAGGACTGCATCCAGAAGGTGAGCGATGCGCCGCTCGTCGTCTGTCCTGAATGCGGGAAGGAAACATTTTCCAAGCAGCTTTCCGCGCCCGGATTCCAGTTGAAGGGAAGCGGTTGGTACGCGACCGACTTCAGGGGAGGTGCGAAGTCTGAAAGCAAGCCCCAGCCCGACTCCCGGAATAAGGAAGAAGCCGCCTGATGAAGCGCTATTTCATCACCGGGCTGCTGATCTGGGTGCCGCTGGGGATCACTTTCTGGGTGCTGAACCTGCTCATCGGCACCATGGACCAGACGCTTTTGCTTTTGCCCGCAGCGTTCCGTCCGCAGGCGATCCTCGGGGTCAATATTCCCGGGTTCGGTGTCGTCCTCACCCTCATCGTGGTGTTCGTCACCGGGCTTCTGACGACCAATATCATCGGGCAGCGCCTGCTGATGTTCTGGGAAGGATTGCTCTCGCGGATTCCGGTGGTGAAATCCATCTATTACAGCGTGAAGCAGGTTTCCGACACGCTTTTTTCCAGCAACGGCGAGGCCTTCAGGAAGGCGCTCCTGGTTCAGTATCCCAGGGAGGGTTCGTGGACGGTGGCTTTTCTCACCGGAACGCCCGGCGGGGATGTCGCCAACCATCTGACCGGTGAATACGTGAGCGTGTATGTTCCGACCACGCCCAATCCGACTTCCGGTTTCTTTCTCATGATGCCGAAGCAGGACGTGATCGAGCTCGACATGAGCGTCGATGACGCACTCAAATACATCATTTCCATCGGCGTCGTACCGCCGGCGGCCAAAAACGAATCCAAGTAACAAAACGAAAAAATGCGTACAGACTATTGCGGCAACATCGACACCAGATATCTGGATGGAATCGTCACTCTCTACGGATGGGTGCACAGGAGGCGTGATCACGGCGGCGTGATCTTTGTCGATCTCAGGGACAGGGAAGGACTGGTCCAGGTCGTGTTCGACCCGGACCATGCTGCAACCTTCTCGATCGCGGAAAAGGTGAGAAGCGAATTTGTCCTGAAAATTTCCGGAAAAGTGAGGCGCCGTCCGGAAGGAACGGTAAACGAGAATCTCGGAAGCGGAGAAATCGAGGTGAATGCGATCTCCATCGAGATTCTCAATCCTTCGCTTCCCATCCCGTTCCAGATAGACGACGACAACCTGAGCGAAACGGTGCGCCTCACCAACCGGGTGATCGACCTGAGGCGCCCGAAGATGCAGGCCAACATGCGCCTTCGCTACAAGGTGGCGATGGCGATCCGCAATTATCTCGATGCCATGGGATTCATCGACATCGAAACCCCGATGCTCACCAAGTCCACCCCTGAAGGCGCGCGCGACTATCTGGTGCCGAGCCGGGTACATTCCGGGCATTTTTTCGCGCTGCCGCAATCCCCCCAGCTCTTCAAGCAGATGCTGATGGTGGCCGGCTTCGACCGCTATTACCAGATCACCAAGTGTTTTCGCGACGAAGACCTGAGAGCGGACAGGCAGCCTGAATTCACCCAGGTCGACCTGGAAACTTCCTTCCTCGGGGAAGAGGAGATCATGAACCTTACGGAGGGAATGATCCGGGATCTTTTCGCCAGGACCATGGGTGTGGCGCTTGCCGATCCGTTCCCAAGGATGACTTTTCATGAGGCCATGAGCCGTTATGGTTCCGACAAGCCCGATCTCAGGGTGAAGCTCGAACTCACCGAACTCACGGAAGTGATGAAGTCGGTCGAATTCAAGGTGTTCCGGGCCGCGGCAGACCTGCCGGGTGGACGTGTCGCCGCGCTCAGGATTCCTGGCGGCGCTTCGATCACCAGGAAGGAAATCGACGACTATACGGCGTTCGTCGCGATTTACGGCGCGAAGGGGCTCGCCTACATCAAGGTGAATGACCTGGCTGCCGGCGCCGAAGGGCTGCAATCCCCGATCCTGAAATTCCTGCCCGGGGAAGTCGTGAAGACCATCCTGGACAGGACCTGTGCGCAGAGCGGCGACCTCATCTTCTTCGGCGCGGACAAGGCGAAGGTCGTGAACGACGCTTTGGGCGCGCTCAGGGTGAAAATCGGGCACGAGAGGAAGATCCTCGAAGAAGGAGAATGGAAGCCGCTCTGGGTGGTGGATTTTCCGATGTTCGAATACGACGAGGAGGAGGGGCGCTGGGTTGCGCTTCACCATCCCTTCACGTCTCCCAAGAACGGCCACGAGGACCTGCTCGAATCCGATCCGGGTTCCGCGCTTTCCAAGGCCTACGACATGGTGTTGAACGGCTGGGAAATCGGCGGAGGATCGGTCAGGATCCATCGCGAGGAAATCCAGTCGAAGGTTTTCGATGCATTGAAGATCGGTCGCGAGGATGCGGAGCTGAAATTCGGCTTCCTGCTCGATGCGCTGCGCTTCGGTGCCCCTCCCCACGGCGGTCTCGCCTTCGGTCTCGACCGTCTGGTGACGCTGATGACGGGATCCGAATCGATTCGGGACGTGATCGCCTTCCCCAAGACCCAGCGCGCCCAATGCCTGCTCACCCAGGCGCCCTCCATGGTCGAGGAGAAGCAACTCCGGGAGCTTCACATCAGGTTGCGCGAGGCGCCGAAGGTCTGATGGCGATCCGGGGGATCCTGCACGCAAGCTTCCTGATCTCGGACCTTTCGATTTCGCAGGCCTTCTATTGCGGGTTGCTGGGTCTCGAAATCGATGTCTCGAGGCCGGATCTCGGATTTCCCGGCCTCTGGCTCGATCTGGGTTCTGCGCAGCAGATCCATCTCATGGCGCTTCCCGATCCGGACAGGGGCAGGATGCATCCGGAACATTGCGGGCGCGACCGGCATGTCGCATTCTCGGTGGAAAGTCTTTCGGAACTTGCCAGGAAGCTCGAAGCCGCAGGCATTCCCCACACCTTGAGCCGTTCCGGAAGGCGCGCACTGTTTTGCAGGGATCCGGACGGAAACGCTCTTGAATTCGTGGAAAGGGCAATCCCTTGAGCTCGACGCGGCCGCTCGCAGCGCTCATTCTGCTTGCCGTCATCTGGGGCTACAACTGGGTGGTGATGAAAAGCGCGCTCCATGACGTCGGACCTTTCCAGTTTGCCGCGATGCGCACCTTCCTCGCCGGGCTATTGATGGTCGCAGCCCTGCCGGTACTGAAAAGACCTTTCCGCCCTTCCCATCTGCCTGAGACCACCCTGATCGGCCTTTTGCAGACGAGCGGATTCACCGGGCTCATCGTCTGGGCGCTGGTGGAAGGAGGGGCTGGAAAGGTCGCGGTGCTCTCCTATACCATGCCATTCTGGGTGATGATGCTCGCATGGCCGCTGCTCGGCGAGAAGATCCGCGGTCTGCAGTGGCTGGTGGTGGCAACTTCCTGTGCGGGCCTCGTCTTCATCCTGGAGCCCTGGCATTTGCAAGGGAGTATCCTGAGCGAAGTCCTTGCGGTGACCGGTGGATTTTGCTGGGCGCTTTCCGTGATCGCCGCGAAGAAGCTGCACAGGAAGGCGCCGCAGATCGATCTGCTCAATTTCACCGCCTGGCAGATGCTGATCGGCTCGATCCCGCTGGTTCTGGTCGCTGTGATCCATCCTGCGCGCGATATCTCCTGGTCCGGTTACCTGATCGGGGCGGTTTTCTACAATGTGGTGGGGGCCAATGCGCTCGCCTGGCTGCTCTGGCTTTATGCACTGCGCAATCTGGCTGCCGGCACTGCGGGCATGGTTTCCCTGTTCGCCCCGGTGATCGGGGTGCTCGCCGCCTGGATTCAGTTGGGGGAAGTGCCTTCGGTCCCGGAAGGGATTGGCATGGGGCTCATCGGGGTATCGCTCGCCATGATCGCCCTCCTTGGAATGAGGAAACATACCCCGGACGAGGCTGCCATCGCCCAGGAATGACTCAGGTCCTGAATCTCGACATCATTCCCTGCAACGACTTGGCGAGATCTTCGACATGTTTGGCTTCGCTCGCTTCGCCTGCGATGGCATGGCCGTTTTCTTCGGCCATCTGCGCGATGCTGGAGACATGACCCGCGATTGCGCTGCTTGCGATCTGCTGTTGCTGGACCGAATTCGTGATTTCCTCCACGCCCCGGTCCGCTTCCATCACTGCCTGGTTTGCCTCGGCAAGGGAAATGGCGACATGCTCCATCACCTCGTTGCTGACTTCGAGAGACTGGGTTCCCTTGCGGATGGATTGTTCGACCGTTTCGGACTGCTGGTTGAGCGATCGGGTCACCTTGTCGATTTCGCTGGCCGCGCTGGCTGATTTTTCAGCGAGTTTCCTCACTTCGTCAGCGACCACTGCAAACCCCCGTCCCTGCTCCCCGGCCCTGGCCGCCTCGATTGCCGCATTGAGGGCGAGGAGATTGGTCTGCTCGGCGATTTCCTTGACCTCACGGGTCATGTGGGTGATGGATTCCGTGCTCTTCATGAACCGGGTGACCGATTCGCCGATTTCGGTCACGGCGGATTCCACCAGGCTGATCTCGCCCACCAGTTCGGAGAGGCTGGAATTGCCGCTCTGGGTCCGCGCCAGATTGGTGGCGGAGAGCATGCGCACTCTCGTGGCATTGTCTGCCACTGTGGCGATGCTCGCAGTGACTTCGTCCACGGCCGATGCGGCGGAAGCCGCTGCCTCCGCCTGCTGACTCGATCCGGAGGAGAGGCGATCGGCGCTTGCCGCAAGGGCGCTCGAAGCCCCGGAGAGTTCTCCCGCGGTTCGATGGACTTCCGCGACGATTGCGCCGAGGTGGCTTCTGACGGTTTCCGCGCTCGCAGCGATTTTGCCGAGTTCGTCCTGCCACCCGTGTGAGATGGGTTGGGAAAAGTCGCCCTTCGCCAGTCTTTCCAGCTCGGAAACGAGTTCAGACGCCGGCTTTACGATGGTCTTCTGCAGCAGCGAAAGGAAAATGAGGAAGGCTGCGAGGACCGCCGCGCCCATGAGTCCGAGGCTGATCAGGATCCCCCTCTGACCGCGGGTCACGGTTTCCCTCGCGGTTCTCGCATTGTATTCTGTCATCATTCCTGCGACGCGGGACAGCAGTTCGGTGGGCTCCCGGTCCATTCCCCTGATCTGCGCATCGCCTGCTGCGCTGTCGAAACGGGCTGCCTTGAAGGCCTCCAGGGCACTCCGGTAGGATTTTCCCATTTTCTCGTGGGATTCGAGGAATTTTGCCAGGATTTCCCGCGCTTGCGGCTCCCCTTTGAGTCCCCTGAGCAGGGACTGCCCGGTTTCCCTGATCCTGGTCTCGTCCTGCTCGAAATTTTCCCAGTACTTTTTCAGCAAGTCTGGGTTGCTTCCGCGCAGCAGCACGTCCTTCCATTCCTGAACCTGTTTCTTGAAATCGAGCTGCATGCCGAGAACCATTCTTTTGTCCGGCCGGCCG
>JAJZTT010000127.1 GCA_021848705.1 Pseudomonadota bacterium
CCTCTCGGTGCGCAGCCACATCCAGCAGCATTTTTGCAGCCTCCCTCGGGTCGTGAACCTCATGGGAAAGATCGCGCCGCCTTGCCGTCACCGCGACCGAGAAGGCCGATCCGTCGAGCGCAGCCTCGAGGGTGTCGAACACGCGTGCATTTTCAAGCACGTCGTCCGCGCCTGAAGCGCGGGCGGTCGCATCCGGATCGGGAAAATGCTTCGGCGCGACGAGATGAAGCCTGGAAAGCCCCATCGTCTTCATCGCGCGTGCCGCCGCCCCGATATTTCCAGGATGACTCGTCCTGCTGAGGACGATGCGGACGTTTTTCTTGATATCCTGATTATTCAAATCGATGTGCAATTAAATTAATTTCGTTTCGAGAAAGTGAAGGCGCTTTTTCCGATGCAGGCGTCTTCCAGCCTCCGGCCGGCAGGAAATATTGACCGGAATTCGGCCGAAAATCAATTTCGATTGCCGCAGCCGGGGTGCAATCCGGGTCCATAAACTGGTATCATGCCGCCTGATTTCCCCATCCTCTGCAGGACTTCTAGGAAAAGCACCATGCACCCAATGCTCAATACCGCGGTGAAAGCCGCGCGACGCGCAGGTTCCATCATCAACCGCGCCTCCCAAAACATCGACATGCTCAAAGTCGAGCACAAATCCTACAACGATTTTGTGAGCGAGGTCGACAAGGCCTCAGAATCCGCCATTCTGGAAATCCTCCTGGACGCCTATCCGGACCACGCAATCATGGCCGAGGAAAGCGGTGCGAAAGGCGAATCCGAATACGAATGGATCATCGACCCGCTCGACGGGACGACCAATTTCCTCCATGGCGTGCCGCAATATGCGATATCGATCGCGCTCGCCCACAAGGGGACCGTCACCCAGGCCGTGGTCTACGATCCGGTGCACAACGATCTCTACACCGCGACCCGCGGCAGTGGCGCCTTCCTCAACGACAGGAGGATCCGCGTATCGAAACGCACCCGTCTGGAAGAAGCGCTGATCGGAACCGGATTTCCCTTCCGCGATTTCTCGCATCTCGAACCCTACATCGCCATTTTCCGTGAACTCGTGCAGAAGACCTCCGGCCTGCGCAGACCGGGCTCTGCATCGCTCGACCTCGCATCGGTGGCGGCCGGAAGGTTCGACGGATTCTGGGAATTCGGACTCAGCCCCTGGGACATCGCAGCGGGCACCCTGCTCGTCACGGAAGCGGGCGGACTGGTGGGCGACCTCGAGGGCGAAGCCGGCTACCTTTCGAGCGGAAACATCGTGGCGGGAACCCCCAGGATCTTCGCGCAGCTCCTGCAGGTGATCGCCCCGCACCTGACAGAAAGACTTAAAGCTTAATCCTTCCTTAAGGGATGGAACATTCCCTCAGTTTTCGTTATCATTGCTTAGAATCGTACCGTGATTGGCGTGACCAGATGATCAGACTCGTCCTCTCTTCCTTCATGACCCAAGGAGCCTGCGATCCATGCTGGTCATAATCGGTTACCTCATCATCCTGGGATGCGTCTTCGGCGGATTTGCAATCGCCGGAGGCCATCTTGCAGCCCTCCTGCAGCCCATCGAGCTGCTCATGATCGGCGGCGCAGCGGCCGGCGCCTTCGTGGTCGGCAATTCCACCAAGGCGATCAAGGCCACCCTGAAGGCGCTTCCCACCGTCTTCAAGGGATCGAAATACAACAAGGCCCTGTATATGGAGCTGATGGCGCTCATGTACGAAATCCTTTCCAAGATCAGGAAGGAAGGGCTGATGTCGATCGAGGGAGATGTCGACAATCCGAACGAAAGCCCTCTTTTCTCCAAATATCCGATGATCCTGAGCGACCATCACGCCATCGAATTCCTGACGGATTATCTCCGCATCATGGTGGGTGGAAATCTCAATTCCTTCGAGATCGAAAACCTGATGGACAACGAAATCGACACCCATCACCACGAGGAACTGGAGCCCGCTCACATCGTCGGCAAGATCGGGGAGGGCCTTCCGGCCTTCGGTATCGTCGCCGCAGTGATGGGCGTGGTGCACACCATGGAATCGGTCGGCATTCCTCCCAAGGAACTCGGCCTGCTCATCGCCCACGCGCTGGTGGGCACCTTCCTCGGCATTTTGCTCTCGTACGGGTTCATCGGCCCCCTTTCCGGTCTGCTCGAGCAGAAGGTCAACGAATCGACCAAGCTCCTGCAGTGCATGCGCGTCACGATTCTCGCCAGCCTGAACGGCTATGCGCCCGCGCTCGCGGTCGAATTCGGAAGAAAGGTACTGAATTCCACGGAACGCCCGACCTTCAGCGAACTCGAAGAACATGTCAAGAAAAGCAAGCAGAAGTAATCAGCCGGACAGAGATGCATGAGTGACGATTCCCAGCGTCCCATAGTCGTCAAGAGGGTCAAGAAAGGCGGCGGCGGACACCACGGCGGTGCATGGAAAATCGCCTACGCGGATTTCGTCACCGCCATGATGGCTTTTTTCCTGTTGATGTGGCTTCTGGGTTCGACGACCAAGGGAGACCTGAAGGGCATCGCCGAATATTTCAAAACCCCGCTCAGGGTTGCGCTTCAGGGGGGGGAAGGCAGCGGGGACAGTTCCAGCATCATCAAGGGCGGTGGGAAGGATCTCACCAAATCTTCCGGTCAGGTCAAGCAGGGCGAAATCAAGGAGCCGAAGAAGAAGATCAACCTGACCGACGCAAAGGCTGTGCTCGCGAAACAGGAAGAAGACAAGCTGAGGGAGTTGAAATTCACGCTGGAGAAGGCGATCGATTCCAATCCGGAAATGCGCAAGTTCAAGAATCAGCTTCTCATCGACATCACGAGCGAAGGGCTGCGCATCCAGATCGTCGACGAGAAGAACCGGCCAATGTTCAACATCGGCAGCGCGGTGCTGCAACCCTATGCGAAGGACATCCTGGACGAGATCGGCAAAACCCTCAACGACGTGCCTAACAGGATCAGCCTTTCCGGGCACACTGACGCCACCCCCTACTCGGCTGGAGGCTCCAACTACAGCAACTGGGAGTTGTCGGCTGACCGGGCGAACGCCTCCCGGCGCGAACTCATCAAGGGCGGAATGGATGCGGACAAGGTGCTTCGCGTCGTCGGGCTTTCGTCGGCCGTGCTGTTCGACAAACAGAACCCCTATGATCCGGTCAACCGCCGCATCAGCATCATCGTCATGAACAAGAAGACCGAAGATGCAATCACCCACGACGAAGGCGTGGTCAACGTCGGCAACCACACCGAAGTTTCCAGGGAAACCCTGACCGGTCAGAAGAAGTAGCTTATTCCTCGGGAAGTTCGCGTTTCTGTGGAATTTCGCTGGCAAAGCCGAATTTGCGCAGGTCCGGGATCCGCATCGGGTAGAGCATCCCATCGAGATGATCGCATTCGTGCTGCACCACTCTCGCATGAAAACCTTGCACTTCCCGCTCGATGGGGTTTCCGGATGCGTCGAATCCGCTGTAGCGGAGCCTCGCATGTCTCGGCACGAGCCCCCTCATTCCCGGGATGCTGAGGCACGCTTCCCAGCCCTCTTCCATGTCCCCTTCCAGCGGGACGAGCACGGGATTGACGAGCACCGTGAGCGGGACGGGCTCCACGTCCGGATAACGGGGATTGGCGCAAACCTCGAACACCACGACCCGCAGGCCCACTCCGATCTGAGGGGCGGCAAGTCCTGCACCGCTTTCCGCGCGCATGGTGTCGAGCATGTCCGAGACCAGTTCATGCAACTCAGGGGTATCGAATGCCTTCACCTCCGCCGCCTTCTCCCAAAGCAGCGGATTGCCCATCTTCAATATCGCCCTAGTCGCCATCGATTTCCGCCAGGATTTCGATGATGCTGCCCACCTTCTCCATGGCGACCTGCAACACCGCATTGACATCCTCGAGATGGATTGCGTGCGCGCTGTCCCCTCTGCCCGCAGCATGATTCGCAACCACCGCGAGCGCCGCGTAGCTCAGCCCGGCCTCCCGCGCGAGGATCGCCTCCGGCATGCCGGTCATGCCGATCATGTCCGCCCCGTCCCGCTCCATCCGGGTGACTTCGGCTGCGGTTTCGAGCCTCGGCCCCTGGGTGGCAGCATAGACCCCGCCGTCGATGGCGGGATGTCCGGCGAGTCTCGCCGCCTCCAGGCATTTTTTCCTGAGGGATGCGCAATAGGGTTCGGTGAAATCTGTATGCGTCACCGGTTTTTCACGGTTGTCGAAAAAAGTCGATTTCCGTCCGTGGGTGTAATCGATGATCTGGTCCGGAACCGCGAGCACGCCCGGGGAGAGATCCTTTCTGATCCCACCGACCGATGCGATGGAAAGGACATGGTCCACATTCTGGGAACCCAGTGCCCAGATATTGGCACGGTAATTCACGTCGTGAGGGGGAATGGTGTGCGCATAACCGTGGCGGGCAAGAAATACGACTTCATGCCCCCTGATTTTTCCGAAAGTCAGCGCGCCGGAAGGATCCCCATAAGGCGTTCGCATGACGAGCCGCTTCGTGACTTCAAGATTGCCGAGCATGGTGAGGCCCGAGCCGCCTATGATTGCAAGCATTCAGTCTTCCCTTTTTGCATAGATTGCGGGCAGGTTTCTCCAGGCTCCGTGTACGTCCATGCCGAAACCGAAAACGTAGCGATCCGGCAACGGCAGGCCGACGAAATCCGCGTGGATCGGCTTGGCCCGCCCGATGTTCTTGTCGCAGAACACTGCGCTGTAAAACGCCTTCGCTCCTTCGGCAAGCACCCTTTCACGAACTGCGGCCATGGTCTGCCCCTCGTCCAGGATGTCGTCGAGGACCAGCACCACCCTGCCGTTGACGTTTTCCCTTGGCAGCACCCTCCAGTCCAGGCTTCCACCGCTGGTATTCTTGCCATAGCGGCTGACATGGATGTAATCGAAATCGAGCGGAAAATCCAGGAGCGGAAGAAGCTGGCCGGTGAACACCACCGCACCGCCCATGATGCTGAGGACGAGCGGATGCTCCTTGCTCAGTTGTTCGCCGATTTCTCCGGCAAGCCGTTTTACAGCGGCATCGATCTCCTCCTTCGAATGGACGAGTTCCGCATTTTCCAGGATCGCCCTGGCTTCTTCCGCGTTCAGCATGTAGTTCTTGCCCTGCCAATGAGGTCTTCGCATCCTGCCTGGACTTCCGGATGCTTCAGTGCATAGGCGAGCGTCGCCTGGAGATAGCCCAGCTTGCTTCCGCAATCGTAACGGGTTCCATGGAACTGGTAGGCGAGGATTTCCTCCTCGCCGATCAATGCGGCGATCGCGTCGGTGAGCTGGATTTCTCCGCCGGCACCCGTCTGGATGTTTTTGAGGTGGTGGAAGATTCTCGGAGTGAGGATGTATCTTCCCACCACGGCAAGGGTCGATGGCGCATCCTTGGGTTTTGGCTTTTCCACGATTCCGGAAATGGGCTGGGATCGATCCACCGAAACGGTGTCGACTTTCACCACCCCGTAATGTTCGGTATCCTGGAGCGGAATGTCCTGCACGCCAAGGACGGAAGAATGATTCTTTTCATACACCTCGATCATCTGGCCGATGGTGGGGCGCTCGGCATCGATGAGATCGTCCGCGAGCAGCACCGCGAAGGGTTCGTCGCCGATGACGGGCTCTGCGCACAACACCGCGTGTCCGAGTCCGAGCGCATCGGACTGGCGAACGAAGATGCAGTTGATGTTCTGGGGGATGAGGTTCCTCACCTCTTCGAGCAGCTTGTGCTTTCCCCTCGCCTCCAGCACGGACTCCAGTTCGTAATTCTTGTCGAAATGATCCTCGATCGCCCGCTTGTTCCTGCCCGTGATGAACACCATGTCCGTGATTCCGGCAGCGATCGCTTCTTCGACCGCATACTGGATGAGCGGCTTGTCGACGATCGGCAGCATTTCCTTCGGATTCGCCTTGGTTGCAGGCAGGAATCTGGTGCCCATTCCCGCAACGGGAAAGACCGCCTTGGTTATCTTTTTCATGTTTCCCCTTTATTGACCAGTTCAAGGAAGGCGGACTCTTCGAGCATCCGGATGCCGAGTTCGAGCGCCTTTTCGTATTTGCCCCCGGGATCCGCGCCGATGACCACGAAATCGGTCTTTTTCGATACGCTCCCGGTCACTTTCCCGCCCAGGGAAATTATCCTCTCCCTGGCCTCGTCCCTCGTGAGCGAGGAAAGCGTTCCTGTGAGCACGAACGTCTTGTCCTTCAACGCATTTTCGGCGACTGCCGCCCTGCCGACTTCGGGCCAGTGTATGCCGGCCTCCAGCAGCTTTCCGATCACTTCCACATTGTGATCCTCGCCGAAGAAGTCGATTATACTCTGGGCCACCACCGATCCGATATCCTGGACCGACGTGAGCTCCTCCGGACCCGCATG
Source organism: Pseudomonadota bacterium (assembly GCA_021848705.1). GTDB lineage: Bacteria > Pseudomonadota > Gammaproteobacteria > Burkholderiales > JABEVD01 > JABEVD01. The sequence goes on from JAJZTT010000127.1 coordinate 6,378, forward strand.
CATGAGCGCCTCGATCGATCCGAAATGAAGCGCGAGTTCTCCTGCCGTGCTCTCCCCGACATGGCGGATGCCCAGGGAATAGATGAATCTGGAAAGCGTGGTATTCCTGCTCGCTTCGATTGCCTTCATCAGGTTTTGCGCGGATTTTTCGCCCATCCTGTCCAGTTCTGCAAGCATCCTACCGTCCAGCCTGTAAAGGTCGGCAGGAGTGTTCACGAGGTTCTTTTCCACCAGTTGCTCGACCAGCTTGTCCCCGAGCCCGTCGATCTCCATGGCGCGCCGGCTGGCGAAATGCAGGATCGCTTCCCTGCGTTGCGCGCTGCAGGAAAGTCCGCCCATGCACCTCGCCTGCGCTTCCCCGGGAAGCCTTCTGACATGCGAGCCGCAAACCGGACAGACGGGATATTTTCCGATCAGGTCGAATGGTTCTGTGCCTTGCGGCCTCCTATCCCGCACCACGCCGACCACTTCAGGAATGACGTCCCCCGCGCGCCTCACGATGACGGTGTCGCCGATCCTGACATCCTTACGCTCGATCTCGTCCTGATTGTGCAGGGTGGCATTGGAGACGATCACCCCCCCGACCAATACCGGCTTCAGTCTTGCAACCGGGGTGAGCGCGCCGGTTCTGCCCACCTGCGCATCGATGTCCAGCACCTCGGTCAGCGCTTCTTCCGCAGGAAACTTGTGCGCGATTGCGAATCGCGGCGCTCTCAGCACGAATCCCAACCGCGCCTGGTCTTCGAGATCGTCGACCTTATAGACGACTCCATCGATTTCGAAAGGAAGGGACCTGCGCTCAGCCTGCATCCTTCCGAAATAGCCGAGCAGCCCTTCGAGTCCTTCGACCACTTCGCCGCAAGCGGAAACCGGGATCTTCCAGCCCTCGACGGTTTTCATGACTTCGCTGTGCCTGTTCCGGGGCGGGTTTCCTTCCCATTCCGCGCCATAGGCGAAGAAACTCAGGCGACGCCGTGCGGTGATCCTGGAATCGAGCTGTCGTAGCGAGCCGGCTGCGGCATTCCTGGGATTGGCGAATTCCTTTTCGCTTCTCTCGCGCTGCGCAGCGTTGAGCTTTTCGAAATCGGCTTTGAGCATCAGTACTTCGCCCCGCACCTCCAGCCGGTCCGGGTATCCGGATCCGGACAAGCGAAGCGGAACCGAACGAATGGTGCGGACGTTTGCAGTGACGTTTTCCCCCTTGAATCCGTCGCCTCGTGTCGCCGCCTGGACCAGGATGCCCTGTTCGTAGAGAAGGCTGATGGCGAGTCCGTCGAATTTCGGCTCGACGGAGTAACGCACCCTTTCGATGCCGAGCTTTTCCCGGATCTTCCTGTCGAAATCGGCCGCCTCGACATCGCTAAATGCATTGTTTAGGGAGCGCATGGGAATGGCATGCACCACGGATTCGAATTCAGGCAGGGGGGCGCCGCCGATCCTTCTGGAGGGCGAATCTTCCGTGGCGAGATCCGGGTATTCCGCTTCGAGCGCCTGCAACTCCCGGAACAGCCTGTCGTATTCCGAATCCGGAATGACCGGCGCATCCTCCACGTAATAGAGGTAATTGTGGCGCTCGATCTCCTCGCGAAGGGCCGCCAGCTTCCCGGGGATTTTTCCAGACGTCATCAGGAGAAGAGTCTCAATGCCCGTTCGCCGCCCGGGGCGATCTGCCTGGTTTCCATTTTCACCCGGATATCCTGCAGCAGCTTCCTGATCTTGTCGAAACCCGCATCGTTGAGATGCTGGCGCTTGTCGTCGACGATCACGCCGCCCAGGGTGTTCGAGAAATTCCTGGCGAGGACGATCATCTGATCGAAAGCCTGCTTCCCGGTGGCGGTTCTGGGCACATCGAGCAGGAAAGTGATGCCGTGCGTGCTGAGATGCCGGATCCCGTCCGGAAGGAATAACGAGGGCTCATGCT
>JAJZTT010000128.1 GCA_021848705.1 Pseudomonadota bacterium
CTGTGATGGCGGACAGGCTGCGGAAGTGGTTCCCTGTCATTTTTCTGACGCTGCTTGCCGGACTCTCTTACTGGCTGGAGAACAAGGTCAGGCTTTCCGCAGTCATCCAGGAAGATGCTGGACATGTTCCGGATGCGATCGTCGAGAATCTTTCCGCGACCGCTCTGGGCGAAGACGGCAAGCCGCGTCAGTTGCTGGTGGCGAAAAGGATGCTGCATTATGCCGACGACAGCAGCGAAAAGCTGGAAGAACCCAGTCTCCTCGTCATCACGCCCGGCAAGCCGGACATGCGCGTCACTTCGAAATGGGCGATGCTTCCCCAGAACGGCAAGGATGTCTACCTCCACGAGGACGTGAGCGTGGTGCGTGAACCGTTCGACGGCCGGGGAGTGATGGTGATGACGACGGATTATCTGCATGTGAATCCGGATCAGCATGTCGGGGATACGCCGAGACCGGTGAGAATCCGGGACAAGACCATGGATGTCCATGCCGTTGGCATGAACTTCAACGACGAAACGAGGGTGGTGAACCTGCTTTCCCATGTCCATGTACATTATGAAAAAGAATAAAGGTATTCTGCTTTTCTTCCTGCTCTTCGCGGCGGCCGGGAGCGCCAGAGCGGAAAAGGCGGACAGGGAGCAGCCCATCCTGATCGATGCAGACCGGATCCAGATCGACGATGCGAAGAAGATCAATACCTTCGAGGGCAACGTGGTGATGACCCAGGGCACGCTGGTGATCCATGCGGACCGGGTGGTGGTCACCCAGGATGCAAAGGGAAACAAGCATGCAACGGCCTATTCCGCAGCGCACCCCGTCACTTTCAGGCAGAAGGAAGACGGCGTGAACGAATATGTGGAAGGGCAGGGGGATCGCGCCGTTTACGACAGCGGGGCGGACACCCTGGAACTGTTCGAGCATGCCTGGGTGAAGCGCGGTCAGGATCTCGTGACCGGAAACTACATCTATTATGACTCGCAAACCCAGTTTTTCAAGAGCCGGGGTGGAGAGAAGACGCCCACCGGCCGCGTGCATGCGGTGATCCATCCGAAACCCAAGGACAAGAAGGCGGCCAATCCGCCGGACGCGCTGGCGCCATCCGAATCGCTCGGGCAGGAGGCGAAATGAGTTCCCTGAAGGCGGAGAATCTGCGCAAGAACTACAAGTCGCGCAAGGTGCTGCACGACGTTTCGCTGGAAGTGATGAGCGGCGAAGTGGTCGGGCTGCTCGGCCCCAACGGGGCGGGGAAGACCACCTGTTTTTACATGATGGTGGGGCTCGTTCCGGTCGACGGAGGGCAGATCTTCCTCGACGAGGAGGAACTCAGCCGGATGCCGATCCATGTCCGGGCGAGAAAGGGTTTGAGCTACCTGCCGCAGGAGGCTTCGATCTTCAGAAAGCTCAATGTCGAACAGAACATCCGGGCGGTGCTGGAACTGCAGAATATTCCTGTGAATGAAGTGGAAAAGCGGCTGGAGGAACTGCTCGAGGATCTCAATATTTCCCATCTGCGCAACAATCCTGCGGTGAGTCTTTCCGGCGGGGAGAGGAGGCGTGTGGAGATCGCGCGTGCGCTCGCCACCTCGCCGCGCTTCATCCTGCTCGACGAACCTTTCGCAGGCGTCGATCCGATCGCGGTGCTCGACATCCAGAAAATCATCCATTTTCTGAAGTCGCGCGGCATCGGGATCCTGATCACCGATCACAACGTCCGGGAAATGCTGGGGATTTGCGATCGCGCCTACATCATCAATGAAGGCGTGGTGCTCGCCTACGGAAAACCGGATGAAATAATTTATAATGAAAATGTCAGGAAAGTGTATCTGGGCGAACATTTCCAGATGTGACGAACCACTCAGAATCAATAAATGAAACCGACCCTACAGCTGAAGTTGTCGCAACAACTGACGCTGACTCCCCAGTTGCAGCAGGCGATCAAGCTGCTCCAGCTCTCCACCCTCGAAATGAATCAGGAGGTGGAGCGCTTGCTGCTGGAGAACCCGCTCCTCGAACGCGAGGAGTCCGGCGACGAAGAACCTTCCTTCCAGCAGTCGGATGAAGCCCCGGCGGAAAGCCAGGAGGAGGCTTCCATTCTGGACGACTGGTTCGAGGGGGAGGCGGTCTCGGGAGAAGCGCACGGCGATGACGAAGTGCACGATTTCCATCCTGCGCAGGGCCCCAGCCTGCGCGAGCATCTCCATTTGCAGCTTGGCGTGATGCCCCTCACCGACCGGGACAGGAACATCGTCTCCATGCTCATCGATGCGCTGGACGACAACGGATATCTTTCCATCGGGCTGGACGAATTGCTGGAGCTTTTGCCGGCAGAACTCGGGATCGGAGAGGATGATCTTTCGATCGCGCTGCGGCATTTGCAACACATGGATCCGACCGGCGTGGGGGGGCGCAGCCTCTCCGAATGTCTTTTGCTGCAACTCAAGGCGCTTCCGGCTTCTGCGGTGAACGATCTGGCGCAGCGCATCGTCGAAAAGCATCTGGAAGGGCTGGCGGCGCACGATTTCACGAGGATGAAAAAAATCCTGGGTTGCTCGGACGAAGAACTGCGCGCCGCCAAAAATCTCATCACCCAGTTGAATCCAAGGCCAGGAAGCGAATTTACCAGTCAGGTCGCCCGCTACATCATTCCGGACGTGATCGTGGAAAAGGTGAAGGGTGAATGGCACGCATCCCTCAATCCGGAGGCGATTCCGAAGCTCAGGGTGAACAAGATGTATGCCGACATTCTGCAAAGAGGCCAGGAAAACGGGCAGCAGATCGGTCAGCAGCTCCAGGAAGCGAAATGGCTGATCAGGAACGTGCAGCAGCGATTCGAAACCATCCTCAAGGTTTCCCAGGCGATCGTGTCCCGCCAGCACAATTTTCTCGAGCACGGGGAAGTGGCGATGCGCCCGCTGGTGTTGCGCGAAATCGCCGACGAGGTCGGCATGCACGAATCCACGGTATCTCGTGTCACCACGCAGAAATTCATGTTCACGCCTCGCGGCATCTTCGAACTGAAGTATTTTTTCGGCAGCCATGTTGCGACGGAGGCGGGGGGGGCTTGCTCCTCGACTGCGATCCGGGCCATCATCAAGCAGCTCGTCGGCACGGAAAATCCGAAAAGCCCGTTGAGCGACAGCCAGATTTCTGAAATACTGGGGAAGCAGGGGATCGTGGTCGCCCGCCGAACCATTGCAAAATACCGGGAGTCCCTGAAAATACCCCCGGTCAACCTTCGTAAGTCGCTATAAACATAAAGGAGTTTTCGATGAACATCAACCTCAGTGGCCACCATGTGGAAATCACGCCCGCCATCCGGGACTACGTGCAAACCAAGCTTGGAAAAGTGGCAAACCATTTCGATCATGTGATCGACATCAGCGCCATCCTTTCCGTCGAAAAACTCAAACAGAAGATCGAGGCGACGGTTCACCTGCCGGGCCGCGACTTTTTCGCGGAATGCAGCGACGAGAACATGTACGCGGCGATCGACAGCCTGGCCGACAAGCTCGATCGCCAGATCATGAAGCACAAGGAGAAGAACATCGAAAGGCGTCAGGGCGGAGAAGGCCTGAAGGCGCAGGCGGTCGAATAAACGCCGATGAACCTCATCGCCAAACTGCTTTCCCCCGACCATGTCCTGATGGGACTGGAGGCGGGAAGCAAGAAGCGTGTGTTCGAACAGGTCGGCCTGCTCTTCGAAAACAGCATGGGCATCGCGAGGAGCGAGATTTTCGACAGCCTGTTCGGGCGGGAAAAACTCGGCTCCACCGGGCTCGGACAGGGCGTTGCGATTCCGCACGGCAGGATCAAGGGATTGCGCGAGGCGGTGGGCGCATTCGTGCGACTCGCAGCGCCGATCCCTTTCGATGCTCCGGATTCGAAGCCGGTCTGTCTGATTTTCGTGTTGCTGGTTCCGGAGCGCGCAACCGACCTGCACCTGCAGATCCTGGGAGAACTTGCGCAGATGTTCAGCGACAAATCCTTCCGGGAAAGCCTGATGAATGCGGCCGATGCCGTGGCGGTCATCGACCTGGTATCCGGGTGGAAGCCCCATGCCGCAGATTAGCATTTCCACCCTGTTTTCCACCCAGAAGGAAAAACTCGATCTGGAGTGGGTGGCGGGACGTTCCGGCAGCGAAAGGCTGCTCGACAGCGACCGAATCGGCAAATCCCCGCAGGGGTTGATCGGCCACCTCAATTTCATCCACCCCAACTGGGTCCAGGTGGTGAGCCGGGCAGAAAACGAATACCTGGAAAGAGTCGGCGAAGAGGCGAGGCGAGAAATGCTCGAGCCCATCTTTCTGGGAGACATCGCCTGCATGATCGTCGCCGAGGAAGAACCGGTTTCCCCGGTCCTTGCTGAAATGGCGGACAGGCACGGCGTGCCTCTTTTGCGCTCTCCCCAGCAGAGCGTGCATCTCATGTGGCTGCTTCGCCACCATCTGACCAGAAACCTCGCTCATTCGACTTCGCTGCACGGCGTTTTTCTCGACGTGCTGGGGCTGGGGGTACTCATCACGGGAGAGAGCGGTGTGGGGAAAAGCGAGCTAGCGCTCGAACTCATCAGTCGGGGAAGCGGTCTCATTGCAGACGATTCCGTGGAGTTCTACCGGATCGCGCCAGAAACCCTGGAAGGGCGCTGCCCGCCCATGCTGAGGGATTTTCTCGAGGTGAGGGGGATCGGGCTGCTCAATATCCGCACCATCTTCGGCGAAAACGCCATGCGGCCGAGAAAGAACCTGAAGCTCATCGTGCGGCTGCAGAAACAGGCGGAGGGGGAGCTCGTCGAGGTGGACAGGCTGCCGCTGGAAAGGGGAAAGCGCGAAATCATGGGGGTGGACGTGAGCGAAGTGACCCTTCCGGTTGCGGTGGGAAGAAACCTGGCCGTGCTGGTGGAAGTGGCGGTGCGCAACCACATCCTCCTGATGCGCGGGATCGACAGCACCCGGGAATTCGTGGACAGACAGAGGGCGCAAATGGGCGCAGCCGACTGAGATGCAGATCATCGTGATCAGCGGGCTTTCCGGCTCCGGAAAGAGCATCGCGCTCAACGTGCTGGAGGATGCGGGATATTATTGCGTCGACAACCTCCCGGTCTCCCTGTTGTCCGCGCTCGTCAAGGTGGTGCGGTTCTCCGGAAACCGCAGGATCGCGGTGAGCATCGACGCCCGCAGCATGGGACAGCTTTCCCAGCTGCCCATGAACATCGAGGAATTCAAGGAAAGCGGCATGGATGTGCGCCTGCTTTTTCTTGATGCCAATACCGAAACCCTGGTGAAGCGGTTTTCCGAGACGAGGAGAAGGCATCCTCTTTCCGACGAGCAGCGCACCCTGCCCGAATGCATCGAATTCGAGCGGGAGACGCTCGCAGAAATCAGCAGTCTTGCGCACCGCATCGATACCAGCGACTTGAGCGCGAACGTGCTGCGCGCATGGATCCAGGATTTCATCCAGACCGACCGTTCCAAACTCACCCTTCTGTTCCAGTCCTTCGGTTTCAAGCATGGGCTGCCGCTCGATTCGGACATGGTGTACGACGTGCGCTGCCTGCCCAATCCCTTCTACGACATCAAGTTGCGTCCGCTCACCGGAAAGGATGCGCCGGTGATCGAATTCCTCGAGGGGAGCGAAAACGTGTTGCGCATGTATTCCGACATCGAACACTTTGTCTCCGAATGGCTTCCCGCCTTCATCCGCGACAACCGCAGCTATCTCTCGATTTCGATCGGCTGCACGGGCGGACAGCATCGATCCGTCTACATGGTGGAGCGTCTCGCGAAGCATTTCGGCTCCCGTAACCAGGTACTCGTGCGCCACAGGGAACTGAAGTGATTCGTCTGGTGAGGCCGGGCGACTGGCTGGTGCTGTGCTGCGGCGCCCTTTTCGTGATTTTCCTGTTTGCGGCCCTCGGCCACCCCGACGGTGCGGACCGGGTGCTGATCCGGAAAGGAGGGGGCGTTTTCGGCACCTACAGCCTTTCCAGGAACCGGGAAATCCGCGTCGCAGGGCCGCTCGGCGTGAGCCTGATCTCGATTTCCGGAGGCGCGGTGCGGGTCGAAAAGGATCCGGGGCCTCACCAGAATTGCGTGAGGCAGGGCTGGCTGCGGCATGCGGGGGAGGTTGCCATCTGCCTGCCCAACGAGGTGAGCATCGAACTCCTTGGCGGAAAGAAGCATTATGATTCGATCAGCTATTGAGGTTCCCGCGACTGCGGAGGATCACCAGATCGCGAAAATGGCTGCGCTCGCGATCGGTCTTTCCCTGGTGGATGCAGCGATCCCGCTTCCCATCCCGGGGATCAAGCCCGGGCTTGCCAACATCGTGATCCTCATCGTGCTGATGCGCCACGGAATCGGCGCTGCGATCTGGGTTTCACTGCTTCGCGTGCTCGCTGCAAGCCTGCTGTTCGGTTCCTTCCTTTCCCCGGGGTTCTTCCTGGGTTTTTGCGGCGCGATTTCGAGCCTTTTCGCGCTCTATCTCGCAAGTCTTCTTCCCGAACGACATTTCGGCGCAGTGAGCCTCAGCATCCTCGCCGCCTTTGCGCATATCGCAGGACAGCTTCTCGTCGTGCGCTTGTGGCTCATCCCCAATTCCGGTCTCTTTTCCCTCGTGCCGTTCTTCGCCTTGTCCGCCCTGGTATTCGGGACGGTCAACGGACTGGTGGCTGCAAGGCTTCTACAACAGAAAAAAGTTGAGAAAATTCCACCAGTTCCAATACAATGAGCGTATGAAGAAAGACAGGACCATCGTGCTTGCGCTGACCGGAGCTTCCGGCATGCCCTATTCTCTCAGGCTGATGGAGAAGATCCTTGCGAGCGGCAACCGCCTCTATCTGCTTTATTCGACGGTGGCACAGATCGTGATTCGCCAGGAGATGGGTATTTCGCTTCCCGCAAGGGCTGCCGATGCGGAGGAATATTTTCGCGAGCGATTTCGGCCGGAACCCGGGAAATTCAGGGTGTTCGGTCGGGAGGAATGGTTTTCACCGGTGACTTCCGGATCCAACCCTCCGGACGCGATGGTGGTTTGCCCCTGCACCATGGGGAGCCTCGCCGCATTTGCTGCGGGACTCAGCCAGAACATCATCGAGCGGGCAGTGGACGTCATGCTGAAGGAGAGGAGGCAGCTCATCCTCGTTCCAAGGGAAACCCCGTTTTCCACCATCCATCTCGAAAACATGCTGAAGCTGTCGAAAGCCGGCGCGCTGATTTTGCCCGCCAATCCGGGATTTTATCAGCATCCGGAGAAGGTGGAGGATCTCGTAGACTACATCGTGGCGAGGATACTCGACCATCTGGACATACCACAGGATATTTCCCCGCGATGGGGGGAAGGAGAGGAATGAAGATTCACGAATACCAGGCCAAGGAAATCCTGGGCGAATACGGCGTGCCGGTGCCGCTGGGCTTTGCTGCCTTCAGCGTGGAAGAAGCAGTGGCGCGGGCTTCCGGTCTTTCCGGAATCGTCCGGGTGGTGAAGGCGCAGATCCATGCCGGGGGGCGCGGCAAGGCCGGCGGCGTGAAAGTGACGAAAAGCGCGGCTGAACTGGAATCGGCCGCTCGCGCCATTCTCGGCATGAAGCTCGTCACGCCGCAGACCGGGGAGGAAGGAAGAATCGTGCGCCGCCTTCTCGTCGAGGAAGGGGCGGACATCCGCTCCGAATATTATGCAGGGCTCGTGGTCGACCGGGTGAGCCAGCGCGTGGTGCTGATCGGAAGCCGGGAAGGGGGCACCGAGATCGAGGAGGTGGCGAAGGAGCATCCCGAACTCATCCACAAGATCGTCGTCGATCCGGGCAGGGGGGTCGATCCGCAGGAAGCTGCAGACCTCGCGAGGAAAATGGGCATCCCGGAGTCGGCGGTGGAGGAGGCGGTGCGGATTTTCGGGTCTCTCTACCGGGCCTTCGTGGAGAAGGATGCAATGCTGCTCGAAATCAATCCGCTTGTGTTGAACGGGGATGGTCATCTGGTCGCGCTCGATGCCAAGATCAATTTCGACGACAACGCGCTCTACCGTCATCCCGAAATCGTGGCGCTACGCGATCTGGACGAGGAGGATCCGGCCGAGATCGAGGCATCTAAATTCGGCCTTTCCTACATTTCGCTCGACGGCAACATCGGCTGCCTGGTGAACGGCGCGGGACT
>JAJZTT010000007.1 GCA_021848705.1 Pseudomonadota bacterium
AAGGCTGCTGCATATCGTCTCCGCTGCGGCAGGAGTGAGCTATTCGATCGAATATCTTCCCGTGAAGCGGTTCAGGATGAGCCGCGCGACATTTATTCTCGGCACGCCGGAGGTGCTCGAGGCACCGGGGCATCGGGCGATCTTTCCCATCGCCTTTTTCCGCTCCGCCTTCTTCTATTACAAGCCACACCACGAAGCGATCGAACTCGGCAACCCCGGTAATTTCAGGGGCCACACCCTTGGCGTGCTGCGCGGAACGGTCGAAGACCGCGAAAGCTTCGAAAGGAACGGGATCAGGGTGGAGGAGAGCGATTCGATCGATTCCCTTCTCAGGAAGCTGGAAAGGGGAAGGATCGATTTTTCCATCCTGGTGAAGGCATCCGGTCTTTACGACATCAGGAGGCTGTTTCCCGGAAAAACGGACCGCTTCGCGGTCGTGGAGATCCCCGGGACGGTCCGGCCGATCGCCATCATGATAGATACTTCCAGCCCGGAAGGACGGGAGGTGGCTGCGCGTTATGGAGAGGTGCTGGAGCGGGCGATTCACGGTGAAGCCTACCGGGAAGCGCTTTCTTCCATGTACGGAAGGAAAAGGCTGGAAGAAGCCGGTCGCGAGATCGATGGTTTCGTGAAAGCCTACCGCAATACCTGGGAAAATGGCAAATGAACTCGGGGAATTCATTTTACCGGGAAATCACGCTGGCGCTGATCGCGCTGGTTTGCTTCGTTTCCGTGGCCGAAGTCGCCGTCAATTATCTTTACCAGAAAAGGGAGGTGGCGGCGCTCTACCGGCAAAAGACTGCGGAATACTCGGCTTATCTCGCCGATGCGCTGGAATGGCCCCTCTGGAACGTGGACGAGGATCTCGTCGCGAAGATCGGGAGCACCTTCACATCCAACGAGGAGTTCGCCTCCCTCGTCATTCGCGACGACCGGGGGAAAATAATATACAGGCGAGAAAAGCCCGCCGCCAGGCAGACCAGGAAAGGTCTCGTCATCCGCCACGAAGGGCACGAAATCGGAACCGTCGAATTCGGGGTTTCCCTATCCGGCTACGAAGCGAAGGACAGACAGCTTCTCCTGAACGGGATGCTCACCATGATCCTGCTGGTCGCGGTCCTGCTCGGAGCGATGAGATGGATCCTGTCCAGGCTCCTGAGAAAACCGGTCGATTCCCTCGTCGCGGCGACAGGCGCCATGGTGGAAGGGAAATACGGAGCGATCGCCCTGCCTGAAATCTATCTCGAGTTCGCCCCGATCCTCGCGGGCTTCAAGACCATGTCGGATGCGGTGGAAAGCCGCGAACTCAGCCTGAAAAGAAGCAACGAGCGGCTCGCTTCCGAGATTGCTGAAAGAAGGCAGGTGGAGGAGGCGCTGCGTCGCAGCGAGGAGCGCCTTCAACTTGCCGCAGCGGCCGGAAACATCGGGGTATGGGACTGGGACATCGTCAAGGACATCCTTCTCTGGGATGATAGCATGTACTCGCTTTATGGCATTTCACGGGAGGAATTCGGGGGCGCTTATGAAGCCTGGAGCAAAATGCTTCATTCGGAGGATCGCGAACATGCCGAAGGGGAGATCCGGGCCGCGCTGCGCGGGGATCGCGAATACGCGCCGGAATTCCGCATCGTCCGGCCCGACGGAAGCGTGCGCAGCATCAAGGCGGCTTCCCGCACCTATCGGGATGAATCGGGAAGGCCGGTCCGCATGGTCGGCACCAACATCGACATCACGGCGAGGAAGGAGACCGAAGAGAAGCTGAGGTCCGCTTCCAGTTATACCAGGAGCCTCATCGAGGCGAGTCTCGACCCGCTCGTCACCATCAGCCCGGAAGGCAAGATCACGGACGTCAACCGTGCGACGGAGTCGGCTACCGGAAGGTCCCGGAGGGATCTGGTCGGGACCGATTTCTCCGATTATTTCACAGAGCCGGAAAAGGCGCGCGAGGGCTATCTTCAGGTTTTCGAAAAGGGTTATGTCACGGACTATCCCCTGGCGATCCGACATCGGGAAGGGCGAGTCACCGATGTGCTCTACAACGCGAGCATTTTCAGAGACGATTCGGGCGCGGTGCTCGGCGTGTTCGCAGCGGCAAGGGATATCACCGAGAGGAAACGCGCCGAGGAGGAGCTGAGGCGCTACAAGGACCACCTTGAAGAAGAAGTGCAGCAGCGCACCGCAGACCTGGTGCTGGCGAGAAATGCTGCGGAAGCCGCGAACCGGGCAAAGAGCGTTTTTCTAGCCAGCATGAGCCACGAATTGCGCACACCGCTCAACTCCATCCTCGGTTTCTCCAGCCTGATGCGCAAGGATGCGGCGCTCTCCGGCTCGCAACGGGAAACCCTGGACATCATCGCAAGGAGCGGCGAACACCTGCTCACCCTGATCAACGACGTGCTGGAAATGGCGAAGATCGAGGCGGGCAGGATCGAAATGGAGAACGAGCCGCTCGATCTGGGCAACCTGGTCAGGGACGTCATCGACATGATGCAGGTGCGGGCGCGCGAGAAGGGGCTCAGGCTCCTCATCGACCAGTCCTCGGAATTTCCCAGGTTCATCCGCGGGGACGAGGCCCGCCTGCGCCAGGTGATCATCAACCTGGTCGGAAACGCGGTGAAGTTCACCGATCAGGGCGGCGTCACGCTGCGGCTCGGGGTGAAATCCAATGCGCAGATGCATCTCCTCGTCGAGGTGGAGGATAGCGGAATCGGCATCCGGGAAGAGGACCAGAAAATGCTTTTCCAGCCTTTCGTGCAGTTCGGTGAATCGGCCATTCAGAAGGGAACGGGGCTCGGGCTTTCCATCACGAAACAGTATGTGGAACTGATGGGCGGGAAGATCGGATTCGAAAGCGCCTTCGGCAAAGGCTCGGTTTTCAGGGTGGAACTGCCGGTCGAGAACATTCTTGAAAGCGAGATAGACAGCAGGAGGCGCGAAGAGACGCGGGAGATCGCAGGACTTGCTCCCGACTCCCCCCGTTTCAGCATCCTGATCGTGGAAGACCAGAAGGAAAACCAGCTTCTGCTTTTTCAGCTCATGAAGAGGATCGGCCTCGATACCCTGATTGCAGAGAACGGAAAGGAAGCGGTTGAAATCTTCGATAAATGGCATCCCGACCTCATCTGGATGGACAGGAGAATGCCCGTGATGGACGGGATCGAGGCGACCCGGAAAATACGGGAAATGCCTGGAGGGGGGAAGGTGAAGATCGTTGCCGTCACCGCTTCCGCATTCAGGGAACAGAGGGAGGAACTGCTTTCCGCAGGCATGGACGACTTCGTGAGAAAGCCTTACCGGTTCAACGAAATCTACGACTGCCTGAAAAGGCAACTCGGTGTCGAATATGTCTACGAGGGGGGGGAGGCCGAGGAAAGGGAGGCCACCCTTGAGAAGGGAATGCTTTCCGTCCTCCCGGACGATTTGCGGGTCGAGTTGAAGGGGGCACTGGAGAGCCTGGAGAGCGGGCGCATCGAGTCGGCGCTGGGAAAGGTCTCTTCCATCGATCCTCAACTTTTCAGGGTGCTTGCAAGGCTCGTCGAAAACTATAATTATCCTGCCATCCTTCAGGAAATCGGGGGCTGAAATGAAGGGAAGCATACTCGCCGTAGACGATACGCCGCATGCGCTCAAGCTGCTGACGGATCTTTTGAGGTCGGAAGGATACGAGGTGCGCTCCGCGATCAACGGCGAACTTGCCCTGCGCGCAGCCGAAATGAATCCTCCCGATCTCGTCCTTCTCGACATCCGCATGCCTGAAATGGACGGATTCGAGGTGTGCAGGCGTCTGAAAGCGATCCCTGCCACAAAGGACGTGCCCGTTATTTTCGTGAGCGCAGCATCCGAATCGGAGGAGAAATTGAAGGGGTTTTCGGTGGGAGGAGTGGATTATGTCACCAAGCCCTACCAGCGTGACGAACTGCTCGCGCGGGTGAAAACCCATATCGAACTGAATCGCCTGAGAAACCATCTGGAAGACCTGGTCCTGGAGAGGACCGAGGAATTGAAGGAGAGCGAGAAGAAACTGAGGCGCAGCCTGCTCGACTCCATCGCCGCGATCGCCTCCACTGTCGAAATGCGCGATCCCTATACCGCGGGGCATCAGCGCCATGTCGCCCATCTCGCTGTGGCGATCTCGGAAGCACTGGGGCTTTGCGAGGAAAAAATCGAGGGGATCCGTCTCGCCGGCGTGGTGCACGATGTGGGCAAGATCAGGATTCCGGCGGAAATCCTCAGCAAGCCTGGAAAGCTCACCGATCTCGAATTCAACCTCATCAAACAGCATCCGAAAAACGGAAGCGAAATCCTGAAGTCGATCGATTTTCCCTGGCCGATCTCGGAAATCGTGTTGCAGCACCACGAAAGGCTGGACGGAAGCGGCTATCCCGCGGGCCTGAAGGGAGACGAAATCATGCTCGAAGCGAAAATTCTGGCGGTTGCCGATGTGATGGAGGCAATGTCTTCCCACCGTCCGTACCGGTCCGCGCTCGGGGTCGATGCAGCGCTTCAGGAGATCGAAGAAAAGCGCGGAAGGCTCTATGACCCCGAAGTGGCGAGCGCGTGCGCAGCGCTGTTCCTGGAGCATCGCTATGCATTTCCGGAGTGAAGGAAATCACGCGCCTTGCGAAAATTGATCTTGCCTTGAACGACAGGTTCGCTGCATGTCCTTCCTCGCATGTCGGCTTTCATGATCCGGGTTCGAGAAGTCCATGCCAAGCACCGGATAGTTCGCAAGAAAACCGTCTATCCACTTTTTCTGTGGATAACCTTGTTGAAAAGGGATGGAAAAGGACCGGAAGCCGGTTGAAATCAAGGGGGGAGCGCTCCTGCCATTTTTTTCGGCAAAAATATTCCTTCAACGAAACAAAAGGATATGTTTTGATGCGGGAAATGTTCTGCCTTGTTGACATTGTCTTCCATGCATGGCATCTCCGGTGGACAATCCTGGACGAATCCGCCCTTAAACGGGAGGAGCCGTTCAGCGGCTTCTCCGGAGCAACCTCAATCGTGGTACCGGTGGCATCCGGAATGCCGGGAAAGATTTTCAGGTCTTGCACCGGATTTCCCGCTTTCGCCTGCCGGGACCAAATTCATCTTTCCCGGAATTTGCGCCCCGGGGAGCGCTGTCATATGATTGGGCATCACGCTCATCTCCGGAAATTCAATGCAAGACCTCATCTACTCCCCATTGCAGCGGGCCTACAGCGAAAACGACCAGACCGTAAAAGTCTATATCTACAGGATGGAGGGGGCGGCCTGGACGCTGGAGGTGGTGGATATGCACGGCAATTCCACGGTCTGGGACGAAGAGTTCGAAACGGATCAGGCAGCCCTCGAGGAATTCTTCAGGACCGTCGCGGAAGAGGGAATCGGGGTTCTGGTCGGCGAGCCCTCCGGGGAAATCGGCGCCTCATCGCAGGAGTTCGGCGATTCCCATACGGAAGAGGAATGGATCGAGCTCGACGATTTCCTGATGTCGGAAGCCGTTTCGGACAGGGCCATGTCGCTCGACATGCTGGACGGATACATGACCGCCATCGTCGTTGGACCGACCTCCCTTTCCGCTACCCGCTGGTATCCGGGGATCTGGGGTGACCGGGAGGAGGACGCCCCGGCCTTCGAGAGCACGGAGGAGGCAAAACGGATCATGGGGCTGGTCATCGGTCACTACAACGGCATCATCCGCAGCATCGAGCTGGATCCGGATACCCACGCCCCCTTTTTCGATTATTATCAGGACGAATCCGGAGAGCATGTGGATGGAGAGTTGTGGGCATACGGATTCATGCAGGGACTGGCGCTCACTCGCCAGGATTGGCAGGCGCTCTTCGACGACCCTCGCGGCCTGGAATGGCTGGAACCGATCCGCCTGCTGGGAAGCGATGATCTTTCAGAAGAGGAATACGAGCGGATGGACATTCCCGAGGAAAGGGAAAAACTGACTCTGCAGATCCCGGATAGTCTCGCCGCAATTTACCGCTTCTGGCTGCCTTATCGCGAAGCCATCCGCGAGCTCGACCTGGCGAGAACGTACCAAAGGGAACATCCGAAAATCGGACGAAACGATCCCTGCCCCTGCGGCAGCGGGAAAAGGTTCAAGAAGTGCTGCGGAAAGGCTTCGATCCTGCATTGAGCTGAAAATGGGCTGCAGGTCCCGGGCAATGCTGCAGATGACACACCTTCCTGGTTCAAGATTGAAAACATGGAAAAGACGAATTCGGGGCTGAAAGCCAGGCTGCTTCTGGAGAAGGATGGGACATCCTTCCTCGGGGGAAAGCGCGTCGAGTTGCTGGAAGCGATCGAAACCTGCGGCTCGATCAATTCGGCTGCAAAGGCGGTGGGAATGAGTTACAAGGGGGCCTGGGACGTCGTCGACGCGATGAACAACCAGTCGGAAAAACCGCTCGTGGTGCGCTCCACGGGCGGTCGGCATGGCGGCGGCACGCAGCTCACCGAACATGGAAGGAAGATCGTCGCCCTGTTCAGGGAAGGCGAGACCGAATACCAGAACATCATCGATACGCTCGTCGCGAAAATGGAGCATTTCGATGCCTTTCAGCAGATCGTCAGGAGGTTCTCGATGAGGACGAGCGCGCGCAACCAGTTTTTCGGAAAAATCGAAAGGCTCACAAGGGGAGCCGTGAACGCCGATGTGCGGATCGGCATCGACGAGAAAATCGGGATCGCGGCGGTCGTGACTCTGGAGAGCGCGGATTCCCTGGGCCTCCAGGTTGGAACGGGCGTCTACGCCCTCGTCAAGGCGCCATCGGTGATGCTCACCACCGAAATTTCCGGGAAATTCAGCGCGGAGAACCGGCTTTGCGGCAAGGTGAAGCGCATCCACGAAGGCGCGGTGAATTCGGAAGTGATCCTGGCGCTCGACGGAGAAAAGACCGTCACTTCCATCGTCACCCACGAAACCCTGGGAAAGCTCGGCCTTGCAGAAGGGATGGAAGTCTGCGCACTTTTTTCCGCATCCAGCGTGATCCTCGCGCTGTGACCAGAAGATCCCCACTCGCCCTTACCTGACCATGAATATCCATCAGATCAATTTTTCATACATGCCGGTCGAGGACCGGGTGCTGTTCAGGTTCAACACTTCGGACAGTGCCGAATTCAGGCTGATATTGACGCGCGCCATGACGATCAAGGTGCTGGCCCAGCTGGAATCCATCATCCGGATCAATCTGGAGCGGGAATATCCCGCCATCGCGGAAGACTCTTTGCGCGCCGTGGGGGAATTCAAGCGCGATGAGGTGATCGAAAAATCCGATTATCGGACGCCTTTTTCATCTTCTGCGGTCACTTATCCGATCGGCGAGCAACCCTTGCTGGTCACCGGCCTGGTGACGAGTGTCGTGGATGGCGCGCTGTTGCTGGGTTTTCAGTTGCCCACCAACCAGACATTGAACATTTCACTCGACCACAATCTTGCCCTCGCCATCAACAAGCTCTTCAGGGACAACCTGGCCACCATCGACTGGGCGATCTTCCCGGTTGGGAAAATCGATTCAGCCGGACCCGGCATCGGGATCGATAAAACCGTAGTCCACTAGGTTTGCGGCGGGTGCCGGGTACGGTCGGGATTCGGCAATTCCCGATTTCCGGCAAAAAACATGCTGCCATGCAGGAATGGAAACGCCGATCGGATGAATCCGCCCTGGATATCGACTCACTTCCGCGGCGCCACGCCCCAATCCGAAGCCGACGCGATACAGGTCCGGCATATCGATTCGCCCCTCTTTTCTGGTCACCAAATTCCGAGGCGTTCCAGATCCTTTCGAACACAGTCCCAACTCTCGACATGCCGGGGAGGCAAGTGCTCTGGAGGAATACTGTCCGCGCCTCGAGGAAAAGCATTACTTCAATAGCGCGACGCCCTTGATCTGGACGTGGACGAGAGTGCCGGGGGAGAGGCCGAGGGATTGGACGGATTTCCGGGTGATCCGGGAAAGAATCCCTGCTTCTCCCGCGGAAAGCCTCACCATCGCCCCCCCGGGGCCGTCTTCGGCGATTTCTTCGATTTTCGCCGGCAGGATGTTGAGGATGCTGGATCTTTGCGCGGGATCGAGCGCGAGGCTCACGTCCTTCGCGAGGATCCTGATCCGCACCTTCGCGCCGATTCCGATTTCGTGAAGGGGAAGATGCAGTCTGCCACCAGAAAATGAAACCGTGGTGAGATGGTTTTCGATGTCGTGCGATTCGATTGTGGCAATGATCACCGATTCGGCTTCCTCCCCGTGGGCAAGGGGAAGATCGAGGCGGGTCATGAGTTCCGTGATCGGCCCGGAGGCCTTCACCTTTCCTTGCCCGATCAGCACCAGGTGGTCGGCTAGCGCGGCCGCTTCGTCCGGGGAATGGCTCACGTAGAGTACCGGAATTTCGAGTTCGTGCTTCAGCTTCTCCAGCCAGGGCAGGATTTCGCGCTTCGAGTCCCGGTCGAGGGAAGCCATCGGCTCGTCCATCAGCAACAATTCCGGGCCGGAAAGGAGCGCCCGGGCGATCGCGACCAGCTGTCTTTCCCCGCCAGAAAGGCCTTCCGTGCTCCTGGACAAAAGATGTTCGATTCCAAGCATTTCGGAGGCCTTTTCGGGAGAAATTCCGCCCCCCCTCCTCTTGTAGCCGAATTCGAGATTCTTCCTCACGGTAAGATGCGGAAAGAGGCTCGCTTCCTGAAAAACATAACCGATCGGCCTTTTGTGGGCAGGGACGAAAACCTTTCCGTCCTGCCAGACATTCCCGGAAACCGAGAGCCGTCCCTTCACTTCCTTCTCCAGTCCCGCGATCGCGCGAAGCAGGGTGGTCTTTCCCGATCCAGACTTGCCGAAAATCGCGGTGACTCCCTTTTCGGGAATTTCCACTGCGATGTCGAGCGAGATGGAGGGACGATCCAGTCTGAATTCGGCCAGGATGCTCATTTTTTTGCCGGATTGAATGCGTAGAGGATCATGAGAACGACGAAGGAGAAAACGGTCATCCCGCCTGCGAGCCAGTGTGCCTGGCCGTATTCGAGCGCTTCGACATGATTGAAGATCTGCACGGAAATCACGCGGGTCTTTTCAGGAATGTTGCCGCCTATCATCAATACCACGCCGAATTCTCCCACGGTGTGGGCGAATCCGAGAATCGAGGCGGTGAAGAGGCCTGGCCTCGCAAGAGGCAATGCAACATTCAAGAAGCAGTCTAAGGGGGAGGCGCCCAGGGTGGATGCGACTTCCAGTGGGCGGTTTCCCATCGCCTCGAAGGAATTCTGGATGGGCTGCACCACGAAGGGAAGGGAATACAGGGTCGAAGCCAGCACGAGACCCGGAAAAGTGAAGGGGAGCAGACCCCATCCCATCATTTCGGTGAAGCGCCCGACCGGGCCATTCGGCCCCATCAGCAGGAGCAGATAGAATCCCAGGACGGTCGGCGGAAGAACGAGGGGAAGGGCGAGGAAGGCGCCGACCATACCCCGCAGTTTCGAGCGTGTCCTCGACAACCACCATGCGATCGGGGTGCCGATCAGAAGAAGCAGGATGGTGACGACGGAGGCGAGTTCGAGCGTGAGCCGGATCGCCCCGATGTCCTCCTGGTTCATTGAAAGTCGTACCCGTAGGAGCGGATGACCGCCCTGGCCTTTTCCCCCTTGAGATAATTCGCGAGCGCGGAAGCCGCAGTTTTCTCCTTCGAGGAAGAAAGCACTGCCGCATCCTGTCGGATCGGCGAGTAAAATTTTGCGGGCACTACCCATGCGGATCCTGAGGAGAGCTTTCCATTCTTCCAGACCTGGGAAAGTGCGACGAAGCCGAGTTCTGCATTGCCGCTCGAAACGAACTGGAAGGTCTGCGAGATGTTCTCTCCCTGCACCATTTTGGTTCTCAGCGCATCCAGAAGCCCGAGCCCCTTCAGGGTTTCCATTGCCGCAGCCCCGTAGGGAGCGAGCCTGGGGTTCGCAATCGCGATATGTCCGAAGGCCCCTTCCCGGAGAATTTTTCCATCGCCATCGACATATCCTGCCTTCGAGCTCCACAGCACCAGCTTGCCGATCGCGTAAGTGAAGCGCCCTCCGGCGAGTCCTTCCCTTTCCAGCTTCTCGGGAGTTGTCCGGTCTGCGGCGAGCAGCAGATCATAAGGCGCTCCGTTTCTGATCTGGGCGTAGAATTGCCCCGTCCCGCCGAAGGCAAGGGAAACATGGTTGCCCGTTTCCTTTTCGAAATCGGCTGCGATCTGCTTCATGGGCGCTGTGAAATTGGCTGCAACTGCGACCCTGATGTCGGCTGCGTGCGCATCGATCGCGGCGAGGGAGAAAAGTGCGAGGAAGAATCGTTTCATTTCATTCTTCCACGGCCAGGACGATTTGGGAAGCCTTGATGTGCGAGCAAGCCGTCATTTCTGCTTCAAGTCCAAGCCCCTTGGGGCACTCGTGGTTGATGAATTGCGTGTCGGCCGCACCGTTCACGATCGACTGGATGGCGCCGGGAAATTCGTTTGCGCTGGTTTTCATGCAGATCTCCTCCATTGAAATTGTGCCGCAGTTCACAGGGCAGGTCACGCTATCGCGGCCGGTGATCGCCTGTTTCATAAAGCGCGTGTCCGCCGCTGCATCCGCATGCGTTCCCACCTCGCTCCGTCCTCTTGAGCCATTTTCCGCCTACGAGTTTCCATGCGATGACTTCCTCGTAAAAGGATTCCTCCTCGCCGAACAGGTCGTCCTCCTCGAGAACGACTCTGGTCAAGCAAAAGAAATGCCTGTAGTAACAGCAGGCTCCGGCGGCGTCATAACCGATGCTCCGGGAGGACCTCGCATCCGCATCCTCGAATTGCTCGAAGCGCACCGGAGCAAATATTTTTCCGATGTAGGCCACAGGCAGGGTCTCGTCCCAGATTCGGCGCTTCATGACCGCCTCAGAAGTTGTATTGCAGCATGACCCGCTCGTCGACATAGCGGTTTCCCCATGTCGCGAGGCCGTGTTCGATGCCGAGCCGGTTGCGCAGGATGAGTCCCTTGAACCTGCCCTGCATGTGGTAGGCGATGTCGAACATGAATGCGTTCACGTTGGAAACGAAAGGTTCGGTGCTGTAGCGGGAAAGAGTCGGAAAAAGGTCCAGGCGACCGTCGAGCAGCTTGAGCTTCGTACCCAGCATGGCGGCGTGCCCCGCTCCCCGGGCGGAAACCAGCCCGTAGTTCATGACCGTGGTGTAGAGCGGGTCGGTGTTGTAGATCTGGGTATAGGGGGAGAGCAGATTTCCGTTGGAGATGCCCGCGGACTGGTTGTAGGGAACCTTGTCGTAGGCGAAAAACACATTGCCCTGCGGTATGTTCAATCCGATTCTCGCGCCGTAGACCCTGGAATCGACCGAGCCTAGAAACTGCGCGCCGCTATTGGACTCCTTCATGTATTCGAAGTCGGCAAAAGGCGAGACTGCAGCGCCCGTCGGGAATCGGTAGCCTCCTTCCACATAGGTCATTTTCGCGAAATCGTAAAAATTGTAGAACCAGGCCTGGATTCTGCCCGCCCCTTTTTCGTAGCGCGCCCCGAGATCGAGCGTGCCGTTGTTGGTGCCGTTGTATCTCGGATTGCTGTAGGGGAGTTCGAACAGGTTGCTCGCCTGGAAGCTCGAAACCGTGCGGTTCTTGAACCGGAAGACCCGGTCGGCCGAAAGCTTGAGCCCTGCCACGGGATAAAATTCGGAAGTGATTCCCTGGTAGAGGTTCGGAATCATGAAGCCGTCGCCCGGATTCACCCAGGGATTGTCCAGGCTCTGGTCTCCCGCGCGTATCCTGGTCCAGGAGTTTTTGTACTGAAGGTAAGCCTCTCCCAGCACGTCCAGACCGCGGCTCGTACCCATCAGCAGCGGGTTCAGGTATTTGTTGTTCTGGCTGTAGTTGTTGAAGCCGATGTCGTGCGCGAAATAGAATCCGGCCGCGGCGCTCAACCCGCCGATGCTTCCCGATTCGATCCCGAGCTTGCCGCCCAGCGAGAAGGAGTGGAGATCGGTGAGGGTGTTGCCGGAATAGTCCCGGGTGAAGTCGTAGGAGCGCAGATACCCGGAAACCTTTCCATCCGAGATCAGCGGCGATTCCGCCTTCGCCTGCGGTACCGCAGCCATGGTCATTCCCAGCAGAAGCAATGTCTTTTTCATTTGGACCCGTTCATTGTGTAGTGAATTATATAACGATGTTCGAAGCATCGCGATTCTATCAGCAATTTCGGTGCCAGCATCATGGGTCATGATGAATCAGTGGCTTGTGAAAGATTGTCGAAAATGTCACAACACATTCAGCGAAATTGTCGCAAACCCCACCACTGCGAATGCGTTGGGAATCCGGCCTGCATGACTTTGGGGAAGGGCACTCTGGTTCGTTCGGCAATCGGGTACGGCGCTGCGGATGCGGAAAGGATTGCGAGGAGCGGCAGGGCCGGAAGGGTTTCACGGCGAATCCTTTCCGTGTTCGGGGTGAAATTCGACCGGGACTTCCGCCCAGCCCGGCACAGGAAAGCCCATTCTGGTCGCAGGCGCGAAGCGCCATCTCATCACCGCGCTTCTGGCAGCCTCGTCGAGGAGATCGCTTCCCGAGCTTTTTTCGATGACGATGCTTTCCACCTCTCCTTCATCGCTCACCCTGACCTTCAGCACTGTCACCCCTTCCAGCCCTTGGCTCCGGGCGGCTTCCGGGTATTTCGGAATCGGGTTGTCCGAATAGGGGCCTGGGGGGACGTATTCCTGCGTTGGAAAATAGGGAATGTAATCGGGCCCCGGCTGCGGTGCGGGCGCGGGTTCGGGGGCGGGCGCGGGCTGTGGGGCGGGCGCGGGCTGCGGTGCGGGGGCGGGTTGCAAGGCAGGAGCGGGTTGCGGAGCCGGGACGATTTTCGGAGCGGGCACGGGTTGCTGCGCGGGCACGATTTGAGGCGCAGGTGCCGGTTTTGGAGCGGGGGCCGGTTTGGGTGCGGGCGCCGGTTGCGGGGCAGGCGCCGGCTGTGGCGCGGGTGCTGGCTGGAAAGCAGGCTGCCACCAGGGCAATGGGGCAGAAAATGCAAGGCAGGGGAACAGCAGGGCAATGAAAACCACCGATCTTTGCTGTCCGTTGCCTTGCCGTTTCATTTTTTCTCCCCAATGACGCAGGCAGACGGGGCAGATGCCGGGACTACGGAGCCCGGAATCGGCGGGTTGTGCAGCAAGGTTTCGCGGCGGTGGCAAATGCTTCAGCGGTTCAGGCTTTCCAGGTTTCCTGCGATTTCGGAGGCGGTATCCGCCTGTTTTCTTGCTGCGGAAGCGATGTCGGTGATGACGGATTTCAGGGTCTCGATGTCGTGGATGATCTTCTCGAGGGAATTTTCCACTTCCTGGGAAAAGTTTTCCCCTTTCTCGGCCTCGCTCCTGCCGTGTTCCATGACCGCTACCGCCTGGGCTGTGCTTTCCTGGGTGGAGACGATCTTCCTTGCGATTTCCGTCGTGGCGTTGGTGGTGCGTTCCGCGAGCTTCCTCACTTCATCGGCGACCACGGCGAAGCCCCGGCCCTGTTCCCCCGCTCTGGCTGCCTCGATTGCGGCATTCAAGGCGAGCAGGTTGGTCTGCTCGGCAATCTCCTTGATCACGCTCACGATGTTGCCGATTTCCTGGGATTGCGAACCGAGCCTTTCGATGGTTTCCGACGCGGACCGGACGATGTCCGCCACCTGGTGCATTCCTGCGAGCGCCTGATGCACGACCTTCCTTCCGCCTTCAGCATTTTCCAGCATTCCTGCGCCGAGATTGGATGCGGAATCCGTGCTTTTCGCAACCCCTGAAACCGAAATGCTCATCCCCTCCATGGCCACCGCGATCTGCGCCACCCGCCCTTCCAGATATTCCCTTCTTTTCACGGCGTGGCGTTCGGCTTCCTCCCTGGTGCGATCGGCGGTGATGTCGGTCCAGCATGCGAGATAGCCGAGCACCCTGTTTGCCGAATCCCGGATGGGATAGGAGCGAACCCGGAAAGTGATGCCGCCGATCGGGATTTCCGCCTGGTGTTCCGTCTTGCTGCCGGAGGAAAGTTCGGAGAGTATTTTTCGGATCCTTTCCGGATTTTTGTGGAAAAGATGAATGGAGTGATCCATCGCCCCTTCCACATCCGCGCCGGTCGCCTGCTCGAGCGCATCGTGATGTCGATGCATGGCTTCCCTCGCTGCCCGGTTCATGTAGACGACCTTGTGCACGTGGCCGGCATCGCAGAGCATGACGATTTCTTCGATTCGGTCGAGGATTTGCTTCAGCTTTTCAATCTCTGCGCTCTTTGCAGCGAGTTCGGATTTGAGTTTGCCTGAATTGAACATTTACCTGTTTCTGAGAAAGTCGGCTGTCTTGTAGAAGGATGCGGCGAGTTGAATGCGCAGCTTTTCGTCCACCCCTGTCTCTTCCATGGCGCGCTTCATGCAGTGCATCCACTGGTCGCGTTCCGATTCGCCAATGGGAAATGGCATGTGGCGCTGCCTGAGTCTCGGGTGCCCGTATTGCTCCACATAGAGCGGAGGGCCGCCCAGCCATCCCGACAGGAACATGTAAAGCTTGTCGATCGCTTCATCGAGGCTGTCAGGATGAAGGGCGCGGATTCCTGCTGCAGCCGGGTCTGTGTCCATGATTTCGTAGAACCGCAGGACGAGTTTTTTCACGCCGGCTTCTCCGCCGATCATTTGATAATGCGGATTGCTGATGACAGGATCCATCTGAACGCCCAACTCGATACCCCCTGATGCCCGAAGCAGACCGAATCACTGTAGTCCAGTTTTGCCGGCTTGTCGAGAAACGGTTACGGGGGAGACCATTTGTCGCACAACAGGTGCTATCATTAAGGAGAATAATTCTCGTTACTCGGCTGTCATGGGCAGGCTTTTGTTGTCATTCATGTTGCTGGCGAGCGTTCCGGTCCATGCCGGAGAGTCTCCCCATGTCAGCGCGAAAATTTCCGGGAGCGGGATCGAGGTGGAAAGCTCGGTGAATCTTCCGATCATTCCCTGCCAGGCCTATGCGATGCTCACCGATTACGATGCCTTGCCGAAATTCATCCCCGGTCTCGTGGAAAGCCATGCGAAGCGCATATCGCCGGATGAGGTCAGGGTGATGCAGGTGGGCGAAGTGCAGGCCTTTCTCTTCCGGGTCGAAATGTCTTCCATGCTGGACATGACTGAATTCCCTGGAAAGCGCATCGTTTTCAGGCAGGTGAGCGGGGATTTCGCTTCCTACTCGGGGGAATGGGACTTTTCATCGGAAAAGGAGGGAACGGAGGTCCGTTATCGCGCGAAAATGACTTTCCGCCCGTATGTGCCGCTCGCACTTGCAAAATGGGTGCTGGATTCGGACGTGGAAAGGAAGTTCGCTGCAATCGAGCGCGAGGCCGAGAGCCGCAAGGGGGGCGTCTGTCCGAAATCGTGAATCAGGGAAGTGTCCGCGCCCGCAACTGCCCGCAAGCTCCTTCCACTTCCTGGCCTGCCGAGTCGCGCATCCTTGCCAGGATGCCCTTCCCGTTCAGGTGCGAAAGGATTTTTGCGATCCTCTCCCGGGTCGGGCGGCGAAATTCCAGCCCGTCGACGCGGTTGAAAGGAATGAAGTTCAACACGGCGTATTTTCCTGAAAGAAGCGTTGCAATGTTTTCCATCTCCTCCTCGCCGTCGTTGATTCCTTCGAGGAGAGTCCACTGGTACTGGATCGGGTAATGGGTGTGCCTGGCATATTCCTCCGAGCGCTCGACGAGTTCCTTCACGGGGATTTTCGGGGCGCGGGGCAGAAGCTTCTCCCTCAGGTCCATTTTCGTGGTGTGAAGCGAAACCGCCAGCGCGGGCCTGACCGCCATTTCGGGCAGGCGTTCGAAGACCCGCAGATCTCCCACTGTGGAAAGCACAAGATTCTTGTAACCGATGTTGCCGTGAAGCCCGAGCGTCTCGATCGCTTCCATCACGTTGTCCAGGTTGTGGGCGGGTTCCCCCATGCCCATGAAGACCACCTTTTTCACTTCCCGGCGGCTCCTGGCAAGAGCGACCTGGGCGACGATCTCCGCACTTCCCAGGTGGCGCACGAGTCCATCCCGCCCGCTCATGCAGAATGCGCAACCCACTGCGCATCCAACCTGGGTGGAGACGCAAAGACCGCCTCTGGGCAGCAGTACGCTTTCGACCATCTGTCCGTCGCAAAGCTTCACGAGCAGGCGGGCGACCCCTTCTGCTGCGGGATGCTCGCTTTGTATCCGGGCAAGCGAATCGATTTCCTTTCCGAGCGAACGCCATTCCTCCCTGACCTGCTTCGGGAAGCGCTCCGCCTCGAAAGGAAGAACCTGGGTCCAGCTTCGCAGCATCCTGGCTTCATGGCATGGCTTTGCGCCGGCATTCCTGATGCGGTCGAGGAGTTGAGAAACCCTGGCTGTACTTGAAGGATGCAAACGGATTCGGGGATCATTGAAAGCGCAAAATTATATCCGATTTCCCCCGGAGGAAGATGCGGGTGTCTCATTTCTGTAACAATACTTGCCTTTTGGCTTCCATGGTATAGGGTCCTAATTGGAAGATGCAGGAAGTATGGAGGAGATGGACGATGTACGGGAATCCGGAAATTCCTGAAAAAAGCGAAGTCGCCGCATTGACCCTGGACGAAGAGGGGAACATCCTGGACTGCAATTTCGCCGCGGAAACGCTGTTCGGCTATGAATCCTCCGAACTCCTTTCCCGTCACATTTCCCTCCTCTTTCCCCAGTTCGGAGATTCCAGCCTGCTCGATGGGGGAAAACTCAATCCGAAGATCAGCTTCATGTGCCATTGCGGTCATCTCTTCAGGGTTCGCGACAGCATGTCCAGGCCGCTCGTCGGGGAGCTGCACATCGTAGAGCTTGGAAATTCCGGAATGCGCACATTCAGGGTCATCGTTCCGGTCGAATCCGTGATGCCGGAAATTGCTTCCTGAAGATCCTGCGCAAACCCCGATCGTTACGGATTTCAGCTCTTCAGTGAAGATGAAAACTGCTGTACGACATCCACCACCTTCCGGGCTCCTGCGCGGATCTGCTGGATCGCCACACCCGCCCCGTTGGCAAGATGTACTCCTTCTTCGACCTCGGAGAGGCTGCTTTCCATGCTTTCCGTCACTGCCTGGCTTTCGGTCTGGATTCTCGCGATCATCGCGGAGATTTCCTGGGTGGATCCGCTCGTCCGCTCGGCGAGTTTTCTGACCTCGTCAGCGACCACCGCGAAGCCTCTTCCGGATTCTCCTGCGCGGGCAGCTTCGATCGCGGCATTGAGCGCGAGCAGATTCGTCTGGTCGGCGATTTCCCTGATCGTGTTCACGATCGAGGTGATTTTCGAGGTCTGGGCGCCGAGTTCCCTGACCTGTTCGGAAGCAGTCCTGACCTGCCCGGAAAGGGCGCGCATCTTGTCCGTGGCCTGCAGGATGATCCTTTCCCCTTCAGAAGATCCCTGTTCGGTTTCCAGCGCGACTCCGTAAGCGATCCTGGCGCTTTCTGATTCCGATTGCTGCTGCAATACCCTTTGCGTGATGTCGGATGCGAACTTGATCACGCGGAAGATTTTTCCGCTTTCGTCCCTGACCGGATTGTAAGTGGCTTCCAGCCAGATGGAACTTCCGTCCCTGGTGATCCGCTCGTATTGCCCGCCGAAAAACTCGCCCTGGCGCAGTCTTTCCCAGAATTGACCATATTCATGGCTCGCCGCATATTCCTGCCTGCAGAACATCCTGTGCATCCTGCCCCTGATTTCATCCAGGCGGTATCCGAGCAGCTTCAGAAAGTTTTCGTTTGCAGTGATCACATTGCCCTGCAGATCGAATTCGATCACCGCGAGAGAACGATCGAGTGCCGTGATCAGGTTCCGGTCCTGCCCGGCTGCAGCGACCTGGGCCGTCACGTCGGATGCGATCTTGATGACCTTCGAGTTTTTCCCGCTCTCGTCGGATACCGGAAAATAGGTGGCCTCCAGCCAGACCGCATCGCCGTTCTGTTTTCGCCGCATGAATCTGCCTTCGATCGTCTCCCCGGATTTCAGGCGAGACCAGAAATCCGCATGCTCACGGCTCTGCGCATATTCCGGGCCGCACAATGCGCCATGATGCATTCCCTTGATCTCGTTTGCCGAATAACCCAGCAATCTGGAGAATCTTTCATTCGAATCGATGACGACTCCGTCCATGGAGAACTCGGCCATTGCAGTGCTTCGTTTCATCGCATCGTACATGGCCCGGAGCGGCTGCATTTCCCGTGTCAGCGCTTCGATGCGCGCTTCGCATTTCCTGGAACTCTGGAACAAGATTCCTCCCTTCAGTTTCAAATGATGCGCTTGCAGGATCGGTCGGACCGTGGCTCCCTCAGGAGCGCATGAGCGCAAGCCTGATTGCCTGGTTCATTCTGACGAGGGTTTCTTCGAGCAGGTCCACCATGCCGAGAATTTCTCCGAATTGCCCGTTTTCCCTCAGATGCCTTTCGATGCGAAGCGCCGTTTCTGCTACGGCAATCGCCCCTACATACCCCGCTGCGCCCCTGATCCTGTGCAGCATCGCCATTGCCGCTTCTGCATCGCCGTTTTCGAAGGCCTTCAGGACATCCGGCCTGATTCCTTCGTGCAGCACGGTGAATTTCGTCAGCATCCTGAGATAAATTTCCTCGTCGCCGAAGTGCGAAAGGCCGGCCATCGGATCGAGTCCTTCGATTCCGTACAATGCCGGCAGTCCCGGATCATTCATGGATGGTTTCCTGCAAGCGTGGAGACCAGTCCCCTCCCCGGAGAAAAATAGTTTTCGGCCTGAAAGCTGTTTCTCAGAAAACGCAGGGCCGTGCCGACTTCGCTGGCAGTGCTCATCGCGGTCATTGCGGTGCTGAAGGCGTCGCCGAGGTTGTCCTTCAGTTCGGCGCGTTCGCGCTTCCATTGCAGAATCGATTCCACTTTCCAGCAAAGTTCGATCGGCATGACCGGCTTCGCCAGGCAATCGTCTCCTCCGGCCTCGAATCCCTTCATTCTTTCGGATTCGTCGATCCGGACGGAAACGAAGATGATGGGCAGTCCATCGAGGCTTTCATTCTTCCTGAGTTTCCTGCAAACTCCATAACCATCCATTTCCGGCATGGAGACATCCAGGAGAACGATGTCGGGAATCCTGTTGGCGATCTGGTCGTCATCCACTATGAGGATATGGGCCGAATCGGGCATCATCATCTCCGGGTCAGTGATTGGCGCACGGGGCATTTGCCGGTGCGCGGATTTCCTTGTTTCTTTTCCGGTTCGGTCGATGGAACTTTATCCGAAGCGGATCGCATTGGCAACGAAAGGGTTGCGGCGGAGGGAGCCATCAGGGAAAATCTGTCCGGCGATATCGTTTTTATCATAGAATGATATCGATATTATCACATTTTTGTGCGGCTTTTGGTGCGTCCATGTCTCCTGGTATGAGAATCGCTGCTTCGTGATCCATGAAGAACGATCCTGCAGAATCTTCGTTGCGGCCTGAGCCGGGTGCGCAGGGATGGAGTTTTCTCCTTCCGCTGCTGGTTTTGGTCATTTCGCTTTCGGCCTCCTTTCTCGTATGGAAGAGCGAGGAATTCGAGATCGAGCAGAATTCGCTGGATTATTTCAATTTTCGCGTCGACGACGTGATCCGGAAGACGGAAAACCGCCTGAACCTGTACCAGCAGGCTCTGCGCGGCGCCAAAGTGCTTTTCAGCATTTCAGGTGAAGTCGACCGGGATGCATTCAGGGACTATGTCGCCGGGATGCACCTCAACCTCATCTATCCCGGCATCCAGGGAATCGGATATGCGCAGCTCATTCAGCCTTCCATGCTTTCCAGTCATATCGCCGGCGTGCGCAGGGAGGGTTTCCCGGATTACACGGTGAGGCCGCAAGGCGTCCGGAAGATCTATACCTCTATCCTTTATCTCGAGCCTTTCGACTGGCGCAATCAGCGCGCCTTCGGATACGACATGTATTCCGAGTCTGTCAGGCGGAAGGCGATGGATCTCGCCAGGGATTCCGGAAGGCCCGCGATGTCCGGCAAGGTCGTGCTGGTCCAGGAAACCACCCGCGATGTGCAGTCCGGATTCCTGGTCTATCTTCCGGTCTATCGGAACGGCATGCCGCACGGAACGATCGCGCAAAGAAGGGCGAACCTGGTCGGCTGGGTTTATTCGGTGTTCCGCATGGGCGATCTGATGCGGGGCATTCTCGGCGGGGAAGGGGACGAATTCGATACTCGGGTTTACGATGGAGTGCGCGTTTCCGGGGAGGGCAGGATGTTCGACCGTTCGAGCGAAAAAGGACCTGCGCAGCCCCATTTCCTTGCCATCAGGCATGTGCGGTTCGCAAACCACGAATGGACCATGGTGTTTTCCTCTCTCCCGAAAATCGGCAAACGCTTCGATTCGGCTCATCCCTACTGGATCATGAGCAGCGGAATCATGGTCAGCCTGCTGCTGACCTTGATCACCTGGCTTGCGGTCAATGGCAGGAGGAGGGCGATGGAGCTGGCCATCGACCTCAATCGGAATCTCATCAACAGCAAGAACCGCCTGAGGGGAATCCATCAAGCCATGCTGGACGGCCTCGTCCTGATCGACCAGAAAGGAATCATCCAGTCCGCAAACGTGGCGGTTTGCAGGCTGTTCGGATACCAGGAAAGCGAATTGCTCGGGAGCAATGTCAAACTTCTGATGCCCGAGCCGATCCGTTCGAAACACGATGAATACCTCGGTGCACATGTCGAGGGCGGGAAGAAAACCATCATCGGCCGCAGGGTCGAGGTGCAGGGATTGCACCGCAGCGGAGCCTTGCTTTCTCTCGAGATTTCGGTGACGGAACTGGTCGGCGATGCAGACAGGCATTATATCGGCGTTTTGAGGGACATCAGCGAAACCAGGCGGATTTACCAGGAGCTCTGGAAATCCAATCAGAAGAACCTCGCGCTGTTGCGCAATGCGAGCGACGGCATCCATATCCTGGATTCCATGGGAAACGTGATCGAGGCCAGCGATTCCTTCTGCGCCATGCTCGGATACGATCGGGAAGAAATCATCGGCATGAACGTTTCCAGGTGGGATGCTCATTTCGAAGGAAAGGAACTGACGAAAGCGATCGCGGAACAGATGGACAATCCCGGCCGTTCCCAATTCGAGACCAGGCACAGGCGCAAGGATGGCTCCGTTTTCGATGTGGAAGTGAGCGGGCACAGGCTCGAACTGGATGGAGAAGTGGTGCTGTTCAATTCTTCCAGGGATGTCACCGAGCGCAACCGGATCACCAGGGAACTCGTCGAAGCGAGGCGGTTTTCCGAGGAGGCAAGCAAGTCGAAGAGCGAGTTTCTGGCGAACATGAGCCATGAAATCCGCACGCCGATCAATGCGATCATCGGATTTTCCTTCCTGGCGCAAAGCATGGATTTGCCGCAGAAGGCGCTTTCCTATATCAGCAAGATCAATTCTGCATCGACCTCCCTGCTCGGCATAGTCAACGACATACTGGATTTTTCCAAGATCGAAGCCGGGCGTCTGGACCTGGAAATCATCCCGTTCAGGCTGGATGAAGTGATCGGGGAGGTGGCCGGCATGCTGGGCAACAAGGCAAGGGAAAAAGGGGTCGAACTGAATTTCGGGATCGATCCGAAGGTGCCGGTCTGGCTTTCCGGAGATCCGCTGAGGTTGAGCCAGGTGCTCACGAATCTCGTCAGCAATGCAATCAAGTTCACCGAGCACGGGGAGATCACCCTCCTTGCAGACCGGATCGACGGGGGGGATGAAAAGGTGTTGCTGGAATTCCTGGTGCGGGACACCGGGATCGGGATGACGCCGGATCAACAGGAAACCCTGTTCAGGGCATTTTCCCAGGCGGACACCTCGACCACGCGCAGGTTCGGCGGAACAGGGCTCGGGCTTGTGATCAGCAAGCAGCTCGTCGAGCTGATGGGAGGGTGCATCCGCGTGGAAAGCTCCCCTGGAAAGGGAAGCAGTTTCCGCTTCACTTCGCCTTTCGGCATCGTTTCCCGGCCTTCGGCTTTGCCTTCACTTTCCGGGAAGAAAATCCACGTCGCGGCAGACAGCGCCGTCATGCGCGCCCTGTATTCGGAATACTTGAAAAAGCTCGGTTGCCAATACGAAGTGCACGGATCCGCATCGGAACTGGCCGAAACGATGGATGGACGGCCGGACTGCATTCTGATCGATACGCAGGAAAATGACGCCTCTCTGCGGAGGGTTGGGGAATCCGCCCCTTCCGTGCCGATTCTTCGCGTTTCAGGAGCCGATGCGGAAGCTGCTTCTTTCGCCGGCCGCGTGGTCGCTCGGCCGGCAAGTCACGCCAGGCTTTACGAAGAACTGGCTTTGCTGTTCGGGGATAAACCGCTGGGCCGGGAAGCGAGGAAGAAGGCCGTGGTTCCGGATCTTGCCGGGAAGCGCATCCTGGTCGTGGACGACAATGCCTTCAACCGGGAGGTCGGAAAAAATCTGCTCGAATTGACCGGTGCTTCTGTGGAGACTGCCGAAGACGGGCTGCAGGCAGTGGATTCCGTCATGGAAGGCAGCGGCCTGTACGATCTGGTGCTCATGGACATCCAGATGCCGGTCATGGACGGCTACGCAGCTGCAGAAATCATCAAGGGAAAATATCCTTCATTGCCCATCGTCGCGCTGACCGCGGATGTCATGTCGAATGTACGGGAAACGATGATGAAGTCAGGCGTCAGCGATGTCCTCACCAAACCCATCAAGGCGGAAAAGCTGTATCAGATGCTGAAGAGAATGCTGCGGGAAGGATCGGGACCATTGCCGGATCTTCCGGGTTTCGAGCCTGCGGCAGCAATCGCCAGGATGGGGGGGGATGCGGAAATGTACCGAAGCATGCTGAAAATGTTCTTCGAGTACAATTCCACCTCTTTCGAAGAGATCCGCCTGGCCATGACCGAAGGAAAGGTCGATGTTGCTGCAAGGGGGCTTCACGCATTGAAAGAAACGGCGGCAACCATAGGCGCACAGGCACTGGCTTTTGCTGCCGAAAGGCTTGAATCGGAACTCATTGGTGCCTCTGGGGCGCAAAGGGAAAGCTTCGGGCGACTGGAACAGGAATGGCGTAACGCGATGGCCGCCTTGAGCCGACTTTTCGACGAAGAGACTCCTGATGGACGGCCGGAATTCAGGGAGGGAGGTGCCCGGTCTTGACCAGGATGGTGCATCCTTCCCTGCTGAAGGGGTGATGGAGGCTCAGATGCGGGCTTCTCATCCAGGTCCCTTGCGGGTAACGTCCGTGCTCGTCCTCGAACACTCCTTCCAGCACCAGGATTTCCTCCCCTCCGTAATGGCGGTGGGGATTGAAGATCGTGCCCGGATCCCAGCGAACCAGCGCAGTGTGCCGGGTTTCGAAGCCGTAAAGCGGCATGACGGATAGCCCCTGAATCAGCCCGGGAAGCCATTGCGAATTTCGGGTATCGACGGCCACCCTTTCCCTATCCCTGATGTCGAAGTGGCGAAGCTTGACGAAAATGGTGCATCCTTCTTCCGAGCGGGGGGAGTGCATCGATCCGGGAGGGTTCCTGAGATAGGAACCCGGGCCGTAATCCCCGGTTTCGTCGCTGAAAACTCCTTCGAGCACGAGGATTTCCTCGCCGAGATCGTGGACATGAAAGGGGAAATCCGCTCCGGGCGAAAACCGCACGATTGATGTCGCGCGCCCCACTTCTCCGCCATCCCGCTCGAGCATTCTTCTCTCCACGCCGGAGGAAGGGCTGGACAGCCAGGGAAGATTTCTGGTTTGCAGCACGATTCGCTGCGAAAAGTCGACATTGAGTTTGATCGTCTGCATTTTTCCTGTCCCGGATGCATATCCCGAATTTTGCCAATTTTTACCCTGTTCCGACAAGCTCAGGCATGCGCGGAAACGCTGAAGGTCGTGCCTGACGCGTGAATTTTTGTAGCGGGCGTGGAATTCGGAAAAGTCCGGTTCATGGTCCACCAGGTGGCAAAGCGCATGAACGGGGCATTGCGATTCCCCTTCGATCATGTTCTTCAAAAAACGCATAAACGGGGACACCACGAGATGAGATGAAGGGCGCAGGAACGGCAAAACGGGATGGAATTAACAACCTGCGTTCAGCCTGCGGCTGAACGAAAAGATTTTTTGCTATTTGACACCGGGCCATTAATGGGTGACCCTGGCCTTCCTTTATGCTGAATTCCCCCCCTGCCTATCCTGTAATTCTTCCAGGAAATAAGGGGGGAATTCTGTTGAAAAAAATTTCTCGCGATAGGGTGCGGCGGCATGGCATCGAGCAAAAAAGCGGGGAAAATTTTGCCTTCAACGATGGGAAGTGTCAAAGATGGGGTGGTGCGGATTCGGAGTGGCTCAGATCCTGGCATAAATCTGGCGCACTGAAAGTGAATAAACGGGACGAAAACTGAAATGGCGGGAAATGTGGTGAAGCTTTAACTTTTTGTTTTTGTAATCGAATTATGGCGCGCCCGACAGGAGTCGAACCTGTGACCTTTGGCTTCGGAAACCAACACTCTATCCAACTGAGCTACGGGCGCAAACCGGTATTCTAGCATAAAGTGAGTGTGCGAATAGTGCTCACGCAAGAACTGTTCGCATATGAAAAATTTTCAGGTTTCGAGCTTTACCATGGAAGGTCGAGGAGCTAAAATAACCATTGTCTAATATACCAAGGGGGTCAAAATGAAATCGCTGAAAGTCATTCTTTCCGTAGTCGCCTTCGCAGCCCTTCCAGTAGCAGCCCATGCGGACATGACAGGGGAGCAGGTGTTCAAGAGCGTCTGCACCAACTGCCATACTGCCGGCGTGATGGGTGCGCCCAAATTCGGCGACAAGAAGGCATGGGCCCCCAGGATCGCGCAAGGCGAGGATGTGCTGGTCCAGCATGCATTGAAGGGAATCCGCATGATGCCGGCGAGAGGCGGGAAGAGTTCCCTGACCGACGGCGAAGTAAAGGCGGCCGTCCATTACATGGTTTCCAAAGCCAAGTAAGGAAAATCCGGACTCGATGTCGACTTATGCGATCGGCGACGTTCAGGGTTGCAGCCATGAGCTTTTCGAACTCGTCGATCTGATCGGCTTCGATTCGGCGCAAGACAGGCTCTGGTTCGTTGGCGATCTCGTCAACCGGGGCCCCGATTCCGCAGGTGTGCTGCGCTTCGTCAAATCTCTTGGCGATGGCGCGGTCACCGTCCTCGGCAATCACGACCTCCATCTCCTGATGGTCGATCGGGGGATGGAGCGTCTCCACAAGAGCGACACCATCCAGGACATATTGTCTTCACCGGACAGGGATGAACTCGTCCACTGGCTTCGGCACAGGCCGCTATTGCACCGCGAAGGCGGGCGGGTTCTCGTCCATGCGGGAATGCTTCCCTGCTGGTCCGCGGAGAAGGCGGAATCGCTGGCACGCGAAGTGGAATCCGCATTGCAGGGCCCGGATCATCCCGAACTGCTCGCCAACCTGTATGGAAACAAGCCCCATTCCTGGGAAGATTCGCTGGAAGGCCATGCGAGGATGCGGGTCATCGTCAATGCCATGACCAGGATGAGGTTTTGCACGCAGGAAGGGGAGATGGAATTCTCTCACAAGGCGGGAACCGACCGTGCCCCGCAAGGCTATCTTCCTTGGTTCGAGGCGAAGGCTCCTGCTTGGAAAGGGAACGAAATCGTATTCGGCCACTGGTCCGCGCTCGGTCTCCTGGTTCGGAAAAATCTACTCGCGCTCGATACCGGCTGCCTGTGGGGGGGGGCTCTGACCGCAGTCAGGCTCGAAGATCGCAAGGTGTTCCAGATTGCGTGCCGGGGTTGGGCAGATCCAAAGCTTTTGCAATGACCGACTCCGCGTGGCGCGCGAGTTCCTTCCGGTTTTTCCCCGATGTCTCGATTCCTTCCGCGAAGATGATTTCCGCACGGACCGCCTTTCTTCCCAGAATGTGCCAGAGGGATTCCCCGAACGACGTGTCTCCCGCATAGGCGACTGCGGTGTCGACCCGTCCGTCCTCGGTGACATAGCGGATCGCAGCGGGATGAAGGTTGGCGTTGGTGGTGAGGACGGGCTCGAGGAGCGGTGCACGGAAGCTCAGGATGCTCAGCCCGTCGCTCGTCGTTCCTTCCGGAAACACCGCGACGAGATCGCCGGATGAAATCGCATCGGTGATCGCCTGGTTGATGCGGGGCGTGTCGGCGCGCCTTTCCCGCTCGACGAAGAGCACGCCGGTTTTTTCGCTCAGCCATCCCACCACCGGCCAGTTCCTGATTTCGGATTTTGCGACGAATCGGGGAGGGCAGACCGTGTTGATGAGATAGATGTCGAGCCAGGAGACATGGTTTGCGACGAGCAGCGACTCCCGCTCCGGAGGAGTTCCGGAGACGGAAAGCGAGACGTTGAGGATCCTGAGCAGCTTTCCGGACCAGTTGCGGATCAGCTTCCTGCGCCTCGTCCTGCCGCTGCAGGGGAACACGGTGCTCACCGTGAGCACCCCTTTCGCGAGATGGATCCCGAGGCGGGCGAGCCGGTAGGCCCGCACCGCTTGATGTTTTCCGAAGGCCATGCGTGATTCTAGATCCGCGATCCAAAAACGTCCAGCATCACTCCGGAATGACCATTGCCTGGTTCTTCTTCATGAAGTGTCGCTCGTAGCGGGAGGACATGCGGGAGAGCGGGAGCATCATCAGCAGGTCTGCGGTATTGAAGTCCGGGTCCCAGGCGGGGTCGCCGCATACATAGGCGCCGAGCCGCAGGTAGCCTTTCAGAAGCGGAGGGATGGCGGGCTCCAGATGGCAGTTCAGTGCGTCCAGAGGCAGCGAGCAACGCGGGAAAACCCGGTATTCGGCCGGACTCAGGCTGCGATCCCTGATCTTCTCGAAGATGCTGGCGGCATTGTGTCCCCCGTCGGTCATGCTGATGCTCGCGCAGCCGATGAGATACTGGTAATGGTGCGCCTGCATGTATTGGGCGATTCCGGACCAGAGCAGGGCGATGGTGGCGCCGTTCCGGTAATCGGCGTGGACGCAGGAGCGGCCCACTTCGACCGTGCTGTCCCGAAGGTGGTTGAGGCGGGTGAGATCGAATTCGTCGTCGGAATAGAATCCCCCGATTTTTCTGGCCTGCATGCTGTCCAGGATCCGGTAGGTGCCGACCACTTCATTGGTGAATTCGTCGCGAACCAGCAGGTGCCGACAGAATGGGTCGAAGATGTCGCTGTCCACGCCTTCTTCCCGGACGTCGAGGCGAGCGCCCATTTCCTCGACGAAAACCCGGTACCTGAGTCGCTGCGCTTCGAGTATTTCCGACATGGAACGGGCGAAGTGCAGCGACAGCTTCTTGCCGGCACCCTGGGTATCCTGAATTTGCTGAAGAAACATGTCTTACCTCCGAAAATTGTATTTCGGTATAAGACATTAAGCCTTTCAGGTGACACCCGGGTGACGGATCCGTTGCATTTTGATTAAACTCCCAGATCGGAGCCGAATGCATCGCGAAAGCGGACCCTGATCTCCTCGATGCCGTGATGGTGGTTCTGACCGCCGCGGTTGGCGATCTTGAGCGAGCCGAGCAGCGAAGCGAGTCGCCCGGTCTGGTGCCAGTCCATGTCTTTCGAAAGTCCGTAGAGCAGCCCTGCGCGGTATGCGTCGCCGCAGCCGGTCGGGTCGATGACCGCGGCAGGCTTGACTGCCGGGATCCTGATCTCCTCTCCGCCGGAGTGGATCAGCGAGCCTTCCGCGCCCAGCGTGATGATCAGCGCCTTGACGTGTTTCGCCAGCTCTTCCGCAGTCTTTCCGGTCTTTTCCTGCAGCATGCGCGCTTCGTAGTCGTTGACCGTGAGATAATCCGCCTTCATGATGAACTCCATCAGTTCATCGCCGCTGAACATCGGCATTCCCTGGCCGGGGTCGAAGATGAAGGGAATGCCCGCCTCATGGAATTCCTTTGCATGCAGCATCATTCCGTCCCGGCCGTCCGGGGAGACGATGCCGAGGCCGATTCCCCCGGCATCCTTCACGCTGTTGAGGTGCGAGTAATTCATCGCGCCAGGGTGGAAGGCGGTGATCTGGTTGTCCTTCACGTCGGTCGTGATGAAAGCCTGGGCGCAGAAGGTACCTTCGACATGTTTCACATGGGTGGTGTCCAGCCCGAGCTTTTCCATCCTGTAGGAATAGGGCTGGTGATCGTCGCCCACGGTCGCCATGACGATCGCCTCGCCCCCCAGCATCTTCAGGTTGTAGGCGATGTTTCCGGCGCATCCGCCGAATTCGCGCCGCATGTCGGGTACCAGGAAGGCGACATTGAGGATGTGGATCTGCTCGGGGAGGATGTGCTTTCCGAATTCATCATGGAATACCATGATGGTGTCATATGCGATGGATCCGCAAATCAGGGATTTCATTGCTGTCCTTATTTTAACGAGAATGTGAAAGCGTCGGAGAAAAAGGATGCCGTGGGAAGGGATCTCTTCGAGGTGAAGTCCTGGTGGGCTGCCTGCACCATGAGGGGAGACCCGCAGGCATAGACCTGGAATCCGGAAAGGTCCGAATAATCATCCATCACTGCCTGGTGCACGTAGCCGGTCCTCCCTGTCCATCCGTCCTCCGGGGCCGGGTCGGAAAGCACCGGAACATAGCTGAAATTGTCCTGCCCGGCGGCCCATTTTTCCGGGAGTTCCGCCATGTACAGGTCTTCCTTCCTGTATGCGCCCCAATAGAGCTTCATTTCGCGCTTGATGCCGTGATGAAGCGCGTGCTCGACGATGCTCTTGATCGGGGCGAATCCGGTTCCGCTCGCGAGCAGGATGATGGGTTTTTCGGAATCCTCGTCGAGGGTGAAGTTGCCGAGAGGGCCTTCGAAGCGCAGAATGTCCTTTTCCTTCATTTCGTGAAATACGAAATGACTGTAGCTGCCGCCGGGAACCTGGCGAATGTGCAGTTCGAGGAGTTCGTCGTCGTGAGGCGCATTGGCGAGCGAAAAGCTGCGGCGCTTGCCGTCCTTCAGCAGGATGTCGATGTACTGACCGGCCAGGAACTGCAGGCGCTCGTTCGAGGGAAGCTTCAGCTTGAGGACCATGGTGTCCTTGCCGGCAAGGATCATGTTCTGCACCCTGCAGGGCATGGTCTTCACCTGGATGTCCTTCGCCGCTTTCACTTCCCTGCAGTCGATGACGAGGTCCGAGGTTGCTCTCGCGCAGCAGAAAAGCGCCATTCCGGAATCGAGTTCGTCCGCGCTCAATGCCTTTTTGTCGTATTTGCCATGATCGACGCTTCCTTCCAGGATCTTTCCCTTGCAGGCGCCGCATGCGCCATTCCTGCAGCCGTAAGGAAGGTCGTATCCTTCCCGAAGCGCAGCTTCCAGGATGGATTCGCCTTCCTCCTGGGTGAAAGTGTGCTGGCTGGATTGGATGGTGATTTTATGGGGCATGTATTTCACCTTTGGTCGGTCGAATGTAGAATTTATCCATATGAAAAATCTTCTCATCATCGGCTGCGGAGACATCGGTCTTCGCGCAGCGGCGATGCTGCGGCATCGCTACAGGGTTTTGGCGCTGTCCCATTCCCCTGCACGCTTCGAGGCACTGCGGGAGGCGGGCGTCCTTCCCATTCCCGGCGATCTGGACGATCCGGAAAGCCTGTGGCGAATTGCAGGCACCGCGCAAACCGTGCTCCATCTCGCCCCCCCTTCCTCTTCCGGGGAGTGCGATGCGAGAACCCGCAATCTGCTCGCGGCATTGTCAGCAAAATGCAGTATCCTACCACATCGCCTGATCTATATCAGTACCAGCGGGGTGTACGGGAACTGCGACGGGGAATGGGTGCCCGAGACGAGGCCGGCGAGGCCGGAAACGCAGCGTGCGGCCCGGAGACTGGATGCCGAGAACAGGATCAGGAAATGGGGGCGTGAGAATCGGGTTTCCGTTTCGATTCTTCGCGTTCCGGGGATCTTTTCCAGGGAGAGAATCTCGGTCGATCGTCTGAAGATGCCGGTTCTCTCCCCGGAAGACGACGTCCATACCAATCACATCCATGCAGAGGATCTGGCGCGAGCGCTGGCGCTTTCCTTGCGGCGCGGAGCCCCGGGGCGGATCTACAATGTCTGCGACGACTCCGGTCTGAAAATGGGCGAATATTTCGAGCTCGTCGCATCCAGGCTGGGCATGCCCCCCCCGGAGAGGATGAGGCGGGAGGAAGTGAGGGGCAGGATCTCGCCGATGATGTATTCCTTTCTCTGCGAATCGAGGCGACTCGTGAACGGCAGGATGAAGTCGGAACTCGGGCTCGCGCTTCGCTATCCCCGTGTCGTGGATGCGCTCTAGTCCATCCTATGGAATTTGCCTTCGATGATCCCGTCTTCGATCGTCCTGGTCCGCTTCGGCCAGAGCAGGACGACGATGGCTGCGAGGTCGG
Organism: Pseudomonadota bacterium; assembly: GCA_021848705.1. Lineage (GTDB taxonomy): Bacteria > Pseudomonadota > Gammaproteobacteria > Burkholderiales > JABEVD01 > JABEVD01. The sequence goes on from JAJZTT010000007.1 coordinate 30,378, forward strand.
AGAGGATGCCCGGCACGATGAGCAGGATGCCTGCGACCAGGTTTCTTGCAGGCAATGCGCCCAGATTCGCAGGCATGAAAGCCCGTTTGAGGAAGGTCCTGTATTCGCTTTTCAGCAATTGCCATCCCGCCCAGGCGCTGGCTGCGAGCAGCAGGATGACCGGCAGGACACCGGCGAACTCCGCCAGCCTGATCAGAAAATAGATCTCGACGAAAGAAAAAGCGAGTAAAATGGTCAGCAGGATTTTCACGATGGTTTCCAATGGAAGCGTTGCTCGTCATCACCAGCCTGCCCGAAAGGGAGCAGGCTTACAGGCTTGCGCAAAAGCTGGTCGAATCCCGGCTCGCGGCTTGCGTGAACATCCAGGCGGGCTGTGACTCGATTTACGCCTGGAAAGGCGCAATCGAGACTGCAGCCGAGGTGCCTCTTCTCATCAAGACCGTTGCGAGGCATTATCGCGCAGTGGAAGAAATGATCAGGAGTCACCATCCTTACGAACTTCCGGAGATCCTCGCTGTCTCCCCCTGCAATGGCCTTCCCGAATATCTGGGGTGGATCGAATCAGAGACGCTTTGACGATGCAACCACAACGATTCATTTTAATCCTTTTTCTCCTTTTGACCAGCATTTCTTCGGCGATGGCGGGAGAGTCGCTGTTTTCTTCCCTCAAAACCGATCTTTTCGGACCTCCGCCCAAATTCCTGAAGCCCGAAGAGGCCTTCAAGGTGAGCGTCGCCGCTGTCGACGGGCATACTGTGGCGGTGAAGTATGTTCCGGCCGAAGGGTATTACCTCTACAAGGCAAGGCTCAAGTTCTCGCTCGAAAATGCCCCGGGACTCGCGATCGAAAGGGTCGATCTTCCCCAGGGGGAGCTGAAGGATGATCTCAACCTGGGAAGGACGGAAGTCTACCATCAGGCTTTCACGGCCAATGTGGTGCTCGATCGGGGAAAGGGCGCGACCGGGAAGATGACCCTGCTTCTCAATTATCAGGGGTGCAGTTCGAAGGGGCTCTGCTACGAACCGATCGATGCGAAATACGATATCCGGTTGCCTGATGCTGGAAGCGCAGAGGCGCCTTCCGGCAAGATCGTCGACCAGACTTCCGGCATTGCGAAACTGATGGGGAGCGGCAACTACTGGCTGATCATCGCTTCCTTCACCGGGTTCGGATTGTTGCTCGCACTCACTCCGTGCACCTTTCCGATGATCCCGATCCTTTCCGGAATCATCGTCGGTCACGGTGCGAAGCTGACCAAAACCAGGGGGTTCATCCTTTCCCTCGCCTATGTGCTCGGGCTTTCCATCGTGTATTCGATCGCAGGGGTGGCTGCCGGATTTTCCGGCGTGCTCATATCCGACCTGCTCCAGACTCCGTGGGCGCTCGGCGGATTCGCCCTGATTTTCGTGGCGCTCTCTCTTTCCATGTTCGGCCTGTACGATCTGCAGCTGCCGAGCTTTCTGCAGAGCAGGCTTTCCGAAACCAGCAACCGCCTGCAGGGCGGGCACCTTTCCGGGGTTTTTCTGATGGGGGCGCTGTCCGCGCTGATCGTTGGTCCCTGCTGTGCTGCTCCTCTGGCCGGTGCGCTGCTCTATATCGGTCGGACCCATGACGTGCTGCTCGGCGGATCCGCGCTTTTCGCGATGGGGTTCGGCATGGGGTTGCCTCTCATTGCCATCGGCATTTCCGCCGGAACGCTTTTGCCGAAGGCGGGGCCGTGGATGCAGTCCGTGAAGAATTTCTTCGGCGTGGCGCTTCTTGCGCTCGCGATCTGGATCGTCTCCCCGATCCTGCCTGCTGCAGCGGTCATGCTGTTTTATGCTGCGCTTTTCATCGTCTCCTCGATCTACATGCACGCCATCGACCCGCTTCCTCCGGGTGCATCCGGATTCAGGAAGCTGTGGAAGGGGGTGGGCGTGATCGGGTTGCTCGTCGGCGTGGCTTTCCTGGCCGGCGCGCTCAGCGGTGGTCGGGATGTGATGCACCCGCTTTCCGGGCTTGCCGGAAATGCAGGGGCCGCGCCGGTCGATGGAGGGGTGCACTTCCAAAGGGTGAAGAGCGTCGCCGATCTCGACGGGGTGCTGGCGAAAAGTCGCGGACGATTCGTGATGCTCGATTTTTACGCGGACTGGTGCATCTCCTGCAAGGAAATGGAGCATGGCGCTTTCAGCGATCCCAGGGTCGTGGCGAAACTTGCCGATGTCGTGCTGGTCCAGGCGGATGTCACCGAGAATTCGCCCGAAGATGCCGCGCTACTCAAGCGGTTCAACCTTTTCGGGCCCCCGGGCATCATTCTCTTTGACAGGCAGGGGGCGCAGATCGTGCGCCTCGTGGGCGCCCAGGACGCGGAAGAATTCCTGTCCACCCTGAATGCCGCCTCGATATGAGGATTTTCCGGTATTTCTTTCCGCTGCTGCTGGCAATTGCCATTTTGGCGGTTTATGTCTATCATGCCAGTTCTCCGGAAGGGAAGGACAAGGCGAAGCTGGAAGCCGTCCTTGCAGCAACGCTTCCTGATCTGGATGGAAAAAAGCAGGCGATCTCGCAATGGCGGGGCAAGGTGCTCGTGGTGAATTTCTGGGCTTCCTGGTGTCCACCTTGCAGGGCGGAAATGCCGGGATTCGTAGACCTGCAGAAGAAATATGGGGGGAAAGGGCTCGTTTTCGTCGGGATTGCACTGGATTCCGCCGAGAAGGCTGCCGGTTTTGCGAACAGCATAGGCGTCAATTACCCCATCCTGGTCGACCCGGATTCGACCGTTCTATCCCTATCCGGATTGCCGTTTACCGCAGTTTTCGACAGGCAGGGGAATCTCGTCGCGACCCATACCGGTGCGGTTCCAGAAGAAAAGCTTGAAGGGATCGTCGGCAAACTGCTGTGAATTTCCTGTAAAATGACGTGATTTTCGTTGAAACTGGACAAATGCAGTTCGTTTGCGGCAAACTTGCGCGGTGAAAAACATACTCATATTGCACGGCCCCAACCTCAATCTGTTGGGAATACGTGAGCCCGGAATCTACGGCAGCGATACCCTGGAAGGCATCAATGCCCGCCTGGTCTCATTTGCCGAAAAAAACGGAGCGAAGGCTTTCACATTCCAGAGCAATTCGGAATCCGCGCTCATCGAACGCATTCACGGGGCAAGGCTGGACGGGACGGAATTCATCGTGATCAACCCCGCAGCCTTCACCCATACCAGCGTCGCGATCCGCGATGCGCTTGCGGCAGTTCAACTGCCTTTCATAGAGGTACATCTTTCCAACGTTTATGCGCGTGAACCCTTCCGGGCCCATTCCTATTTCTCCGATCTCGCAGTGGGCGTGATCAGCGGACTGGGCGCGAAGGGATACGAGCTTGCGCTGCAATATGCGCTCCAACCCGGGGATTGAATTATGGATTTGAGAAAACTGAAAAAACTGATCGATCTGGTCGAACAGTCCGGAATTTCCGAGCTGGAAATCACCGAAGGAGAGGAAACCGTGCGCATCAGCCGGGCCATGCCGGTCCAGCAGATCGCACCGCAGTCCATGGTGCATCACATTCCTCTCGGCATGCCTGCAGCGCCTGCTGAAGCGGTCGCTCCAGCCGAGGCGATCAAGGGTCACGTGCTGAAATCCCCCATGGTGGGCACTTTCTACCGTGCATCTTCTCCAGGCGCGAGCCCGTTCGTCGATGTGGGTTCCACCGTCGAGGCGGGAGACACGCTTTGCATCATCGAGGCGATGAAGCTCCTCAATGAAATCGAGGCCGACAAGAGCGGCACCATCAAGGCGATTCTCGTCGAAAACGGCCAGCCGGTGGAGTATGGCGAGCCCCTGTTCGTGATCGAGTGACGGGATCCCGCCGATGTTCGAAAAAATCCTCATTGCCAACCGGGGCGAAATCGCGCTCAGGATCCAGCGGGCCTTCCGCGAGCTCAACATCAAGACTGTGGCCGTCCATTCCGAAGCCGATGCCGATGCCAAATACGTGAGATTGGCGGACGAATCGGTCTGCATCGGGCCGGCTCCTTCCGCGCAGAGCTATCTCAACATTCCTGCGATCATCAGCGCTGCCGAAGTGACCGACGCGCAGGCTATCCATCCCGGGTACGGTTTTCTTTCCGAAAATGCCGATTTCGCTGAAAGGGTGGAAAAAAGCGGTTTCGTCTTCATTGGTCCAAGGCCGGACACCATCCGCCTGATGGGGGACAAGGTGAGCGCAAAGAATGCGATGAAGCGCGCCGGTGTTCCCTGCGTTCCGGGTTACGACGAAGCCCTTCCGGATTCCCCTGCCGAAATCGTGAAGATCGTGCGCAGCATCGGTTATCCGGTCATCATCAAGGCGGCCGGAGGCGGAGGGGGGCGCGGAATGCGCGTGGTTCATACCGAGGCGGCGCTTCTCAATGCGGTCACCATGACCCGGACGGAGGCGCAGGCCGCATTCGGGAATCCGACCGTTTATGTGGAAAAATATCTCGAAAATCCCCGGCATATCGAGATCCAGGTGCTTGCCGATGAACACGGGAATGCGGTCCATCTCGGCGAGCGGGACTGCTCCATGCAGCGTCGTCATCAGAAGATCATCGAGGAGGCGCCCGCATTCGGGCTTCCGTTGCGGCTCAGAAACAAGATCGGAGAGCGTTGCGCAGACGCCTGCAGGAAGATCGGCTATCGGGGCGCCGGCACTTTCGAGTTCCTGTACGAGAACGACGAATTCTATTTCATCGAGATGAATACTCGCGTACAGGTCGAGCATCCGGTGACGGAAATGATCACCGGGATCGATATCGTCCAGGAGCAGATCCGCATCGCAGCGGGAGAGCGCATGCGGTTCAGGCAGCGCGACATCCAGTTCAGAGGGCATGCGATCGAGTGCAGGGTGAACGCGGAGCATCCGTTCAAGCTTACTCCCTCTCCGGGAAGGATCACCGCCTACCACACTCCAGGAGGGCCCGGGATCCGCGTCGACTCCCATGTCTACCACAACTATTTCGTTCCTCCGCACTACGATTCCATGATCGGCAAGGTGATCGCCTATGGAGACACTCGCGAGCAGGCCTTTGCCAGGATGAGCAGCGCCTTGTCCGAAATGGTGGTGGAGGGGATCGATACCAATATTCCCCTTCATCGTCAGCTCCTTCAGGATGCTGCGTTCATACGCGGCGGTGTGAGTATCCACTACCTGGAGCAGAAGCTGGCCGCCATGGCGGCAAACGAATGAACTGGGTCTCGGTGACCGTCGAGGTCGGGGCGCAGGATGCCGAAGGCTTCAGCGATGCCTTGCTCGAAGAAGGCGCAATCTCGGTCGACATCCATGATCCGAACGCCGGAACCGATCGGGAGCAGCCCATTTTCAACGAGCCGGGAGAAGCTTGCGAAAGGCTTTGGGAAATCGCACGGGTCACAGCGCTTTTCGAACCGGGAATCGATCCGGCCGAAATCGTCGCGAATGCCTCCCGCGGCGCGGGGATGGATCATGTCCCGGATCATGTCACGGGAAGGGTGGAGGAGGAAGACTGGGTGAGGCTCACCCAGGCCCAGTTTTCTCCGATCCGCATTTCAGAACGGCTCTGGATCACGCCGAGCTGGCATGAGGCTCACGAAGGCGCGATCAACCTCATCCTCGACCCCGGGCTGGCGTTCGGCACCGGAAGTCATCCCACGACAAGGCTTTGTCTCGAATGGCTGGATCGCAACCTTCGGGGCGGGGAGAGCGTGCTCGACTATGGATGCGGTTCCGGCATCCTGGCGATCGCGGCCCTCAAGCTGGGTGCGGGATGGGCCACCGGGGTCGACATCGACCCTCAGGCGATCGTCGCAAGTCGCTACAATGCCGAACACAACCGGGTTGTCATGGATCTTCACACGACCCAGGAATCCGTCGAGGGTAAATTCGACATCGTGATTGCGAACATACTGACCAATCCGCTGAAAATGCTGGCTCCGCTGCTTGCTTCGCTTGCCGGAGGCCGCATCGTGCTATCCGGGATCCTCGAGAGGCAGGCCGGGGATGTGCACGCTATCTATTCCGAATGGTTCGAGATGGACGAGCCCGTCCTGAGCGAGGGATGGGCCTGTCTTGCGGGGAAAATTCGCGCGTAGGGGGTTTCATGAGCATGGTGACCCGCTGTCCGCATTGCGGGACTTCCTTCCGGATCACTTCCAGTCTGTTGAAGATGCACCAGGGGCTGGTTCGTTGCGGTCATTGCTCGGAGGTGTTCAATGCCTTCGACAGCCTCTCCACCGTGCATGCACCCTCGCCCGTGAAGGACGGGCTGACAAGGCAGGAGGAGGCTGTTTCCAATCCGGAGGAGCCTGAACTGCAGCAGGTGATTCCGATTCAGGAAGAGGCGCCGCCAGATGAGGCGCCGCTTCCTGCGGGGCATTCGGTTTCGGCCGAAGCGGAACGGCAGGAATCTCCCGAAGAGGTTTCCCCTTCCATGGAGCGTTCGCCTCCTGCCCTGGAGGAGATCGTTCCGGAGGAGGTTTCCCCGGAACCGCCGGCAGAGGAAGAAATCGCGCAGGATCTGATCGTCGAAAAGGACGAGGATCCGGAAGAATGCTGGCAGAAGGCATTCGAGGCGGAAAAGGTGGAGCCGCCAATGCTTCCGGAAGAGAGGGTTCCGGAGCCGGTCGGCATCGGGGAGAAAACCGAAGAATTCGAGGAACCTGCCCCTGAAGAGGAGTTTTTTGTCGGGGAGAAGCCATCCAGATTCCGCTGGATATGGGCATGGGGATCCGTCCTCCTGCTTCTTTTTCTCATCACCCAGTCCCTTTACCTGTTCAGGATGCAAATTTCGATCGCCCTGCCGCAGGCAAAACCTTACCTTCAGTCGTTTTGCGCAATGCTGGGCTGCACCGTTCCGCTTCCCGGACGGGCGGACATGATCGGCATCGAATCATCCAGCATGCAGGCCGATCCGAGGCGGTCCGGGGTGATCGATCTCAATGCATCGATCAGGAACAGCGCGGATTTCCCGGTTGCCTATCCGCTTCTCGAACTCACCCTGACGGACAGCCAGGATGCGCCGGTGGCGCGCAAGGTGTTTGCCCCGTCCGACTATCTGCACGGGGCAAGGCTTTCGGACGGGATTGCGCCCAATTCCGCCGCCTATGCCCGCATCGTCCTGGATACGGGAAGTCTCCAGGCGAACGGATATCGTCTCTATCTGTTCTACCCCTGATCATCCCGGATCAGTCGGTGAACGATGCCCAGCACAAGGAGCGAAATCGCGAGCGCTCCGAGCACGGCGGCGGAGTCCGACTGGAACTCGAAAACGATGAACTGTCTAGCCACGGCGAGGATGGCGATCATGACCACGGCACGGGTCTTGGCGATCCCGGAATGATCCGCTTCAGGATGCATGAAGGTGTGGCTGAATTCGAGCGCAATCACTAGCGTCAGAATGGTTCCGAATACGGACTGGAATGCGCTGTGGCTGAGATCGTTGAGCGCGCCGTGCAGGACGAGATGGTATACGTCCACGAGGAGTCCCCAAAGCGCAGTGAGGACCATGATCGTGATGAGGATTGCTAGCACGGAGGTCACGCCTTGTTCGATTCGAAGCAGGATGCGGGTCTTTTCCATAGATCGGAA